>JBEKFS010000110.1:0-11476 GCA_050013195.1 Occallatibacter sp.
GCAGGAGAAATGTGGTCGGTAGTGACTGAGTCACCCAACACTGCCAGCACACGCGCGCCTAAGATGTCTGTAACTGGCGACGGAGTCGATGTTATGCCGTCAAAGAAAGGCGCTTTGCGAATATAAGTCGAGTTCGGCTCCCACTGGTAGACTTCGCCGGTGGGGAACTTCAGTCCCTGCCAGTTAGCATCGCCCAAACTCACCGTCGCATATTCCTTGCGGAAGATCTCACTGGACAATCCCTTTTCAATTGCCGCGGCCACCTCCGCTTGCGTAGGCCAAATGTCTCTGAGATAGACCGGCTTCCCTGCCCCGTCCGTGCCCAGCGCTTCCTTCTCGAAGTTATGCCCAATCCTTCCCGCCAGAGCGTAGGCCACCACCAGCGGCGGACTCATTAAATAGTTAGCCCGCACGTCCACATTCACGCGGCCCTCGAAGTTACGATTGCCGCTCAGCACGCTGACTGCAACCAACCCATGCTCGTCGATGCTTTTGGACACGTCGGCAGGCAGCGGCCCGGAGTTGCCAATACAAGTCGTACAGCCGTAGCCCACCACATTGAAGCGCAGCTTTTCAAGATACGGAAGCAAGCCCGCCTTGGCGTAGTAATCCGTCACCACTCGCGAACCCGGCGCCAGCGAGGTCTTCACCCACGGCGGTATGGTCAGCCCCTTTTCGACGGCCTTCTTAGCCAGAATTCCCGCCGCAACCATCACCGAGGGATTCGAAGTGTTGGTGCAACTGGTAATCGCCGCAATCACCACCGAGCCATGATCGAGATAGGTGTCGGGATCAACTCCAAACCGGCCTTGCACTGTATTCGTCACGCCCGCAGCCGCCAGCGCCGCATCCGTAACCGCTCCCCGCTCCCACCTGGCCGCCGTTCGCGTTCCCAGCGGCTTGGCTGTTGGCGAGAGCAGATTGGGAAGCTCCTCCGCAAACAAGTCAGCCACATCCCGTAACAGCACGCGATCCTGCGGGCGCTTGGGTCCGGCAACGCAAGGTTCAACGTCCGCCAGATCCAGATCGAGAGTTTGCGTATACACGGCCTCCGGCGTCTCCGCGGCGAGAAACATCTCCTGAGCTTTGTAGTAAGCCTCGACCAGCGCAATCTGCTCCTCGCTGCGTCCCGTCAATCTCAAATAATGCAGCGTCTCCTCGTCCACCGGAAAGATGCCGCAAGTCGCTCCGTACTCCGGAGCCATATTGCTGATCGTCGCCCGGTCGGCCAGCGGCAACGCGGCCACGCCCGGCCCAAAGAACTCCACAAACTTGCCCACCACACCCAGTTTGCGCAGTGCCTGAGTCACAGTCAGCACCAGGTCAGTCGCCGTAGCGCCCTCGCGCAGTTTACCGACGAGCCGATAGCCCACCACCTGCGGAACCAGCATGGATACAGCCTGGCCCAGCATCGCCGCCTCGGCCTCGATGCCGCCCACGCCCCAGCCCAGCACGCCCAGGCCGTTGATCATCGTGGTGTGTGAATCGGTGCCCACCAGCGTATCTGGATACGCCACCATCGCGCCGTCAATCTCGGTCGTGAAGACCACCCTGGCCAGGTACTCCAGATTTACCTGATGGCAGATGCCCATGCCCGGCGGAACCGCTGAAAAATTTCTGAATGCCGTCTGCCCCCATTTGAGAAACGCATAGCGCTCACGGTTGCGTTGAAACTCCAGCAGCGTGTTGGCGTCAAAGGCCGCGGCCGTGCCGTACTCGTCCACCTGCACCGAGTGGTCGATCACCAGTTCGGCCGGAGCCAGCGGATTCACGCGCACCGGGTCGCCGCCCAGCGTCCGGATGGCGTCGCGCATTGCGGCAAGGTCCACCACGGCGGGCACACCGGTAAAGTCCTGCATCAGCACCCGCGCCGGCATATAGGCAATCTCCCGGCTGGGCTCGGCTTTGGCGTTCCAGTTAGCCAGAAACTCGATGTCGGCGGCCGTCACGTTCACGCCATCCTCGCGGCGCAGCAGGTTTTCCAGCAGTATTTTCAAACTGAAGGGCAGCCGGTTCAGGTTGAAGCCGCGCGCCTTGAGCACCGGCAAACTATAAATCGTATAGGTTCGATTTCCGGAGGTGAGTTTTGTCCGGCTGGAAAAACTATTCATCTTGGGAAGCCTTTCTCCCGCGTTCCGGCTGTGCGGATACGCATGGGATGCATCGATTTTATCGCTCAGCCCCGGCAGGAGAAAACAGCCGGTTCAACGGGACTGCCGGCCGCCTCCACCCTTCCACGTTCTTTGCGGAAAGTACGGGAAAACCCCGAAAACCTGATGTTTGCTTTTCCACCCTCGTTCTACCGAAATTGCGAGAATATGCTTCAGGGCGTCGAAAAGAAACCTGCGGAGTTTGTCAACTTTCGATACATAAACGCGTCCAGCCCTATGGGAGCGTGGCACAGGCTGGAATCGAGCATGGCGTTTTCACTTAAACTTCGATCCAAGCTGTTCTGCTCAAACCTGGTACTCCATTTATCGGAACAGTTCGAGAACAATAGAGAGGCATCTGACATGAGCTTCAGGACGCACGGCAAGCATTTGTTCATCGCATTCGTTACGTTGACAGTCGCCGCATTGCTGGAAGTGGGCTGTGGCACTCAAATGAATTCAACAACCAACCCGTCTGGTTCGTCCGTAACCGGTCCGATGTTCGTGGTAGGCCACGATGCCCCCATGGCAAGTGTCGTTTCGTTTAACGTGCAGGTGCAAAGCGTCTGCGCTGTCGTGACCTATCCGCCTACCACTCTTGCACAGTGCATTCCTTTGCTCAGCGGCACGCCCACGGTCGATTTTGCCCGGTTTAACGGGCTTAAGACACTCCTGGACATGAACGATGTGCCGGTGGGCAGTTATTCCCAGATTCAGATCACCCTGGGACCGGCAACCATTGGCTACCTGAACGTGCCAGGCAGTGGCGCGCCCACCATCGCAACCGAAGCTGCAACCTATCCCTCCTCCGCATCTACTTATACCTACACCGCAACTCTGGCTTCGCCCCTGGTGATAACCAAGGCGGGGACTCCGGTTGGCCTGTACGTGGACTTCGATCTGCGCAAGTCCATCGAGGTGGACGGTAGCGGCAACATCACCGGTGCGGTAACGCCGACCTTCAACATTAGCTCGGTGGCAACGACGGATCCCAATGGCTACATTGACACATTTATCGCTGCCGTGGTCAGCGTGGGAACGCAATCCTTTGTGGTGCAGGGACCGCACGGCCAGCAGTTCACCATCAACGTCAACGGCTCAACGGAGTGGGAAAACAGCGAGAGCATCAGCAATCTGACCACCAGCAGCATCGTCGAGGTCAGCGGCACGCTGGACAAGGCCGACCAGACTCTCGACGTCGATGATGTGGCGATCCTCTCCCAGAACGGCTTCTTCGCTACCGGGCAGATTACGTACGCTATGGTGTGTATGTGCACTTTAGCACCGCCTCCCGTTACAGTCGACCTGTATGTGCGCGGCTTGTTGCCCACTACCACCGGAATCACGCTGGGGCAGATTGCGCAGTTGGATCTGAGCGGCAATGAGAATTACTTCATCGCCCAGATGCACGACAAGCTGCTGTCGCAATTCCTCTTCAACTCCATCCAACTCCTTCCTGGTCAGGACATCGCCGTGGGCGGGCCCGCGAGCGGCGCGGCCAATCCCAACCAGGTGACCGTAAAAAGGGTCGTGCTGCGGCACTGGGGCTACAACGGAACGGTCAGCAGCGTGAACACGGCCAACAGCACCTTCCAGATGCAAATCGATGGCTTTGCCGGCGTACTGGTGCCTCAGACAATAACCGTCTACGACCTGACCAATACTGTATTCCGGGACGGCCTGACCCAACTGAGCGACGTGAAAGCGGGAGCGAACGTGCGCGTAGTCGGCTTGTTGCTGAAGGATCCCACCTCGGGACAACCGGTGCTTCTGGCGCACTACATCGACGCCCTCGATTGAAGTGCGCAATCTGAATGAACCCAGGCGCCGGAGCCGGAATCAACAGGCTCCGGCGCTTTTCTTGCGCTCAACCAAACCGGGTTCCAACTCTTTTACCCAGCAGCCCATGAATCGCCTCATGCCCCCCGCTTGACACTGCCTCCTAAAAAAAGCGAAGGTTGGGTTGTGCGCGGATCGCTCGCTCCAGGAGTGCTCAAATGTCCCTTCGCATCACCCGCTTTTTGATCGCAGCCACCCTTCTCTTCAGCCTCACAGCCTACTGCCAAACCATGTCCATGCCTCCCGTAGCCCCTCCCGCCGCCTCGCAGTCGCCGGCCATCACCTGGCCCACGGTGGACGGGACCGTCGTTCTCCCCAATTTCCGCTTCGGCACCGGCGAAACGCTGCCAGAGCTTAAGCTGCACTACCTAACTCTGGGAACAATTCATCGCAACGCAGCCGGACACGTCGATAACGCCATCCTCCTGCTGCACGGCACCGGCGGCAGTGCCCACTCCCTGCTGAACCCCATCTTCTCCAATGTGCTCTTTGGCCCCGGCGCGCCGCTCGACATCACAAAATATTTCCTCATCCTGCCCGACGACATCGGCCACGGCCAAAGCTCCAAACCCTCTGACGGCCTGCACGCCCGCTTCCCCGCCTACGATTACGACGACATGGTGCGCAGCCAGCGCATGATGCTTGACGAGATGAAGATCGATCATCTCCGCCTCATCCTCGGAACCTCCATGGGCTGCATGCAGAGCTTTGTCTGGGGCGAAACCTATCCCGGCTTCATGGACGCCCTGGCGCCCTTTGCCTGCCTGCCGGTGCAGATCGCGGGCCGCAACCGCATGATGCGATCCATGGCTATCCAGGCCATCAAGCAAGACCCCGCGTGGATGGATGGCGAGTACCAGACCGAGCCGGTCCAGGGCCTGCGCACCGCAAACGAGATGCTCCTCGTGATGGGTTCGAGCCCGCTTCAGATGCAGAAACTGGCGCCCACGCGCGACGCAGCCGAGCAGTATGTGGAGAACTATCTCAAGCGCGTGATGGCCTCCACTGACGCCAATAATTTGATCTTCTACACCAACGCCAGCCGCAACTACGACCCCAGCCCAAAACTTGAGACAATCACCGCGCCGGTGCTGTGGATCAACTCCGCCGACGACTACATCAACCCGCCCGAGCTGGGCATTGCGGAAAAGATGGTCAAGCGTATGCCCCACGCGCGCTTTATACTGCTGCCCATCTCCGACGCCACGCGCGGCCACGGAACCCATACGGCTGCCGCAGTGTGGAAGGACTACCTGGCGGAGTTCATGCGCTCGACGGAGCCGAAGCCCTAACCATGCGCCTCTTTATCGGAATCCCGCTAGCTGCAGCCGTGATCGACGAACTCCGCGCAGCCTCGTCGCGGCTTCGCTCCAGCGCGGACGGCCTTCGTTGGACCGCGCCAGAATCCTGGCACGTCACTCTGCAATTTCTGGGCAGCACCAGCCCGGAGCAATACACATGCGTAGTCGATCGTTTGCGCGCCCTGCAATCGCCGCCCGTTCCTGTGTGCCTGGAGGAGTTGGACTGCTTCGAGCGCGCCGGCGTTTTCATCGCACGCGTCCGCCTCACGCCCGAGTTGATTTCACTTCAGGAACATGTCACCACGGCCACACAACCTTGCGGCTTCGTTCCCGAGACTCGCTCCTTCCAGCCTCACATCACGCTCGCGCGCAGCAAAGGCCGTCATAATCTCGACCAACTCAAAGCCAAAATCCGCCGTCCGTCCAACTTCACCCGCTTTATCGCCCGCGAATTTCTCCTTTACGAAAGCTTCCTCTCGCCAGCCGGTTCTCGCTACGAAATCCGCGAGCGCTTCCCCCTCGCCAAAAATTCGGAATTTTGATGCGCCGAAATTTGTTCCATCTCCAGCCAATTCCAGCCTCAATCTGCTAGCTTAATAAGTTGCGTATTTCCACTTCAGAATTGCCGGCTCTGCCGCGCCCAGAGGATCATCGCCCTCATGCCTGAACCGTCCCGTCGTTTACCCGCTTCCGAGACTAAAACTCCTGAATCAATCGGATTTTTTCATCCATCGAGGCGCCCTTACCGCTTCACCATCCTGATGTTCATCAGCCTGATTGTCCTGGGCAGCTATTTCGCTTATGACAGCATCGGAGCCCTCGCGCCCACACTCATTGATGCGTTGCATCTGGACCGCAGCACCATCGGGAATCTCTACACGGCATACTCCGTGGCCGCCATCATCATCGTCTTCTTCGGCGGCATGCTTTACGACAAGCTCGGCCCCCGCCGGGCCAGCATGCTCTTCTGCATGCTCGTCCTCCTCGGCGCTACGATAGTGGCCATTGCCCACACCAAGTGGGAGCTCTTCGCCGGACGGTTGATCTTCGGCGCGGGTTCTGAATCCCTGATCGTGGTGCAGAGCGCCATCATCAGCCGCTGGTTCAAGGGCAAGGAGATGGCTCTGGCCTTCGGCATCGCCCTCACCATCAGCCGCGTCGGAACCCTCTTCAGCTTCAATACCGAGGAACTCATCGCCCACTATTACGGCAGTTACCGCACGGCTCTCTGGGCAGCGGCGGGCTTCTGCCTCTTCTCCGTGCTGTGCAACCTGGTCTATGTTGCCATGGACCGCCATGGGGAGAAGGTGCTCGCGCTTCCGAAGCCGGACGGCGGCGACAAAATCGTCTTCTCGGACATCAAGAAGTTCAACTCCTCCTTCTGGTTTGTAGTCCTTCTCTGTGTAACCTTTTACAGCGCCATCTTCCCCTTCACGGCCCTCGCCACAGACATGTTCCACGACAAGTGGGGCATCCCGCTCGTGAGCGCAAGCACGGGCGGATTTCTGTACCAGATCTTCGGCAACTTCATGCACATGTTCTCGACGGCAGGGGGGATCACCAGCATCGTGATCTTCGCATCCATGGTCTTCGCACCCTTCGCCGGCGACCTGGTGGACCGCATCGGCAAGCGCGCCACGCTCATGGTGGTGGGCTCCCTCATTCTGATTCCCGCCCACCTGATCATGGGCATCACCCACTGGAATCCCATCCCCAGCATGGTCCTGCTCGGCGCCGCTTTTGTGCTTGTGCCCGCGGCGATGTGGCCTTCTGTTCCTCTCGTGGTGGAGGAGAAACGCGTGGGCACGGCCTTCGGCCTGATGACGGCCATCCAGAATCTGGGTCTCGGGCTTTTCCCCTTCCTGAATGGCAAACTCCGCGACGTCACTGGAACGTATACCGCGACCCAGATCATGTTCGCGAGTCTCGGCGTGGTGGGGCTCATCTTCGCATGGCTATTGCTGCGGTCGGATAAGCGACATGGCAACGTACTGGAGCAAGGGAAAAAACAGGAGAAGAATCTGCCCCGAATCGAAGAGGGCATGGAACAACGCTAGGACCTGGAGACCATCACCGCTGGCTGAGATTTTTCGCTCGGATAAGCTAGCGGCTTTTCCCTACCGCGGCGGCTCCATGTTATAGAGGAACCATGCCCGCAGTTCCAGGTACGGCCCGTGAAAATCCCTGGGCAGCGGCGGATAATTCGAGCCGGTCAACGCGCCCCATGCCGCGCGGTCCAGCGCCACATCGCCCGAGCGGCCCTCCAAAATCAAACTGCCGTCCATCAGCCGTCCATTGGGCAGCACTTTGAAGCGAATCGCCACCATCCCCGACTTGTAAATCGGCGCATTCACCTCGTCGGGAATCAGCGGGTCCCAGGTGCGTTCCGTCTCCCAATGCCAGCGCGCCAGCCAACTGGTGAAGTCCACACCCTGCGTGTCAGAGAGTACCTCGATGCCGCCCGTGCCCGCGCCGGGATGCCGCGCCAGCCCGCCGTGGCCGGGCAAATTGCCCTCGCCCATGCCGCGCTCCTTCGATGCGCCCTTCATTGCCTCGCGCAACTGGTCGGCGGGATTTTGCGATCCCAAAGCAAAGTTGGGCCGGGCAGGCACAGCCGCCGGACGTGGCGCTTCAAGCTGCGACTGCTGGCTGGGCGGCGGGGGCGGCGGCGCAGCCGGTGCGGCAGGCTTCGGCGCGGCCTCCGGAGCCGGCGGATTCGCACGCTTCATCTCTTCCATCGTCTTCTGGTCAATCAGCGGATGTTGCGGGAGCGGCTTGATAATCGGCTTGGGCGGCAACGTGTATGGCGTATCCAGATACGTAAAATCCTTGTGCGTCTGGAGCTTATTCCGGTCAACTACCGGCGGAATCTTGAAAATGTACTTGGGAATCCAGGTCACCGCGGAAAGCAATGCCAGGTGGAAGAGGATGGCCAGCCAGAAGCCCTCGCGCAGGCGCGCCCAGCGCCGCTCGTCCTCCATCTCGCTGATCATCTGCAACAGCTCGTGGGTGTCGTAGTCGATCCAGCGCGAGCCGCGAACCACCGGGGACGTGGACTCTGCCGGACGCAACTCACCGCCTTGCTCCGGCGTCTCCGGATCAAGGTTGGCCGTTGCAGGCCCGCTGGGCTCGTTCACATCGCTTGGCTCTTTATCGGTGGGCATTCGTTCCTGAGGAGCATCCCTGGGCACACGCGCGCCCGCCGCTCCATTTCGAGTCCTTTCTTTCTATTCTCTCATCCTGGGCAAAATCCTGCCCACTGCTCCGGCCCGTACAATGGATTCTGATAGTAAGACGGATTTGCGGGCGGAAGGGGACCCTTTTTGAAGCAGTTTATTCTTCGATTGATGGCCAAGTGGAAGCTTGTAGCCCTTTTTTTAGCTGGTTTTTTGGCCAAGTTCGGTGTTTGGGGCGTGGGCGCGGCCGCACTGCTTGATTCGTCCACCATTCCCATTCCCATGGACGCCATCCTGGCCGGCTACGTCTGGTACGACAAAAGCCATTTCTGGCTCTATTGCCTGCTGGCCGCCGTCGGTTCAGCCATCGGCGGCCTGCTGCCTTACGGACTGGGCCGCGCCGGCGGCGAACTCTTTCTGCTCAAGCACGTAAATCGTAAGCATTACGAAAAGATTCGCGCACGTTTCGAGCGCCAGGAATTTTTGGCCATGATGATTCCCTCCATGCTGCCCCCGCCCGCGCCCTGGAAGGCCTGCGTCTTTGCCGCCGGCGTCTTTGAGATGCGCGTGGCGCCGTTCATGCTTTCGGTCTTTTGCGGAAGAATGGTTCGCTGGCTGGTGCTCTCCGTGCTGGTG
Source organism: Occallatibacter sp. (assembly GCA_050013195.1). Lineage (GTDB taxonomy): Bacteria > Acidobacteriota > Terriglobia > Terriglobales > Acidobacteriaceae > Telmatobacter. The sequence goes on from JBEKFS010000110.1 coordinate 9,103, forward strand.
ATCAAGTTGGGCCCAGGTGTGGTGGACGTGGTGCAGCATCACGGACTCGTTCTGCTGGCCGTCGTAGGCGGACTCGCTGTGATCGGTTTTGCAGTGTGGTTCATACGCAAGAAGCGTGCCGGCAAGCTGGAAGATTGATGGCTGATCCCAAGCTGAGTCTTTGAATCTGGCTGCTCATACGTTCGACCGAAAGAATCTGCAAGTATGGGGCATTGCCCAAATGTTTTTGGAGATAGCAATGAAAAAAGTTCTGATTGCAATTTTGCTCTTGGTGCCCGCGATGGCCTGCGCCGAAAAGAAGCCTGTGCAGAATATCAGTGATTACACAATTGCCGTTCATGTGTATTCATCGGAAGCGATCCCGGGATCGGGAATCCAGCAACTCAACGTAACCATCGACGAAAAACACTACGAACTGCAAGCGTACGCCGTCGCCAAAGTACTGCCGGTAGGCGACTACAAGGCGCGGATATCTCAAGACAAGATCGACCCAAACCAGGAGTATGTGCGTGTATATGAGCTATTGTTTGCGGATGGAACTACGCGCAGGTACACCGTAGTGGGCGAATCGGAATAAAGCATTTCCCGAAAGCCTGCCGGATTTATAAGCGCGAGATGCACCACCCTCGCCGCGTTCTTGTTTTTGCGGCTAGGGTGGGAATCGAAGAACTTACTTCCCCGCCAGCGCCATCTGTGTCCGCGCCGCGTTCATCCGACGCACCAGCACCGGAAGCCCAAACGCCAGCCCGGCCACGATGGCTGTCGAAGCCAGATCATTGCGATAGAACGGCACACCCGCCGCCAGGCACATGCCCAGCCCGCTCAGCGTGTGCGGATACGGGTATGCGAAGCCGCTCACCCAGGTCGCATAGTTCGACACGATGAAAAACGAGGTCGGCCCCAGCAGCACGCCCGCAGCCACCCGCACAAAGGTCGTCCGTGCGTGCAGCAGAATATACCCCAGCGCCATGGCCATCCCGTACCACGCCCACGTGGCCGCATAAAGTTGCCAGGCAAAGGTGTAGTGGTAGCTGTAAACGTGGAGGATATAGTCGGTGCCCGCGAGCGCCACAATTGGAACCAGCATCTCCCGCCATGGCCGCCGCGCGCCAAAGTACAGTAGAGCGCCGCCCACTGCGGTAAAATTCAGCCACCCGGCATGGGGCAGCAAACGGCTCAACACGGCAACCAGCAACAGAAGATAAGCGGGCATGGACACCTCAGATTTCAGAATTCCGTCGTCGCCCCAGGGGAAAATACTTTCCGGGCGATATACCGGCGTTCATTTCATTCTGCGGGTCGCGCCTCGCCGGGTCAACCCGCAACCTTGACGCCATGAACAAATCTTTTCATTCGGAGCAATTCCATTAGCGCTGCTCCCGCCCGTTCAGCACCTCGCCCGCCTCGTCGCGGCCATCCACGATATAAACCCAGCCGCTCAGGGGCTTCCGGCCAGTGCCTCTGCCGGATCCAAAAAACGGATAGTCGAAGCGCAAATCAATAAATTCAACCGTCGTCCACGTTTGGTTCAGCGGCAGCTGCGGCGGCTTCAGGCTCGGCACCAGACCAGGAATGGGTTCAGGGCCCACGTCGCGCACCACAGCCCACGTGCCCCAGTCCAGATAAACCTGCCCCAGCAGCGTGCGTTTGGCCGCCTCTGTGGCCGCGGTCGCTGGCGGCTTGTAGAGCACGTCCCGGCGCGGGTCGCTCACAATATCCCCGCTCAGCGTGTTGATTTCGGCGGTCTGGTAATACTCAGCCGTCTCCAGAATCGCGTGCCAGCGGAAGAGATTGATGGGATATGGTTCCAGTGCCATGCGATTCACCGGAGCCGTCGTGATTTGTGTGTTTTCAGCCAGCGCCCGCGCCCGTCCCTGCTCCGCCCAGCGCCAACCCCACAGCAGCACCATCCCCGTCACGTCAACGCGAAGATCGCCCATCCCCGCCCGCGAAATTGCACACGACGTACGCCAATCTCCCCGCCAATCAGCCCCAGCAGCCACGGAATCACCAGCGCCGCCAGCAGCAGTGCCCAAATCACCGGCTCGGCAATAAAAACAAAGCTCCCCGCATACCAGCGCGGATTGAAGGGGAAAAATGGCCGCAGCCCGTAGTTGTTTGTCCAGTCCAGCAGCAAGTGGCTCAGCGCCGCAATCAGCGCCGTCAAATAAAGCCATCCCCAGCGCAACGCCGGGGGCGCTTTTGCGTTTTGGCTGGGCGGATTGGCCTTGCGAGAACGCCGCCAATAATCGTAGAGCCAAACCATCCCCACCACCACCGCCGCCACAACTGGCACGGCAATGAACGTATGCGTAATCCCGCGGTGGTGCTTCAGCCCCTCGACCGGCCCCGCCAGCCCCCACAGCACGTCAAT
>JBEKFS010000111.1:0-10947 GCA_050013195.1 Occallatibacter sp.
CCACCGATCCGGCCAGCGCCGGCCGCCAGATGCCCACCCACTGGAGCAGCCGCCCTCTGCATATCGTCAGCACCTCTTCTTCCACCTCGACGCAACTGCTCCATGCCGTGGGCTGCGCGGAGGCGGGCCGCTACTTCAGCCGCCATCCTGAGACCGCTGTGAAAGCCGGCGGCGATTATCGGGCTTTTGAGGACGTGGAGTTTCACGGCGACGAAGTGGTCTTCACATCGGTGGGCGAGGGTTCCACCTCGCAGGGCGAGTTCTGGGAAGCGCTCAACACCGCCTCCAACCGCAAGCTCCCCGTGGTCTTCTGCGTGGAAGACAACGGCTACGCCATCAGCGTCCCGGTGGAAGTGAACACGCCTGGCGGAAATATTTCGCGGCTGGTGGCCAACTTCCCCAACTTCCACTTTGCCGAGGTGGACGGCACCGATCCGGAGGCCAGCCTGCGGGCCTTCGAGATTGCGGTGGCGCACTGCCGGGCCGGCCTGGGGCCTGCCTTTGTGCATGGCCACTGCGTGCGGTCCTATTCCCACTCGTTCTCCGACGACGACAGGCTGTACCGCTCCACAGCCGAGCGCGAGGCCGACGCCATGCGCGATCCGCTGGCCAAGATGCAGATGCGTCTCCTGCGCGAGGGGATCCTGACCGAGGAGCAGATCAACGCGCTGGAACACGAACTGGACCTTGAGGCCGCCGAAGCCGCCGAACGCGCTTTGGCGGCTCCGCTGCCGAAGGTGGCGGAAATCGGCAGGCACGTCTATTCCGAGGATCTGGACCCCACCAGTTCGGCCTTCGCCACGGAGCAGGCGCAGGCGCCGGGGGCTGCCGGCGGGGGAAAAGCCGGCGGCGCCAAGGGAAGCAGCCCGCGCACCATGGCAGACCTGATCAACGCCTGCCTGCACGACGAAATGCGCCGCGATCCGCGCATCGTGGTCTATGGCGAGGACATTGCCGACGCCAGCCGCGAGGAGGCGCTCGCGGAGGTCAAGGGCAAAGGCGGCGTCTTCAAGCTCACCGCGGGCCTGCAAACCGAATTCGGGTCGGAACGGGTCTTCAACTCGCCGCTGGCAGAGGCCAATATCGTTGGCCGCGCCGTGGGCTACGCGGCCCGCGGCATGAAGCCGGTGGTCGAGATCCAGTTCTTCGACTACATCTGGCCGGCCTATCACCAGATTCACAATGAGCTGGCCGTGATGCGCTGGCGGTCCAACGGCGCGTGGGCCTCTCCGGCCGTGATCCGCGCGGCCATCGGCGGCTACCTCACCGGCGGCGCCATCTATCACTCGCAATCGGGCGAGAGCCTGTTCACCCACATTCCGGGGCTGCGCGTGGCCTTTCCCTCCAACGCCCTGGACGCCAACGGGCTGCTGCGCACCGCCATCCGCTGCGACGACCCGGTGCTGTTTCTGGAGCACAAGCGGCTCTACCGCGAGACCTGGGGTCGCGCGCCCTATCCGGGGCCGGAGTTCGCCATCCCCTTCGGCAAGGCCAAAATCGTCCGGCCCGGCTCGCACATCACTCTGGTGACGTACGGCGCTCTTGTGCCCCGCGCATTGCAGGCCGCGCAGCAGGCGCAGCGCCAGGGCATTGACGTGGAGATTATCGATCTCCGCAGCCTCAACCCCTACGACTGGGAGGCCATCGCAAACTCCGTCCGCAAGACCAGCCGGGTCATCGTGGCTCACGAGGATATGTTGAGCTGGGGTTACGGGGCGGAGATCGCCGCGCGCATCGGCGATGAGCTCTTCGACTCTCTCGATGCGCCCGTCCGCCGCGTCGGCGCCATGGACACCTTCGTGGCCTACCAGCCGGTGCTCGAAGACGCCATCCTCCCCCAGCCGGAGACCATCCTCAAGGCCATCGTGGACCTGAAGGCATACTGATCTGCCCCTTGCAGGCCAGCGATATCCAGCGCCCCCGCCCGGATACAATACAGGGATGGAGTTGAGCGACCGATTCCGGTGGCCGGCGCCGGTTCTATGCGCCCGCGAGGCGGGCCAACCGGCATGAAGAGCATCCTCCGCCTGCTGCGCTATGGCCTGCCCTACGTGATCGAGTGGCTGCCGGGAGTGCTCCTGCTGGCCATGGTCGGCGTGCTGGACACCTTCCGCACCTTGCTCTTCCAGCCCATCTTCGACCAGGTTCTCAAGCCGGACGCGCCCGAAGGCCCCATCACTCTCGGTCTCCGCAACAGCCCATGGCACTTTGACCTGAGGCTCCTGGTCCCGCATTTCCTGCACATGCACAATGCCTGGACGGTGGTGGCCTTTGCGCTGGTGGTCTCCACGCTGGTCAAGGGCCTCTGCGATTACACCGGCACCTACCTGGTGAACTACGCCGGTTACGGCACCATTACCGACCTGCGCAACCACCTCTACGAAGCCACATTGCGGCGTTCCTCAAGCTTTTTTCACAAGCACGCCACGGGCACCATCCTTTCCACGCTCATCAACGACGTAGACCGCGTGCAGAACGCGGTCAGCTCGGTGATCAGCGAATTCCTGCAGCAATTCTTCACCTTCGCTGCCGGGTTGTTCCTGGTTATCAAACTTGGCGGTTACCTCAGTTGGGCGCTGCTGCTGTTCATTCCCGTGGTGGTCACCTCGGCGCGCAAGATCGGCCACGAGGTCCGCATCCGCACCCGCACCGGCCAGGACAAGCTCGCCGAGATTCAAAACATCCTTCATGAGACGGTGACCGGCAACCGCATCGTCAAGGCCTTCAACACCGAACTGTGGGAGATTCTGCGCTTCAAAAGCGCTGCCCGCCGCCTGTTCCGCGCCAACCTGCGCAACCTGCGCATTTACTCCATCAGCTCGCCGCTCATGGACAGCATCGGCGCGGTGGCCATCGCCATGCTGTTGTTCATCGGACGCAATGAAATCCGCCACGGCCACATGACCATGGGCATGTTCGGCGCTTTCATCATCCTGCTCTTCAAGCTCTACGATCCGGTGCGCAAGTTCGCCTACTTCTATAACAGCTTCCAGGGAGCAATGGGCGCCTCCATGTCGATCTTCGGCTTCTTCGACACCGAGGACGACGTGAAGGAGCGCCAGCATCCGGTTGTATTGAAGGGTTTTAAAGAGTCCATCCGGTTCGATGATGTGGGCTTCTCCTACTCCACCGAAGAGGGCGAGCACCAGATTCTGCATCACGTCGATCTGGATATGCTGGCCGGCGAGGTGCTGGCGCTGGTTGGCCCCAGCGGCGCGGGAAAAACCACCCTGGCCAATCTGATTCCACGCTTCTTTGACGTAACCAGCGGCCGCATTCTCATCGACGGACACGACTTGCGCGACCTTACTCTGGCCTCGCTGCGCCGTCAGGTGGCCCAGGTTACGCAGGAGACCATTCTCTTCAACGACACGGTGCGCAACAACATCGCCTACGGCCAGCCCGATACGCACATGATGCTGGTGGAAGAGGCCGCGCGCAACGCTCTGGCCCACGAGTTCATTCTGGGCATGCCGCAAGGCTACGACACTGTGATCGGCGAAAAAGGCTTCCGGCTCAGCGGCGGCGAGCGGCAGCGGCTGGCCATCGCGCGCGCCCTGTTGAAGAATGCGCCAGTGCTGATTCTCGACGAGGCTACTTCATCACTGGATGCCGAGAGCGAATCGCTGGTGCAGGCCGCGCTGGCTAATTTGATGCAGAACCGCACCGTGCTGGTGATCGCGCATCGGCTGGGAACTATTCGCCGCGCCAACCGAATCGCGGTGCTGGAGGACGGGCGCATCACCGCCATTGGAACCCATGACGAGCTGCTGAGCGCATCCAGCACCTATCAGCGGCTCTATCAATTGCAATTCATGGATATGCCGGAAAATAACGGAAACGGGAATGGAAAATAGAAAATGCCGATTTATTCGATGACCGGGTTTGCGCGCGCGCAGGTGCGTGTCTCCCTCCCCGATGAGGGCCAGCTCAGCTACACGCTCACGGTAAAGAGCGTAAACCATCGTTTTCTTGACGTGCAGTTGCGCTTGCCTTCGGGACTGGATGCGCTGGAGATGGAGCTGCGCAAGGCGATCAAGGACAATCTGGTTCGTGGCCACGTGGATCTGACTCTTTCCATTGACCGCAGCAGCCAGCAAACGGCCGGATACAACCGGGAGCTGGTGAACGGGTACCTGGCAGCATTTGCGGCGGCGCGCGAGGAGCATGCGCTGGGCGGCCAGCCGGACCTGAATGCCGCTCTGCGATTGCCTGGAGCATTGCAAAGCGATAATCGCTCGAACGGCGACGAGAATCAGATCGCGTTGACCGAAAGCGTGCAGCAAGAGATAGGGCCGCTGTTGGAGCAGTTGAAGACGATGCGGGCGCGCGAGGGCGAGGCTCTGGAGGCGATTCTGCGCGGCACGCTGGACCGGCTGGCAGAGGCTGTCGAGGGTGTCGCGGCGCTGCGGCCCGAGGTCGAAGAGCGCTATCAGGCCCGGCTCACTGAGCGGCTGCTGGCGGCCACCGGCCCGGAGTTCAATCGCCAGCGCTTGCTGGAGGAGGTTGCCGTGCTGGTAGAGCGCAGCGACGTTGCCGAGGAGCTGGAGCGCATGTCGACGCATATCGGCCACTTCCGCGAGCTTTTGGCGGCGGGCGGCGAAGTTGGCAAGAAGCTCGACTTCCTGCTCCAGGAGATGAACCGCGAGGCCAACACCATGCTCTCAAAAACTGGCGGCGCTGGAGGGAAGGGAACGCGCATCACCGAATTGGGGCTGGCAATGAAGTCGGAGATCGAAAAAGCCCGCGAACAGATTCAGAACGTGGAATAAGAAGACCGGCAGGGCGTAAACTTCAACTAAGCTCCTAAAGGACAAACGCACAGTGGCAGGAATTCTCTTCATCATTTCGGCGCCCTCCGGCTCGGGCAAGAGCACTCTGGTGAGCGAGGTGCGCAAGCAGTTGACGGGAATCAAATTTTCCGTCTCCTGGACCACGCGCCCACCGCGCGGCTCGGAGCAGGACGGGCGCGAATACAACTTCACCAGCCGCGAGGTGTTTGAGCGGATGGTGGCAGCCGGCCAGTTTCTGGAGCACGCCGAGGTTTTCGGCAACTACTACGGCACGGCACGCTCGTCGCTGGAGCTGGCCCGCCGCGAGGGCCACGACCTGTTGTTGGACATCGATGTGCAGGGCGCGGCGCAGGTGCGCGCCTCCATGCCAGAGGCGGTGAGCATCTTTGTTTTGCCACCGAACCCCACGGTGCTGCGCACCCGCCTGCGCAATCGCAGCCGCGCCGAGGGCGTGGTGAACGAGGCGGAAGTCTACCGCCGACTGGGTGAGGCCAGCCGGGAGATTGAGAATTATCGCGAATACGGCTATATTCTGGTCAACGACATACTTGACCGGGCGGTGGCGCAACTGGAAGCTATTGTGCAGGCCGAACGGTTTTATCGCAACGCTGAGCCGATCGCATATCGGTCGCACCGGGTGCTGGAGGTGGCCGCCGGCTGCCTGCAGGTCAACTCCCAGGAGCGTCTGAAGCCCGTGCTCGAGGCCTTCGGGATTCTACATCCCACAGGCCAGCGGCAATTGAACTTTGAGGAGGAATCCGATGACGATTGAAACCGGCTTCGACTCGAACTACCGCAAGGTGATGGTGGCCGCACGCCGCGCCCGTCAGATCCAGAGTGGCTCCCGTGCCCTGGTTCCCACTCAGTCCACCAAGCCGTGCCGCATCGCCCAGGACGAGATTGACGCGGGCAAGATCGCCTACGTCAAAGAAGATGTGCCGGTGGTCAAGCCGGTGATAGATGGCCCGGCTATTCCTATCCTGGCCGGCTAGCTTATCCCGCATCTTTCCGAGTTCGTGCGGAGCCATCAGCGGGTGGTTGAGACCGGCAATTGACTGTGGAGTAAAGACGTTGGCGCAATCGCTTGATCCCGCAACCCGCCAGGCCTTGCTGGACCGCGTCCGCTTCTATCGCGATCTTGGTCTCACGGAGTTTTATCGCCGTCCCGTAGACCCGGAACTATTGGCTCGGATAACCGCTGAGGCTGACGAATCCCAACCAGAGTCCGTGCCTCAGAGCTTCCAATTGGAGGAACAGCACATTTCACCTCGCAGGCCATTTCCAAATGCTCCCGCAGTCGCTGAGGCCATTCCCGCGGCTGAGCGCGCCACAGCAATGCAACTTATTCGTGATGAGATAGGCGAGTGCACCCGCTGCGCTCTGCACAAGGGCCGTAACAAACTGGTCTTCGGCGACGGTTCGCCTACAGCGCGGTTGATGTTTGTGGGCGAAGGACCGGGCGCTGACGAGGACGCGCAGGGACTGCCTTTTGTGGGCAAGGCAGGACAGCTTTTGAACAACATGATTGCAGCGATGGGACTGAAGCGCGAAGAGGTCTACATCGCCAACGTGGTCAAGTGCCGTCCGCCGAACAATCGCGTGCCGGAACCGGAAGAGGGCGCGACCTGCTCGCCGTTTCTCTTTCGCCAGATCGATGTTGTCCGCCCCGAGGTGCTGGTCGCGCTCGGCGCCACCGCGGCCACATGGCTCTTAGGAACGCGGCAGCCGCTGGCCGGGCTGCGCGGACGTGTACATCGCGTTCGCGGAACCAAGCTTATCGTCACCTACCATCCCGCGTATTTGCTGCGCGATCCCCGCCAGAAGAAGGAAGCCTGGGCTGATTTGCAGATTGCGATGAAAGAATTGGGACTCAAGCCGCCTGCGAAAGGCTGAAGATCTTGTTCCGGCAACTCTACAGTCCACTGAAGCTCTAATTTGCGCACTTTTTGCGTGAAGCAGCGACGGATTTGACGATCAGCTCCTTCAACACTTTTGAATCCACATCGGAGAGCTTCTTGATGTAGACGCAGCCCTTGCCTGTGGTGTGCTTGCCGAGCTTAGCCAACAGGGCATCGGCGTTGCCGGCGCCTCTCATGCCATAGAGAACTGTTGCCGGCTTGCGCGGGGAAAAGCCGACGAGCGGCATGTCGCCCTCGCGCCCGCTGTCGTAGGTGTAGTGATAGCTGCCGAAGCCGATGATCGACGGTCCCCACATCTTCGGCTCCTCGCCGGTGGCGCTTTGCATCAGCTTGACCAGCGCAGCAGCGTCCTCGCGCTTGATCTCGTCGAGCTTGCCTAGATACGCCGAAACGCTGACAGCAGTCTGTTTGGTCTTGTTTTCCGCCATGGATGACCTCTAAATATGTGATTCCAAAGATAAGCTGCTGGATTCTGCTTGGTTCAGAAAACAAGTTTGACGGCCTTCACAGTTTCACAGTCTCACAGTTTCACTGGAAATGGGGAGGGGGGTAGGGGGGTCTTCGTCAGTTTCCAGTTCGTAGCCCAGAAGAACCGAATACGAGAGTGAGGGCTCGTGCGGGGTTTCCTCGCGCGGGGATTCGAGGAATCGCCGGACAAGGGAGGTGACAGTGGTGTTTTCCCTTGCTGCCCACATCCGCGCATGGCGGTAGAGTTCGTCGGAAACGGTAACTGTGATGTTTTTCATGGAACTCCGATCGGGCGGCACGAGAATTTGCCCATAAGTGCTCTATTTGGAATTGTGCGCCAAAGGGAGTTAATTATCTGCAAAGACTTGCCGTCCAGGTAAACGCCTTTGATTGTGCGGCATATCTCCCTGGTCCCCAAATGCGAGGGACCAGGGGCACCCGTCTGGCACCCGCTCAAGAGGCATTTCATGCGATACTTGTATTGCAGAGAATTCTGGAGGTTTGTTTATGGGCTCCGCTGTTTCCCTTCGCTTGCCGGAAGGCCTGAAGAACCGTCTCGATAAGCTGGCCAAGCGTACCGGGCGAAGCAAGACGTATTACATGATTGAGGCCATCAAAGAAAAGCTGGAAGACCTGGAGGATTTGTACCTGGCTGAAGAGCGGACGCGCGCGCTGAGGGCTGGACGGAGCAGGACCTATACCCAGGAAGAGATGGAAAAGCGCTATGGCGTGGCGGATTGAGTAAAGCAAAGAAGCGGAAAGAGAAATCGCCAAGCTCGACAGACCCATTGCACAACGGATCATCCGGCTTATGGGGAGCCGTGTTGCGAAGCTGGAGAATCCGCGCAGTATCGGCCAGGCGCTTGCCGGGTCCAAGTTAGGCGATTATTGGAAATATAGAGTGGGAGATTACCGCGTTATCGCTGATATTCAGGATGGAAAGCTGATTGTTATGGTTGTGCGCGTGGGTAACCGGCGCGAGGCGTACCGATGAGGGCCTGCACCTTACGGTGAATTCACAGGTCATAAAAGCGTGACATGGGTCACTCCAGTTTCAGACATCAACGACTCCGGAGATGGGACATACGCCGACTTAATGTTTTCTTGGGTCTGTTTAGATCGGCATGCGATCTGAAGATCGAGTCGACGAGCCTACTGCAACTGGAAGTCGCTCGCGCCAACGCCGCGATTTGTTCTTTACATGCAAAGATTTTCGTACTATGAGGATAGTTTAGGCGATGATCTACCTCACCCCAAACTTCTTCCATTAAAGTGCGAACTTGAATTTCACAGGTGATTGCCGTTTTCTTATTTGGCTTGATGACGTAATGCACGCTCGTGTAGAACGAAGGTTTAGAGGGCTTACTCACAATTTTGAAGCCCATTTTACTCAGAAGTGCCTTTGATTCATCATCCCATGTACGAGCAGATGGCTTCTCGATTAATCTGTAGAACTCTTCATCAAAAAGCTCTTTAAGGCCTTTGGCAATAAATGGGAGTTGGTCTGTATTCAAATGCAGAATCCGTAAACCAGCGAGGTCATTGATTTTTAGGAATAAGTTATCTTTTCGAATACTGAATTGTTTGTTTGACTTTTTGGCTTCATCCAATTTCCGGTAAATTTTATCTTCGAGGCTGGCAGATGTCTTGGTTCTCACTTTCAATGAATGAATGTATGGAATAAGACTAGGAGAGGTGCTGATCTGATTCTGAAGGCTGTTCAAAAACCTTTCGAAGGAGGGTTTGTATTCCTCGTAATGAGAAACCAACTCTCTCACCATCTTCCGTTCCTGCTGAGAGCGCCGGTCCATAGTCAACTCGTCCTCTCGATAATCTTCTTAGCAATCCCGTAGAAGCTGGCTTTTGCCTTTGCTTTTTCAACCGAATTACCCACATCCCATATCGGAACACCCTGTTCCTGTCCGAGTGCTGCGCGTCTTCCAAAATCTTGTACTAAGCCTAGCCTCGATTGATACTCCAGAGGTGCAAGAGCTTTATCAACGGAGCGCAGTTTGGCTCCAACATCCGCAGAAATCCGCCTATCGATGCGAGGCAAGAAATGGGCATAATTGGATGCCACACTATCCGCATAAACCCTAAACCTTTGTGGAATATAACCAATCATCTTTGGCTTGCCTGGTAACAGGTAGACATTATCTGGCGCGAGAGATACTGCGGTAGACCAATCCCGAATCCAATCGGCCAGGGTTTCGCCGAGCGTCTTGAGCGCGCGGACAGAGAAAGAATCGCACGCGGCAGGGACAATGAAGTGGTCGCAGTCTAGCAGAATCGATCTATTCAGTGGGCCAATGTTTGGCCCAGAGTCATAGAATACAAAATCTATATTATTGACAGCCGAAATCTCATTGACTAATGCACTGAGCGCAGCTGTCCCGCGGTAACCGCGAACCCGCCTTACAAAGCTATCCGACCAAAACTGATACAAATCCTGTTCAAACTTCGATAGCAGGATATCGCCCGGTATCAGTAACAATCCATTAATTTCCATTGGCTCGATTAAACGTGCTTCACCTACTCCCTCGGCAACAGGTTTGATCGCGGACCACAATGTGGCTCCTGTGGCCGTCTCGGAAGAATCAAGCATTTTGTCGACGACACTTGCGTCAACTAGATACGACGTGAGGTTGCATTGTGGGTCGGAATCCACCAACAATACACGCTTACCAAGCTCAGATAATGCATACGCAATATTTACTGTAAGAGTGGTCTTGCCAACTCCGCCTTTGTGATTGTAGATGGCAATGCGTTTTGCCTTGTGTCGCTTCGAAATGGGGCCATCTGTCATCAGTCAATCGCCTTTTTACGCGTCTGTGCTTTCTTCGACACTTTTCTCGAGCGCGATTGTGTGAAGGCTTCACTCGCAGCCTCTCTGTCTGGAAGAGTCTCTACAAAAATTTCGCCCGCAGCACTGAGTTGTCTCATCCCTTTCGCCGCTTGGGCCAAATAGCCGTAATTGGTTGCATTAATAACCGTCTGAGCGGGATTTGATAACTTGGTTTGAGCTGCTTCGGTATTAATCTGGCTAATGTCGAAGGTCTTAAAATTCTGCTGATCTCGATAATGCGCCAGATAGTAGCCGAGGCAAGCGACTCGTTCCACATCACTTCGGGGCTTCTTCTTAAAGAGAAATTCCTTGGGAGAAAGACTTTGCTCTTTAGAGAAACGCTCCGTCGCCTCGCCATAAGAAACTGTTCTAGGGCCGTTAGTGACCTCGGGCACATTATTGAAGCCAAATAATGTTGATAGAGTCTTGAGCAATCTAGCCCGTCCCTCGTCGTCCAATTTGCGAAAAATTACGACTGCTTCATTAAGCGCGTCGCTGAGCAGTCCGAGCCGATCTTCACTATTCGAGCTTATCTCTGTCATACCGGTCGCCTCAGTAGTCCTTTTTCCATCATGCACCATTCTCTTGATTCTTCGCAATGAATAATTCACCAGGTTCCTCAAGTATCACCTTTGAAATCAGGAGGTCGGTGTAGATACTCCGCTGACAGATCTGACGCCGCCAACCCCCTACTCCTGATCTTTCCATAGATACACGCCGCCGAGGAGGCCGCTCTCGTTGGAGACTATGGTGACGTTTTTGCCGGGCTTGAAGGTGATTTTCTTGGTGTTGCCGCCGCCCAGGTAGAGGTGGTCCCAGTTGAAGAGCAGCTCGGTTTGATGGATGGCGGCTTCGAGGAAGTCGTTCCAGCGGGCCTTGCCGTATTTGTCGAGGCCGCGGCGGCCGAGGTAGTCCTCGTAGT
>JBEKFS010000112.1:0-10923 GCA_050013195.1 Occallatibacter sp.
AGGGGTGTCAAGGGTCAAGATAAACGCCAAGGAAGGGCGCCCTTGACACCCCTCCGACCACCACGGGGACTTTGTCGCGCAAAACACTTGACAGGAGCCGACGCTGTCATACACGGCGCTACAGGTTCGCGACCCGTCGGCACCGTACGCGCAATCGGAAATCGATAAAAAAGGCCGGCGCGAGGCCGGCCTTCTTGCTTGCTGCTTGCAGCGCTGTGCGCTATGTGGTGGAGCGGGGCTTGACCGCGATGGCCGTGGCCGGAACGATGGCGGTGCCGGGGTTAGGACCCGAATAAACGCAGCCAAGGTCTGTGCCTCCAAAGGTAATGGGCGTGCAGGCCGGCAGGTTGGGGCTGATCTGCTGCGTGTCGGCGGGCGGTGTTGCGGGGCTGACGGTGGTGGGGATGCTGATGTAGTGAATCATGTTGTCGCCCGCGGTGGAGACGAAGAAGAGCTTGTCGTCCGGGGTGAAGGCGCCGGCCAGCGGTGCGATGGGCGAGACACCGCCCTTCTGCGTGGTGAGCGGCACATAACCCAGAGTGCCTGGCGCGCTGGTGGTGCTGCTGATGGCGCTGCTGTTGGGCACGTAGTAAGGCAACTGGGCTGCCGTGGTACTGGCTGCATCCGCGGTATAGGTAACAAACACCAGATTGGACTGCGGCGAGGGAATCACCTGATTCACGGAGGTCGCGGCGACCTTGGTGGGATCAAGCGTTGGGTTTGCGTTAAGCCAAGGGCCTGTGGGGAGCGCCGAGAGCGTCTCGACGCCAGTGCCGGAGTTGGTGACCTCCGGGCAGGGGATGGGGGTGGAGATTTCTGAAGACAATTTGACCGAGGGAATGGCGACGCCGATGTCACTTAGCTCAAACCCGCCGGCAGTGATTGCCGCGCTCATAATGTGATGGCCATCCGTGGTAGCAGCCAGCGCATCGGACTGCACGGCCAGCGAATCGCCGATTGGCTGAGGGTAGAAGACCATGCTGGAGTAAATCCCGACCGTGCCGGTGGGGCACCAGGTATGGTCCACGGTGGGAGAGCCTCTGAGATAAGCGCCGACAGAGGGGACGGTAACGGCCGGGGTTTGCATGGTGCTTGAAAATGCCACGTTGGGCGGCAGTGGATTGGGCGGCGCATTCGGCGGCAGCAAGCCTGGCGGCAACTGATTCTGGAGCGGGCTCGGCGGCAACGGGTAAGTGGTCCAGCCGGTGCTCAAGCTATAGACGTACAGCGTATCGGTGTGGCCGGTGATGCCTTCCGCCGCGTTGTTCAGCGCAGCGTTGTCGGTGATGTAGAGCGTGTTCGAGTCGGGGGTCCAGGCGGCGGCGTTGCCCATCCCGCCAAATGCTGTGTAGCTCCCGCCGGAGACGTTGTAAAGATAAAAGATCTGACGCGCCTGATCATTAATCAGAATCTCTGAGTTATTCGGCGCTACGGCCAGTACCACTCCTGGAACGGCAGTGTTCGGCGAGCCGAGCGAGTTGTTCGCGGTGTTTATAGACATTAACTCGTGGGAGGAGCCGAAGTAAATAGTGTTGCCGCCGCGATCCATCACCATCGAGTTGGGCACGTACGGCAGGCGCACCGTGGAGCCGACGGTGCCGGTGAGCAGTTCGGCGGGGACAACGTACTCCGACTGGCCGGGAGCGGCGTACCAGACGTATTCACTGGCTGTGCCGGGTGTAGTGACAGTGACAGGGTTGGAGGTAAGGGGCAAGCCTGTGCCATAGATGCCGACCACGTTGATGGGAGCAGAATTGCAACTGGGCGGCTGGCAGACGGCATAGATCGAAGCCACGCCGGGGAAGGACGTTGTGATGGAGCCTCCGCCACCCGACGAAATGTCGATTGGATCGGTGGATTGGTAGGTGAGGGCGAGGCCAGTGAGGGGGCATCCGGTCCCGGGGCATGCGGTTAGGTTGTTGTCGTAGACGGTGGTGGTTAAATTCTGCGTGACGCCTTGAGTGATGGTGCCCACCGTGTTGCCGTTGGCTAGAGTTACCGAGATTGATGCCGGCGGGCAAGTGGAGAAGTATCCTGCCGAAGAACCCGAGCCGGCCACTGATGCGGTAATGGCGGTGGTGCCTGGCTGCAGGGCCGTAATAGTCACCTGATTTGTGGTAGTGTTGGTAGCCACACTGGCGACGAGGGGATTGCCCACCGCATAGTTGAGCGCGCCGATGGCAACCGTACAGTTAGGAACCGAGGCCACGCCGGCAGGCAGCGGGCAGGCAAAATTGCTGGTCACCGAAGACGGTGCGCACAGCAGAACCTGCGTGTTGCTGCTGTTCGCGTAGCAAGCCTGTGCATCGATTAAGGCCTGTGCACCCTGAGAGAAGCACTGCTGCGCGGATCCGGATGTGGGGGTGGTGACAAGGCTGACAGAGGTCACCGGGGCATGCACGTACACCTCCACCGGATTGGAGACTACCGACTGGGCAGAGGCCGTAACGTAGGCCACGCCGTAGGGCAGACCGCCGGTCGAGGGCGATGGATTCGGCGGGTTGCAGATGGTGTAGTCGGCGATGCCGCCGCCCGAGTTCCGATTCCATGTCCCGGCGCACATATTGCCGCCCGGCGTGATGTCTACCAACTGGTTGTTGGTGGTGCCGTAGGTAAACGTGGCGGCGTTGGCCTGTTGCCCCTTGCAGGTAAGGGCCGTTGGCGAACTCACCTGGCGAGTTTGCCCGTAGGCCATGGAGATGCCCGTAGTCGCCGGTTGCAGCGTGAGCGTGGCCACATCTGTGACCTTCATCCCGTAGCCCAGTCCATTGCAGTAGTTCGCGCCCGGGTTGCGGGTGCAACCAGAAATAGAAATCCCGGCTGGAATGGCCAGGCACAACAAGCAAACAAGCGTCAAGAACCGCCGCATGAATCCTCCCCGCCCCGCTTTGTCGAGCCGCGGAACGGTCACTCCCGAAAAAATCGGAAAAATTGGTTTAAAGCAAACTTCCCTCTTGATGTCGCTTGTGTTTGCCTGTGGCATGCGGCTCGTTCTTCCGGAGTTCCAGGCGACAGATTCTGGTCGCTGGGGTGGAAGCAAAAACCCTTTTGCGCGGCATCGAAAAGGCGACAGTAATTGGGAAAACTCTCTCAGCAGCGGCCCGACAACGTGCTTTGGCTGGTCTGGCGCTGGTTATGACCGATCAAATGACCGGCCCCCAGAGACCCACTCAACCTGCATTTGGTTGACGAGACGCGCTTATGAAACTCCAAAGAAAAGTGTATCAGGGCGGGGTGGTCTCCGGCTGGCAGCCGGACGAAGTACACCCCTCCCGTTTTTCATAGACTCCGCCTACCCCGAATGGGGAGCAGACATCCGGTAAGGCCAGCCCTTATAGTGCGGGTGGAAGGTAGCGCGCAAACCAATCCGCAGTCTTCTCCAATACGTCCCGCCAGTGGGCCGGATCGGTAAACATGTGCCCCTCATTCGGATAAACCGCGAGCCGCGTGGGCACATGCCGGTCTCTCAGCGCGTGCCAGAACTCGTAGGACTGGGGCGCAGGGGCCTCGCCGTCTCGCTCTCCTACAACCACAAACGTCGGCGTCGTCACGTTCTTGATGAAGTTGATAGCCGAGCTTTTGGCGTAAATCTTCGGATCGTCGTAGACCGAGGCGCCAAAGTAGGGCGTCATCCACTGGTCGATGAAGTTCTCCCCGTAGTAGCTCTGCCAGTTGGAGATTCCTGCACCGGCTACCGCCGCCTTGAAGCGCTGGGTCTGAGTTACGGCGAACATGGCCATGAATCCGCCGTAGCTCCAGCCGGTAATTCCAACCCGGCCTGGGTCCACCGGGTAGGCGGCTTCGACTGCGTTAACACCTGCCAGGATGTCGCGGAGATCGCCGTAGCCGAAGTCCTTGCGGTTGGCCTGGGTAAACTCCTCGCCCTGGCCAAAGCTGCCGCGGGGGTTGGGTTGCAGCACGAAGTACCCCAGCGCTGAAAATGCCGCCACCCCGTGGCCGAAACCGCCGCCCCAGCGCGACACCGTCGCCGAGGCCGGCCCGCCATGCACGACGACGATCAACGGATATTTCTTGGCCGGATCGTAGTTCTTGGGCAGAGTAAGCCAGCCTTGCACATCGAATTGATCGCTTTTCCACGTGAGAGAAATGGAGTTTCCCCAGACCGGCTTCACGCCGTCGTCGAAGCGGGTGAGCTGATAGTAGGGAGATCGATCGGCGGAATGGATGTTTGCGGGTTGTTTGGCTTCCGCGATGTAAATCTCCGGCGGTGTGTCGAAGCTGCTGACCGCGAAAACGAAGTATGAATGGTCGGCGGTGGAGGAAAGGCTCATCTCCATGCGCCCGTCACCAATGCTGGCGGGAATATGGAAGAGCGTGTTATGGGAATTCGTGGAGAGATTCAATCCGCTTGGGTCGCTTTGCAGGAGGAGACTGATGAGACAACTGTTGGAACCATCCAGTTCAGTGACATAAAGGCTTCGGTTGCCATCCCACTCGATCCACGCCGGCGAAGATGGCCGTTGCGATGTCAGATTGACCGGTTGGCCGCCAGAGGCGGAGACAATCCACACATCGCCGCCCGTCACTCCCTGGTCGCTCATCAGCCCGCCGATGAAGGCGATCTGCTTGCCGTCCGGCGACCAGCGCGGCACCGCAATCTGCAAGCCGTGGAGCGGGCCGGGTACCTCGGCTGGAGCCAGAATCGCCTTGGGCGCTTCGCCCAACTGCTGTGTGTAAAGCTTCGCCACCCACCAGTTGTTCTCTCCCGGTGGATCGGCAGCCACGTAGGCAAGCCCCTTCGAATCCGGCTGCCAATCAAATTCATACACATGCAGGTTGGCGGGAGTTGCCATCACGGGAGCGGCTGGTTTGGGCGCATCGATAGCGGCAATCGCCACCCGTTGAATCTCCACGTCATCCTCGCCGATCACTCCCGCGGGGGGCTTCATGGCCGCCAACGCACCCGCTGGCCGGGTCGCACCCTTCACATAAAGAAAGGCCACACTTTTACCATCCGGTGAAAAGGCAGGAGCCTCCACGTAACCGTTCAGCTCCGTCAACTGCCGCGCCGGGCTGCCGTGCTGCGCCAGATAAAGGTCGAATTGTCCGCGTTTGGCGCAATCGGAGAAGAAGACCAGCGATCTTGAATCCGGGGACCACGCCATATGGTTTTCCTGGCAATGTTGGTCCGGTTTGATGGCTGCAGTTACCCGCTCATACTTTGCCAGCTCATTGAGCGGCGCTACGCGAATCTCCGCGCCTTCCTTCGTCCCTTCAATCCACGCCAGTTGCTTGCCGTCCGGGGAGATCGCCACTTGCCCCAGGGTGTGCGCGCGGCCAAGCCCCTTCTGCACTTCTTCGATGGCTGCGCGATGAGGAGAAGCTGAGGTTTGCGTTTGCGCCGTTGCGGATAGTGAAAAAGCAGAGCCCAGTAGCAGGGCTGCACCGGCCATTAGCGCGATGCGGAGAGAGATTCGCGTTGACGTAAAAAACATAGTGAAATGCTATCAGGGGACGCTGCAGGTGAACGATAAATGCCGGCCTTTGCTCAGGAGCGGAGAAAATGGAGCAATCATTCCGCCTTCCCCACGATGCGTAAAATTATTACCTATCGAGCACGCTGCTGAGGAGAGCGTCCTGATTGGCATCCTGTGCCGCAAGAATATCTCTGACCTCCTCCGCCTCGCTGCTACCGAACCTCACCATGCCGCTACTTTGAAAATTCATCGTTGGGCATTTATAAGTGAAGCCCATCGCGCTGCGCGAATAGTAGCTGCCGCCGTAGTAAAACCCCGACGCTCCAAACATATCCATCTGCAGGAAGAGGCGGCGCTGGCTGATTTCATGATCATAGACAGGCAGACCTTGCTCATTTTCCCGGCCTGCCATGATTCCTAGCAAATCGAGCAGCGTCGGGGTAATGTCAATATGAGAGGTCGGAGAGTCGATGATCGTCGCCTGTTGAAGGACTCGAGGCACATAAATCAGCATGGGAACACGCAACTCAATGTCTTCCAACTGCCCCCGCGCAACAAGAACAACTTCACCTTCTCGAGACCCCGGGGTCCAGCGCATTCCGTGGTCGCTGGTAAAAACAATAATGGTGTTCTCCAACGCTCCGTCGCGCTGCAACTCGTCGAGCAATTCGCCCAGCCACGCATCCTGATACACCGCCAGCGCATGTCCACGCTTGAGGAGCGACATCGGGGGTTGCCCGTCTAATTGTCTATACGGATCATGCCCAATCTCCGGGAAATATGCGGCGGCAAACCTTTGCCCTTTTGCCGTCCAGTTGCGGATATCCGCTTGCATCGCGAGCAGCCCACGGTGGTCGTTCCCCGCGACGTAACTCACCGGACCGAAAAAGGTTGCTTTCCCGATCTGATCGATTTTGGGGTCTATGTGCGCGGAGGCGATCTTCTGAAAACCCAGGCTCCCGAGCATTAAATCATCGCGGCGCTGCGGGATACTCCAGACGAAACCATAGTATGCTGTCTGATAGCCTTCCTTTTGCAGGCTGCGAATCAGCCCCGGAATCTCGACCGGATGTTCAACGATGCCGCACTGACGGCTCACATAAAGCGAAGTGAAAATCGAGAAGGCCGCATTGTCCGTAAGGGGGTAACTGGTGTAATGGCGTCCCAGCAGAAAGGACTGGTCCCGTAGACGCCGCACGTTCGGCATATCACTCAGTGAATCGTGTGCGGGATCAAAAACCTGCGCCGAGATGGATTCCATCACAAACAGAATGATGTTGTAATTTTTTGCCCTTCCTGAAAAGTCCGTTGGATGCGGCGCGGGGACGTGCGAGGCCTGACGATAGGTTTGCAGCAGCTCCTGAGTAGTGTGACCATGAGACCCGAAGTAGAATTCGTTTTCAAAAAATGCAGTAGAAGCCGCCCCTTGCAGCAGCGCCTGCGACCATGGCATGGCTGGAACACTGGGGATGTCGGCGATGGCTGCAGCCGCAATCCCCAGGCCGAATGCCGCCAGAACAGCATGATTCAACCAGCGCGTGTTCCTTCTGAAGGCGCCTATCGTGATGGCCGCCAGAAGCCCGGCAAGGGCCAGGCCGGCAGCAATCAACAGAATTGTGAGACCGGGGTGGGAAGCAAATGCGGTTTCATGACTCCTGATGATCCACATGAAGTCAAACAAAAGAACTCTCAGAGAAGCGAAGGTATTCGTCGTCGTTAACGCAATGAGTTCGACGGTGACGAATAATTCAATCAGGAGCGCGGCAACGATGGAGATGAAGATTCTCCGGCGCGGAGATATCCAGAAGGTCAGTATGCAAAAGGTCAGCGGGATAAGAACAAAGACGCAGAACAGATCCGCCCGGAAGAGGGAGACCTTCTCCCAGAAGTGAAGCATCGGAGGTGTACGAAGGCCCGCGGCAATCTCGAAGAACACTTTGCAACTAACCATCGCTGCAAGTTTTTCGATAAGAACGCAGACGGCAGACCCCAGCAACGGAAAAAGGATGATTCCCAGCTTGTTATTCCTGAGCCAATCTATGATTCTGAGCATCTCAATTCGCCCCTGCCGCACGGTGAATTGCCAGTAGCTTTTCCAGCAGCGGCTTGAGCAGCT
The DNA here is from genome assembly GCA_050013195.1 of Occallatibacter sp. Lineage (GTDB taxonomy): Bacteria > Acidobacteriota > Terriglobia > Terriglobales > Acidobacteriaceae > Telmatobacter. The sequence goes on from JBEKFS010000112.1 coordinate 7,555, forward strand.
TCAAATCCAGGGCGTTGGCGCCGTCGGATTTGGCGTTGGGCGGGTCGTCGTGGACTTCTAAAAATAATCCATCGATGCCGGCGGCCACCGCGGCGCGCGACAGCAGAGGAATAAACTCCGGCTGGCCGCCGCTGACCCCGCCTGCCGCCGAAGGCTGCTGCACAGAGTGGGTCGCGTCAAAGACCACAGGCGCAAGATTGCGCATCACCGCCAGGGAGCGGTAATCGACCACCAGCGTGTTATAGCCGAAGCTTGAGCCGCGCTCGGTGAGGAAGACGAGCTCGTTGCCCGTGGAGCGCACCTTCTCGACCGGGTGGGTCATGTCCCACGGGGCGACGAACTGGCCCTTTTTAATATTCACAGCCCGGCCGGTCCGGCCCGCAGCCACCAGCAGATCAGTTTGACGGCAGAGAAACGCGGGAATCTGCAACACATCCACGGCCTCAGCGGCCACGGCGCAGTGGGACGGCTCGTGCACGTCGGTCAGCACCGGCAGGCCGGTATCTTTGGCCAGGCGGGCTAGGATGCGTGTGCCCTCCACAAGGCCGGGACCGCGATAGCTCTTCACACTGGTGCGGTTGGCCTTGTCGTAGCTGGCCTTGAAGATGTATGGAAGGCCGAGGTCTGAGGCGATGCGCTGAATGGCTTCGGCCATCGAGCGTGCGTGGGCCTCGGACTCGATGACGCAGGGGCCGGCAATGAGGAAAAGCTGGCCCTCGCCCACATGGACAGGGCCGATTTCAAAGGATTTGTTCACGCGTATGATTGTAATGCGTGTCTGCTTGACGCCGGAAGGTGGCGGCGAGATTTGCTATAAAAATCGATGGGTGTTGAAAGGGAATGACGATGGAAGTGAATGTGAAACTACGGGGAGATGTGAAGTTTGAGGTAGCGGCGCGAAAGCACTCGCTGCTATGTGACCAGCCCGCCGAAAACGGCGGCAGCGATGAGGGCATGACCCCGCCGGAACTTTTGCTGGCGTCTCTGGGCACCTGCGCGGCCTTTTACGCCTCAGCCTACCTCAGGAAGAAGGGGTTGCAGCGCGAAGGAGTCGAGGTGAGGGTTACGGCAGCCAAGGCCGGGCCGCCGGCGCGTCTGGACAACTTCAAGATTGAGGTCAAGATTCCGCTGGCGCTGAGCGATGCCGACCGCGCGGGCGTGGACGTGGCCGTCCACCACTGCCTGATTCACAACACCCTGCTCAAATCACCTTCGATCCAGATCGAATTGCAAACGCCCGCAGCGGCGTAAGCCTGGGCGGACAGGCCGCTTTAATTAGCCGGGAAGTGGGAGTATTCGAGCGGAACTTTACCGAAGAGGAGCTCAACGGTACAATCTCAATAGAGGGCCGAAGTAGCTCAGTTGGTAGAGCAGCTGATTCGTAATCAGCAGGTCGTCGGTTCGAGTCCGACTTTCGGCTCCATACAATTTTCTGACATCCGCAAGAGAAACAAGCACTTGCGAATATTTCCGGCATATGGCCTCTCCTTACCGAGAGGCCATTTGGCGTTGCGTTGTTGTTGGGGTAACAGACGGTAGAGTCATATCTGCATCCCCCAAAGTTCCATAAATATGGTATATTCCAAGTATGCGCACGACTCTTGACATCCCGGACATTAAATATAGCCGTTTGAAGACCAAAGCAGCGCACGAGAGAACGTCCGTCCGGCAGATTGTTTTGCGCTGCATTGATAAGGAACTTGACGGTGAAGTTCCTCGGAAGGTCAATCGGCTGACCCAGCCCATTCTGAAATCTTACGCACCCGGTTCGATCCGTCTGAACAATGAGCAAATCTACGATCTCATCGGTTTTCCCTGATGTGAATGTGTGGCTGGCGCTGAGTTCGCCGGACCACGAACACTTTCACTCCGCATGGGACTGGTACCGGGCGCTACCCGAAGGCACAGTGTTGTTCTTTTGCCGCGTTACGCAACTTGGCTTGTTGCGGCTGTTGACGACTCGCGCCGCAATGGGCTTGGGAACGCTTACTCAAGCCGAAGCATGGCAGGCTTACGACCGATGGATTGAATCTGGCGCCGCTGAGTTCCTTGCGGAAACCTTCAATCTCGAGGCTCATTTCCGGTCCAGCACAAACTCGCCGCAGGCGTCACCAAAAGAGTGGGCCGACGCATATCTAGCCGCGTTCAGTTTCACGATTGGCAGTCGGTTAGTCACCTTTGACCGGGCGCTGGCCGGGAAGGCGAAGGGGGCGGTGCTGCTCAGTTGAACGATTCGATCCCAGGCCCAAAAGCAGGACCTGGGCTATCCGTCGCGAATCGGCTTATTATGATGCCACGCCTTCCTGATTCACTCGTAGCAAGAGTTCATTCAGCCTGAACTCCGTGCAGTGGAGAATCAACTTATCAGTGATTTCCTTACCGACGTATTCAAAATAATTGCCGCCCCCGCCGGAAAAGTCCCTACTGGCATCCTGGAAACTCAGAGCAGTCGATGCGTGCAGCAGAGGAATGAGCGTCGCATTACCCAATTGAACATTGCCGATTCTTGCCTCAAATTCCTTGCTCAGCTTCGGGATCTTCAAACTCTTCCAATCTTTAGGAAGCAGTATTTCTATCTTGCCCTCTTGTGCCCGACGAGCAAACTCAAAGGCAAATTGTCCGAAGCAAAGGACGAGAAGCGGCTTTTTGGGCCGATTGAGCAGTTCTCGCAACTTTTTCATTTCCTTTACTTGATTAGCTTGAAACTCAGCAATCTCCTTTCCAAGCTCTTTGGGTTTTTCCAATTTGTGTTTATAGTCGCTTACGGCGTTTCGAATATACAACTCACTATCGTTTAATCGGCACCCATTCCTAAACAAATGGCGTTGAATAACATCCAGAATTGGCGTCCAAATTGTGTGGCGGGTAGGATGACGTGGGTCCAGAGGCGGGAGATCTGGATAATTGATGGAAGGCGAATCGCCGAGCAACCAGATCGGATAATCGGGCTTGCCAGTAAATTCAACTCGTCGTGAAGTGGTTTGATTTTTCATGTTTTCCTCTGAATATAACGAAATATTAGATGTTTAACAGTTGAGCCTCTTGCCGGGGACCCCAGGTCCCGCTTTTGGAACCTGGGAGACGACCAAACTATAGAAAGAAAAGCTACGACCGAGTCACTTCCAGCGTTGTTTCCAAACTCTTCCGCAGTCCCCGGTTCTTGTAACTGGCGGTAATAAACTCGCGGAAGATTGGATGCGGCTCCAGGGGCTTTGACTTGAATTCCGGGTGAAACTGGCAACCAAGAAAGAACGGATGCCCGGAAAGTTCGATGATTTCAACATAGGTCGCGTCGGGAGTGGCACCGCTGAAGCGCAGGCCCGCGCCGGTCAGCAGTGCTTCGTATTCGCGGTTGAACTCGTAGCGATG
>JBEKFS010000113.1:0-10888 GCA_050013195.1 Occallatibacter sp.
TGGCAGGTTGGCGGCATGAGTAGAACACGGCACTATCGCGATTTGATTGCATGGCAGAAGGCCATGGAGCTTGCACGTGCGATCTATACGCTGACCGAGGAGTTTCCGAAATCCGAGACTTTCGGACTGCGTATGCAACTGCGCCGTTCGGCTGTGAACGTGGTGAGCCACATTGCAGAGGCGCATGGGCGGCTCAACGATGCCGAGATGCGCAAGGGATTGGGAGCGGCACGTGCTGCGATCAACGAACTGCAAACACAAACGGAGTTGGCGGCGAGCCTGGGTTTCTTTAATGAAGGCGCGAGTACAGAACTGCTGGATTTAGGCACGCGCGTGGCGAAACTCATCAATGCACTTCTAGGTGTGCTGGAACCGGAATGCGAACCCGCGAACTCGCGACGCGAAGCGCGCCAACCTGCGAAGAGAGAACCTTAATCGATGAAGATATTGACGAAATGGCTTAGGGCGTACTTGCCGGGATTGCCGGTGGATGATGCGCGGCTCGCCGAAGACCTGACGTTGCGCGGGATTGCTGTTGAGGGCATCTTTGATCTCGGCAAAGGCAATGGCTCGCTGTACGAGATGGACATCACCACCAACCGCGTGGACGCGATGAATCACTACGGGATAGCGCGGGAGGCGGCGGCGATTTATGGGCTGAAGCTGGCGGAACTGGATGTTGCTTTGCCGAAGGCGCGGAAGGCGGCGGCGGATTATCCGGTACAGATTGAGGCGGAGGACGGCTGCGGACGGTTCACGGCGCGAGTGCTGCGGGATGTGACGATGGGCGCGTCGCGGGATTGGTTCGCGGGCGCGGAGGTGAGCACGTATTTTGGTCTGCTGGAGCAGAAGCAGATATCGAACGCCGTGGATGCGACGAACTTTGCGTGGATTGCGATGGGGCAGCCGACGCACGTCTTCGACCTGGACAAGCTTGAAGGCGGGATCGTGGTTCGGCGCGCGAAAAAAGGCGAGCGGCTGAAGACGCTGGACGGCGTGGAGCGCGTGCTGGATGCCGAGGACCTGGTGGTGGCCGACCACAAAAAAGCGGTGGGGCTGGCCGGGGTGATGGGCGGCTGGGAGACGATGATTACGGCGGAGACGAAAAATGTGCTGGTGGAGGCGGCGTGGTTTGAGCCGATGGCGGTGCGCAAGACGGCGCGGCGGCACGGGCTGCACACTGACGCCAGCCATCGCTTTGAGCGCGGAGCGGATTTCGAGGCCGCGCCGGTGGCGTCGGCGCTGGTGAGCAAAATTTTATTGGCGAATGGCGGCTGGCTGGAGGGCGAGCTGGTGGATGTGCGCGTTCCCGCTCAAGAGGCGCGGACGGCCAGGCGCAAGCCGGTGGAGTTGGCACTGAGCGAGGTTTGGCGAATTCTGGGCGCGACGGAGGATGCGGAGGGAATTACCGCGGCGACGGTGGAGGGTGTGCTGAGGGCGCTGGGGTGCGGATTAGAAAAGCAGCAAGTTAGCGAGTCAGCAAGTCAGCGAGACAATGCGGCTTGGCTGGTGACGCTGCCGAGTTGGCGGCTGGATTTGGAGCGGGAGATTGATCTGATTGAGGAGGTGGCGCGGGTATACGGGTACAACCGCTTTGCGAATACGCTGCCGGCATTTGGCGAAGGAGTGCGCGCGCTGCCGTGGGCGGAGAAGGAAGCACAGGTGCGGCGAACGCTGCTCGCGGCGGGATTCCATGAGGCGATTGGCAGCTCCTTCTGCTCGGCGGCTGAGGCCGCGCTGACGGAGCCGCAGCCGAAGCTCTCGGTTCCGCTGGGCAATCCGCTCAGCGAGGAGGCTGGCGTATTGAGGCCGTCGCTTGTGCCGGGGATGCTGGCGATGATTGGCGGCAACCTCAACCGCGATGTGAACGACGTGCGGCTCTTTGAGCTGGGCACGGTTTTCAGCGGGAGCACGGAGAAAGTTGACGAGCGGCCGTCGCTGGCCTTTGGCGCGGTGGGCAGTTTGGCGGAGCAATCCGCGCTGCATGCGACGCGGGCAATTGAGTTTCAGGATCTGAAGGGCGTAGTGGAGCAGGTGTTGGCGCGGTTCCAGACGCGGGCCGTTGGATTTGACCGCTTCGAGGCAGAGGCCGGGCTGACGCCGGAGTGGCTGCACCCGTATCGCGCGGCGCGCGTGGTGGCAGACGGCGTGACGGCGGGCTGGTTTGGACAACTGCATCCGCGCGTGGCTGCCGAACGTAAGCTGAAGGAGACGGTGCTGGTAGGCGAGCTTTATCTTGACCGGCTGTACAAGCTGCTTTTGCGAGAGCCGGTAGCGCGGGAGATTTCACGCTTCCAGCCGGTTCGCCGGGATTTTTCGCTGGTTTTGGATGAAAGCATTGCGTGGGAAAAGATCGACCAGGCGGTGGCCAGTTTGCGGATTCCCGAGCTGGTGGAGTGGCGGGCGCGGGAGGTGTTTCGCGATGCGAAGCTGGGCGCGGGCGAATACGCGTTGCTGCTGGGCGCGACCTTCCAGGCCGTGGACCGCACGCTGCGCGAGGAGGAGTTGCAGGAGTTCCAGGCGCGGGTGGTGGAGGCTGTTGGCAAAGTTGGGGCGCGGCTGCGGAGTTAGCCGGGAATGCGGCTCAAGCGGCGCTATACTTGCACGGGTAAGCTGCATTTGCGTGGAGGTTTTCGATGTCGGAGTCTTTGTGGAAGTCTGAAGTTGCGGAAGAAGCGCAGCCTGAAGAGCGGGCAGATGAGCAGCCCAAAGAACATATTTCTGAAGCGGCTGCGGAATCGAGCGCACTGACGTTGAGTGTGGACGAATTTTCCGCGCTGGAGGAACGAATCCTGCGCACGGTGAGCCTGGTGAAGCAGGAGCGGCAGGCTCGCGCCACGGCAGAGGAGCGCGCCAACGCGGCCGAAGCCCAGATCAGCAAGCATGCGCCGATGGTGGATCGATTGCAGGCGGAGATTCAGACGCTGCGCACCGAGCGCGGTCATGTGCGGCAACGCGTGGAGCGGCTGCTGGCGCAATTGGACGCGCTGGAATTGTGAGGCCAATCGTGGCTCAAGAGCAATCCGGCAAACCGGACGGATGCGTCACTGTCGAAATATACGATCAGGTCTATCACCTCTCCGGCGAGGATGCGGAACATATTCGCCGCCTGGCAGAGCTGGTGGACGCGCGGATGCGGGCTGTGGCCGCACAGGGGCGCACGGCGGATTCTCTGCGCCTGGCTGTGCTGGCGGCGCTGAATATTGCCGATGAGTTGTCGCGGGCGGAGCTTGGCGGCAGCGGCGATGCAAGGCAGGCGCACGCACGCGCTGCCAGCCTGCGCGGGCTGCTGGATGAAGTGCTTGAGGACGAGCGGAAGACCGGGTCGTAGTCCGGCATTCTCCGTTTTGGGAAATTGATTCCCGAAAGCGGCGGGCAAAACCTTAGCACATCGCGCATATCTTGCACAAGACTTGCATTTATTTTTACGGACCCCTACTATTCACACTAGAAACCGGCCTGCAAAGCAGGTGGGTAATCAACGCTGGTTGAACCAACATTCGTGAACAGGGGCTCAACTCGACAATCGGTTCGGTGTGCAGTCCGCCAGTCCGGAACGCCTAATGAACCGCGGAGAGCTCCACCTTCCCAGGAAGGGTTCACCAGCTTGACACTCACGGCCCAGTGGGTCGGATTCTACCTTCCTCGTGCTATTGCTACAGCTACATTGGATTGTCTGAACAAATCTATCTTGCGAATCAGCATTTCCTCAGGGGCTAAAGCCCGTGTTGATAATGCAGCATTTACGGCACGACTAAAGTCATGCCCTGACACAAAGCTGGTTTACGCAACCAGTTCCAGAAGCTCTAATGCCGTATTCTGACACTGGTGTATCCAGTTCTCTTCCATATCGGTTCGATTCTGATTCCGTCCTATGGCGCGTTGGCTGCCTTGGGCGTGTTGCTGGCGTTATTGATGACGCAGCACACGGCGCGGGTTGCGGCCCTCGACTGCCGGAAGGTGTGGAATTTGTGTGTGGTGGCGCTGTTTGCGGCGCTGGCGGGTTCGCGGCTGCTGCTGGTGGCGCTCAACTGGAGTGAGCTGCGAGTGCACCCGATGTGGCTGCTGGGGCTGGCCATGATTCACCATCCGCTGCTGGCCTGCTTTGGAGCGCTGGCTGCCGGCGTGGCCGCCGTTTTGTATGGACGCTGGCAGAAGTTGCCGCTGTGGAGCACGGCTGATGCGCTGGCCGCGCCCGTGGCTTTGGGGCTGGCCTTTGAGCAACTGGGCGCGCTGTTGGCCGGTTCGGGCTATGGGACGGAGACTGCGGCGCGTTGGGCTGTCACTTATACCAATCCGCTGGCTGCTCGCTGGAGCGGCGCTCCACTGGGGGTTGCGCTGCACCCGGTGCAGGCTTATGCGGCGCTGGGGTTTCTTACGCTCGCGATATTTTTGCTGTTTTGGTTACCGTATCTACGGCAGCCGGGCGATGCTGCCGGGTTGTTGTTGATGGGGGGCGGCGTGGTTGTGTTTGTCACTGAGTTCTGGCGTGACACCGAAGGACGTGGCGCGCTGCTGGGCGGCGCGCTGGATGGGCCGCAGATTGCGTCGGTGGCGCTGGTGGTGGTTGGCGGGCTGGTGATGCTGGAACGAGCACCTGCGGTGGGGCAGACGCCTTCGGCTTGAGAGGCATCGAAATGATTGTAGGAAATTCGGCGCTGGTTAATGATGACAAAGGCAGCAAGTTAGCCCCCGCCCTTCGACTACGCTCAGGGCAGGCTTTCGCGGGGATAGCAAGTTAGCGAGTTAGCGGGTTCACTGCAGGTGCGATCTGCAAACGCGAGTCAGGCTGATGCTGCTGGATCGGGCAAGGCCGATTGAGGATTGAGGTTTCCCACCCATTCGCAAAAAACGCGAATGGATGGGGCGCGGAACAGACAGCATACAAAACTATAAAGGGCTATAAAGGCTGTAGATAGGTGGATCTATCCCACCTTAGCCGCAAAAACAAAGACGCGGCGAAGGTGGGGCACCCGGAATATTGGGTCACCGGCGAAGGACGAGGTTGTACATGGCGGAATTGCGCACCATCGAAGTGACGGCGGAGGCGAAGGGGCAGCGGCTTGACCAGTTTCTTGCAGCTGCGCTGGAGGGCGTGAGCCGCTCGCGCGTGCAATTGCTAATGGAGCAGGGCGATGTGATGGTCAACGGCAAGCGCGAAAAGGCCTCGCTGAAGCTGCGCGGAGGCGAGCGGATTGACATTACCGGCGAGCCGCGACCTGCGCCGCTCAAGGCTATGGCCGAAGAGATTGCGCTGGACGTAATCTACGAGGACGAGGATCTCGCGGTGGTGAACAAGCCGGCCGGGATGATGGTCCATGCGGGGTCAGGGCAGAATGAAGATGCACGCAGCCGCGGCACGCTGGTCAACGCACTGCTTTTCCGGTTCAAGAAGCTTTCCGCGACCGGCGGCGACCTGCGGCCGGGGATTGTGCACCGGCTGGATAAAGACACCAGCGGCCTGATCGTGGTGGCCAAGAACGACCGCGCTCATGCGGCGCTGGCAGAGATGTTCGCGAGCCGGCAGATCAAGAAGACTTACATTGCTCTGGTGCAGGGAGCAGTGGAGCGGGCTAAGGGCACCATCAATGCCAGTGTGGGCCGGGACCCGCAACGGCGTACGCGGATGACGGCGAAACCGCTGGGCGACGCGCGCGCGGCCGTCTCGCACTACGAGGTGGTGCGGCGGCTCACGAATCGCTTTGGCAAATTCACGCTGGTGCGGGTGCGCATTGAGACGGGCCGGACGCATCAGATCCGGGTGCACATGGCGTCGATCGGCCATCCGGTGGTGGGCGACACGCTTTATGGTGGTTCGGGGCAGTTGACTGACCAGGTGGCGTCACAGGCTGCGACCTCCAAGGCGGCACGGCGCAAGGCTGACCCTGAGAGGCTCAGGCTGGGGCGAAACTTTCTGCATGCGGCGCTGCTCGAGTTTCCGCACCCCCGTACGGGGAAGTTATTGCAGCTGGAGGCGCCGCTGCCCGCCGAGCTGGAGGCGTTTTTAAGCCGGCTGGAAGAGGGCCGCTTAGGCGAATGAGTTGCGCGGGGCTGGCACAGAAACAGGGTGCTCTTGATAAAATGAAAGAGCTATGACCAGAAAGCTTTCAGTATTTTTGTACGCCGCGGCGTTTGCCGCCGCCGGTCTGTATGCGCAGCAACCCGCAGCCCCGCCGGCAGCACCGCAGGCGGGCCAGCCTGCTTCCGCGCAAGCCGCACAGCAGCCCACGGCGGCCCCGGCTGCCCAGCCGCCGGCCGCGCAGCCATCCGGACAAGCCGGGCAAGCCGGACAAACTGGACAAACTGGACAAGCCGGACAAGAAGCCGCGCCTACGGTTCTTCGGGTGAACGTCAATGAGGTGAATCTCATCTTCACCGTGACGGACAAGCACGGACAATATATTCCCAACCTGCAGCAAAGTGACTTTGCCCTGCTGGATGATCGCAAGGCCCCGGCTCACGTGAAGAGCTTTCATCAGCAGATTAATCTTCCGCTGCGGGTGGGCATTGTGATCGACACCAGCACCTCGATTCACTCACGTTTTCAGTTTGAGCAGCAGTCGGCTAACGAGTTTCTGCTGGAGATTCTCAAGGCCCGCAGCGACCGCGCCTTCGTGATGGGGTTCAATGAGACGCAGAGGGTTTACCAGGATTGGACCAACAACCTGGACGGCCTGGAGACGGGCGTGAACCGGATGAGTGCCGGGGGCGGCACGGCGCTGTACGATGCCGTGTATGTTGCCTGCCGCGACAAGCTGCTCACCGAGCGCGGCCCGGAGCCGGTGCGCAAGGCGATGGTGCTGATCTCTGACGGCGAAGACAACGTAAGTCACGTCTACGAGAATGAAGCGATCAAGATGTGCCAACGGGCAGACACGATTATTTATGCCATCAGCACCAACTGGACACCCAGCCGCGGCAAAGGCGACCAGGTGTTGACCCAGATGGCCGAGGAGACCGGCGGGCAGGTCTTCTTTCCGCCTTCGGTGGAAGAGATGTCCAACAGCTTTCACAACATCGAAGAAGCGCTGCGCAGCCAGTACGCGTTGATTTACACTCCAGCTGACTTCAAGGAGGATGGCGCATTTCGTCCCATTTATCTTTACTGCCATGACCGGAGCTATATGGTGCGCACGCGCCTGGGCTACTTTGCGCCGAAAGCGCCAGGCCGGTAACCTGAGCGGAGAGCCGAGAGGGAGAGAAAAAATATTGATTGGGGATGCGGTTTCAGCGTCTCCGCAGGATGTGCAAGAGATCGATGGGGCTTAAGAGCGAAACCAGAGTAAACGTGCCCTTTATGAGAGTGTTCAGGGTGGCTTTTACTTCCACCCCACGGACGAAGACCTGTCCGCGGGGACCCCGGTGAGGAAAAAGCCACTTGGCAGCGTTGCTTTCGGGGTACAGCTACTCTGGTTTCGCTATAGATCGCCGAGGGAGTGGATAATCAACCACTTACAAATCCCTGGGGGACTGAAGCCTCCTTTGTTTTGGCAGCTTTGCGATCCCGTTGAAGCCGTACTGAAGTCATAAATTTTAAAGTATTTCTCAATTCTGATTCTTCTTATTTTTCAATTTAAATTGCCGGCGTGTTCCGATTGAGGAAAATTCCATATCTGCTGTTCTCATTTGCCATCATCCTTGTTTCTTTTCGTTCTCATCTCACTGATTGCCCAGGATAAGCGATGAAATAGACGTGGGCAGCTCCAGGAGCTTTCCGTGGGGTTCGTATGCGTGTCTTGCGGCTCTACGAGGATGTCTGCCGCATGGGTTAAAGGGAAAGACGTGAATAGGCCAGGCTGCGAAAGGACTGTTCGACAGGGGGATACCGGGTGATCCGACAGGCGATATCGTGCGATATCTGCGGTACGGAGAAGAAGCAGACAAACCACTGGTTTGTGGCCTATGACCAGGGAGAGGAACTGCGGGTGAGCGGGTGGAACTCGCGCAACCGGCTGCGCCCAGGTTCGAAGCATCTTTGCGGTCAAACCTGCCTGCACAAGCTGGTGGACGATTTTCTGGCCAGGTCTCTGTCGTCTCGCATGCGCCGTGCCGGCCAAAACGATGAGGATGACGAGTTGGTGGGGCCGGCCGTGAAGACCGATACTAGCCTGACCTCAAGCCCGGCCAGTAAGGAAGTCGAAACCCCCTCGCGGCTGATCAGTCCGCCCGCGCCGGTATTGCCTGCGCGGCCTCCACTGAGAATGCAGATGGAACTGGTTACCTTGCCAACAAGCACGCACACAGAAGAAGATGTCGCGGTCGCCGTCAACGAGCCGCCCCGTTATGCGTCGCGCAACTGGCGTGCCGCGGCCTGGGAAAGGGAGCGCGAGCGGGAATTACGCTCCGTCGAACGGCATCCGGGACTGTCGGCTCGTCGCTAATGATCGCAAGCAAATGAGATAAGAATGTGAGGCTGCCGTGTGGTTTGACTTGTTGCTGTTTCTTTTGGCCATCACTCCATTGATGCGCACTACCAGATTTTTTGTCCGGGAGTCCGGGGCCCTGTATTCACGCGGGGATGAAGCGAGACTCAATGCGTGGCCGGCGCGGCTTGAAGCAGCGCCAGCAGACCGGCTTCATCCAGAACAGGGATATTGAGTTTGCGCGCATTGTCGAGCTTGGAGCCAGCTTCTTCGCCGGCCACCACGTAGCTGGTTTTCTTGCTGACGGCTGAGGCGGTTTTGCCGCCCGCAGCCTCGATTCTCGCTTTGGCTTCGTCGCGGGTGAGCGTGGGCAACGTGCCGGTGAGTACGAAGGTGAGCCCCGCCAACTGGGTTGAGCGCTGTTTTTTCTCTGCCGTCATCACCACGCCGGCTTTTTCCAGGCTCTTAATGAGTGCATTGTTGGCCGGCTGCGCAAAAAATTCCAGAATTGCCTGGGAGATGCGCGGACCGACCTCTTCCACGCGTTCCAGTTCATCGGCTGAGGCCGCACGCAGCGCCTCGATGGAGCCGAATTCTTCTGACAATAATTCCGCGGTGCGCTCGCCGACAAAGCGAATTCCCAGGCCCATGAGGACGCGAGCGAGTCCGGCTGCTTTGGAACGATCAATCTCTTCGATGAGAGACCGGGCGGATTTTTCGGCAAAGCGGTCGAGGCCGGTCAACTGCTCTTCGGTGAGGGAGTAGAGATCGGCAACGCTTGCGACGAGTTTGCGATCGAGCAACTGCTGCACCACGGCTTCGCCCAGGCCTTCGATGTTCATGACTCCGCGGGAGGCAAAGTGGAGCAGGCTCTCGCGAAGTTTGGCGGGGCAATCGGCGTTGACGCAACGAAAGTCTACTTCGCCCTCGGCGCGAACAACGTGGGAATGGCACTCCGGACATTTTGATGGAAAAACGAACGGTTGCTTTCCGCGCGGATGGTCCGCGTCTTCGATCACTTCAACGACTTTGGGAATCACGTCGCCGCCTCGCTCGACTTTGACCGTATCGCCCAGCTTGAGGCCGAGGCGCTCGATGAAGTCGGCATTGTGCAGCGTGGCGCGGCTCACCGTTGTGCCACCGATGAAGACCGGGGCCAGTTCGGCGACAGGGGTCAGTTTGCCGGTGCGGCCCACCTGCACGGTGATGGCGTTGACCTGCGTGATGCCGGAGCGCGCGGTGAATTTGTAGGCGATGGCCCAGCGCGGGGCGCGGCCAGTGTAGCCGAGACGCTGCTGGGTGGCGTGAGAGTCAACCTTGAGAACCACGCCGTCGATCTCGTAGCCAAGAGTGGAGCGCGCGGCTTCGGCTTGGTCGATGAAGCGGGTCATCTGCTCGACTGAGGCGACGAGTTTGTGGTGGGGATTGACGCGGAAGCCGAGGGCAGCGAGCGCATCCAGAGTGGCGCGCTGTCCTTGCGGCCAGTATTCGCTCTTGCCTTCGATATCGATGAGCAGGAAGTAGGCGTAACATTCCAGGCGGCGATTGGCGACAATGGAGGGTTCGAGAGTGCGCAACGTTCCAGCGGCGGCGTTGCGCGGGTTGACGGCGGGCGCCAGGCCCTGCTGCTCCTTCTCCTCGTTCATGCGCAGAAAAGCGGCTTCAGGCATTACCACTTCGCCGCGCACTTCGAATGCCTGCGGGAGTTTGAGCTTTTTCAGTTTTTCGGCAGAGATGCTGAGCGGAACACTGCGAATGGTGCGGATGTTGGAGGTGACATCTTCGCCGGTCTGGCCGTCGCCACGAGTGATGCCGGTCGTCAGGCGCGCGCCGCCGTCCGTAGACTCGTAACGGAGTGCCACGCTCAGGCCGTCCAGCTTGTATTCGGCTACATACTCGACCGGCAACGGGCCGGCCAGCTCGCGGCAGCGAGTGTCCCAGGCGGCCAGCTCCTCGGCGGAGTAGGCGTTGTCCAGCGAGAGCATGGGGCGGGAGTGAGCGACCTTGCGGAAACCCTCGGCAGGCTTGCCTCCGACGCGCTGGGTGGGTGAGTCGGGGGTGACGAGCTCTGGGTGCGCGGCTTCAAGCTGCTTGAGCTCGTTCATCAGCGCGTCGTAGCTGGCGTCGCTGATCTCCGGCGAATCGAGAACATAATACAAGTGCTCATGGCGGCGCAGTTCAGCGCTGAGTTCGGCGGCGCGCCTGGCCGGAGATGAGTGTGGGGAGCTTCGTTCGCCCATGGGAAGAATTATATGGGGCGGCGGAGCAAGGTAGTATGGTTGGCAGACAGTTATGGAACCTATTACTCATTTTCTGACCGGAGCATGCATCGGGCGGGCGGGGCTGAACCGCAAGACGGCCTACGCAACTCTGGCGGCGGTGTTGGCTGCCGAGGCTGCCGACATTGACGTGCTGTGGGGGCTGGCGGGGCCGGTCGAGGGGCTGAAGCACCACCGCGGGATTACGCATACGTTCATTGCCGTGCCAGTTGTGGCGGCGGTGGTGGTGGGGATGGTTTGGCTCTA
>JBEKFS010000114.1:0-10839 GCA_050013195.1 Occallatibacter sp.
CCGCGAACAAACACTTCACGGGAAGGCATAGAACTGCTATCAATAGCACTCCCCGCAAAATAAATCTTGCCCAGTAAACTTTCATGGCATTCTTGCACCATTTTTCCTACGGTCAACAGCTTACCATTGACGCGCCGGCTACCGGGAAATCTGCCTCGATGGGCTTGCAGGTCTCACCTATGAGACCTGCAAGCCCGCATCAGTTCTCGTCGCTGAAGATCGCCTCGATGGTGGTCTCAAACAGCCGCGCCAGTTTGAAGGCCAGCGGCAGGCTGGGATCGAACTTGCCCGTCTCTATGGCGTTCACCGACTGGCGCGATACCTCCAGCCGTTGGGCCAGATCGGCCTGCGACCAGTCGCGTTCAGCGCGCAATACTCGCAGCCGGTTTTTCATCTGTACCTCGCCCTGACAAACCCGTAGGAGATGCCCGCGAAAAGCCAGAAAAGAGGATAGACCCAAACCAAGTCCATGTGCGGGGCGCGAGCGAAATCCTCCATATAGCCCCAGGCGGTTATCACTGCCAGGATTCCTCCAGTCCCGCCCAGCAGCGACTGCACGAGGAGATTGCGTTGGAACTCGTCCTTTTCTTCGGCCAGGTAAACACCGGTGTAGATCAACGCCCCTATGATGGGAAGCGCAGGAAGCACCGCTACCAGATAAGAGACAACGCCGTGCGGATGACTATGCCGAAATACCAGAGCGGCCACGAGTGAAAACAGGACGCACAGTGCCGCCATGATCCACATGCGAATCACGAAGCGGCGTTGCGCAGGATTGTTGAATGCGCAGAGCATGATTGGTCTCCTTTACTTAATGACAACTTAACCTTACATAAATTGCCTTTACGTGTCAAGTGTCCTTGACAATTATGTTTCAGACGATATTCCACATCTATCTCCTATGAAACCGGAGGGTGAACTTTCTCTTCGAAGGAGGAACCACCCGCCTATGCACTAAACTCAACCCATGGGCTTTCAGGATTTTCTCGGCAATTCGGCCACGGTCACCCGGCTTCGCGAGAGCATCGGCGCTGATCGTTTTCCTCAGTCGCTGATTCTGGCCGGCCCGCGCGGAGCTGGCAAGTACACCCTGGCCCTGATGCTCGCCAAAGCTGTCAACTGCCTCCAGCCCACCGAATCGGACAGCCTTCCAGACTTCTGCGGTGTCTGCGTCAACTGTACCCGCATCAATGATTCCGCTAATCTTGAGGCCCTGGTCGCCGAATCCGTAGCCGCTCGCGACGAGATGCGCGACACCGACAAGCGCGAGACCCGCATCCTCATCCAGACCCATCCGGATGTGCTCGTCATCCCCCCCGACCCGCCGCAACTGCTCATCAAAGTTGGCCAGGTCCGCCAGGCTATCCACGTGGCCTACTATCGCCCGCCGGTCGAGGCGAAGCGCACCTTCACCATCTTCACTTCGTCGGCATTTATGAAGGAGGCGGCCAACTCCCTGCTCAAGCTTCTCGAGGAGCCGCCCGCGCACAGCTCGCTGATTCTGCTCACCGAAAATCCGCAGGAACTGCTGCCTACCATCCGCTCCCGTGCTGCCGTGCATCGCCTCGGCGCGATTCCTGCCTCCGAACTCGAAGCGCTGCTCGCCCAACGCCGTCCGCTGCTCAAAAAGACTGATCGCACCCTTGCGGCACGTTTGGCGGAGGGAGCCGTGGGCCGCGCGCTGACCCTTGATCTCGATGCGTATATTGCCAGCCGCATGGACGCCCTCATCCTGCTGCGCGGCGCACTGCGGGAGCCGGACTACTCCACGCTATTTCACGCGACCGAGAGCTACCGCGCCGGCGCCGACGGCCAGGAGAAAACCTTCAACCTGCTCCGCGCCCTCAGCAGCCTCATCGAGGACCTATTGCTCATTGTCGCGGGCACCCCGCAGCTCATTCGCAACCTGGATATCGAGGCTGAACTCGCCCATATGGCTCAGGGGCTGAGTGTTGACTGGATCGACAATGCAGCTCATGCGCTCGTCCAGGTTGAGCAGGGCATGCGCCGCAACCTGCTCCGTTCCCTCTCGCTGGATGCAATGGCCGTCAGCCTTGAGGCGGCCAACTAACCAACAATTAATCAATAACTTCCCCCAGGAGGACTGCTCTATCATGACCACTGAATCCACTCCACACACCAAGGTCTACACGCGCAAACGGCCAGCCGCTGTAGCTCCCTTCCGCCTGGCGGCCTACGGCCAGGACCAGGGACAGCGGCCTGTCCAGCGCAACGCGGAACTCTTTTATTTGCAAAAGCAAATCCAGTCCCAGACCCCGATGGTCCTTGTCCTGGAAGACGGAGAGATGATTGAAGGCTGCATCGAGTGGTACGACCGCAACGCCCTCAAGCTCCGCGGCCACCACAAGACCATGGTCTATAAATCCGCCATCAAATATATGTACAAGGTCGGCGACCAGGGACAATGATCTTCGCGGAAATTGCCGCTCAAAACGCGCAAGCAACCTCTACTTATAAGTAGAGGTTGCTTGCGCGAAATTGGGTTATTTGGGAAGCGGAAATCTATGATTTATTCTCTGTTTCTTCTCCTAAGCGCTTGATCCGGCCTTGAGCAGCCGGTCGCGGATGGCTGCGCCGATTCCCTTGGGCGGCGGCAGCGGGCAGAGAATCACCGTGCAACCCGCGCCGTCCAGCGCCCGCAAACCGGCGTACAGCTCCCGCGCCATCTCCTCCGGCGCATCCCATCGGCCCCAGGCGTACACAGCCGCCGCCCCGGCCGGCGCAGCCACCTCGGCGGGAAGCATCACGCCCACTTTTGTCTCTGAAAGTTCTGATACCGCCCCGTCCAGCCTTGCGGCCAACTCGGCCAGCTGCCCTTCCACCAACACCAGCCGCGCACGCGGCGCATAATGCCGCAATCCCATCCCCGGCGAGAGCTGCGCTTCTCGTGGTTCGGCTTCCTGCACTCCACCGTCGCGGTGCATCTCCACCGCCCCGGCAGTCTCTCGAATCTGGACACTCGTCACCGCTCCCGGCCGGTAAATCACCATCGGAGTCCGGCATGGGTCCAGCACCGTGGACTCGACGCCGTGCTCGGTCGGTCCCGCATCCACCACCGCATCAATCCGCCCATCCAGGTCCGCGAGCACGTGCTCGGCCGTCGTCGGGCTGATGTGGCCAAAGAGATTGGCGCTGGGCGCGGCCAGTGGAATCCCGGCACGACGAATCAATTCCAGCGCCACGGGATGCGCCGGCATCCGCACACCGACGAGAGGGCGGCCAGCGGTTACCATATCGGGCACCGCCGCCGTTCGCGGCAACAGCAGCGTCAACGGCCCAGGCCAAAAGGCCTTCATCAGCTTGCGCGCCGCCTCGGGAACCTCACGGACCAGCCCTTGCAGCATCGCTTCATTGGCTACATGCACAATCACCGGATCCCACGCCGGCCTTTGCTTGGCCGCAAAAATGCGGCTCACAGCCGCGGTGTCCAAGGCATTTGCGCCCAGCCCGTAGACAGTTTCAGTCGGCAGCGCCACCAATCCGCCTGCGCGCAAAATTCCTGCAGCGCGCTCCAGAGCCTTCTCGGACTCAGAACTCTCCAGGTGTGCCGGGTCCACAGTCAGTCGCAGAGTCTTCATCTCTTTCATTGTCGCCTGTTGCGGCCAGATGCCACCATTCAGCTCTACGGAGGAGACGCAAATTCCCAAATACCGGGCCTGTCCCCGGAATTTTCATATCCACTTCCAGGCTCGCGGCGTATAGTGGAACCTCACACAGGCGTTGCTTCGCCTTTCAGGTCATCGGTTAACTGCTTCCCTACCCGCGATGGCCAGCCATCAAGGAGATCGCATGAGTCCGAACCAGAATTCTATTGATGAACGCCCTGCCGCCATTCCTCGCGACAGCCAGGGTCTCAAATGGTGGCAGTTGTTGGGAATACTTGCCGGCTTCTGCCTGCTCGTCTTCGGAGCTATCGAAGGTTGGCAATTTATGAGCGTGAGTACCCAGCTGGACAAGCTAAAAGATACGAATGCTGACGTTCGCCAAAAGGCTGCTGAAGCACTGGGCCAGAGCAAGAGCTCTCGCGCGGTTGAGCCGCTCATTGCCGCTCTCAACGATCCTGATCCCAATGTCCAGGGCAGCGCGGCCAAAGCGTTGGGTGAAATTAAAGACCCGCGCGCGCTTCAGCCGCTGGTGGACGCGCTCAAACACAGCAAAGACGAAAAGGCTGTTTGCGAGGCGTTGGGCAGTCTTGGCCCCGTCGCCATTGAGCCCCTCATCACCGCACTGAAAGACAAAGGTCTCGGTTTCGAAGCGGAAAGCGGGTTGGCGAAGATAGGGCCTCCGGCCGTCGAAGCTCTCATAGCCGCATACAACAACAAGGATTATGGCGTGCGGTTTTATGCGATCAGGGCATTGGGCGAGATTAAAGACCCTCGCGCTGTCGACCTGCTGATCACCGCCCTGAAGTACAAGGACAAAGACCCGTCTGGCTATGACTATGAAATCCGTGAAGAGGCGGCGCGAGCGTTGGGAGAAATCAAGGATCCACGTGCCGACCAGCCCCTGATCGCCTCCCTCAAGGATTCCGATATCAGAGTCGTGAGGGCCGCAGGCGACGCTTTGGGCAAAATCGGCGATCCCCAGGCGGTGGATTTTCTGCTGACAGCCTTGCGCACCCACAATAACGACGTGGTCGCCGCGGCCAGCAGCTTCTACATCCGGCGCGGTGAGCCGGGGTCGGAGGATGCTCTGATTGAAGCCCTCAATAAAGCTGGAGACCAGTACATGGCCGCCGACTTTCTCAACAGCGGAAACGAGAAGCTGTCCGCCGCCGCCCACGAGTGGGCCTCCACGCATAACTACCAGATCACTTATATGCCCGGCGCAAAGGGTTCAGGATGGGGCGGCAAGCAGTAAGCTCGCAGCCGCGTTGAAGGAGAACATATGAGTCCGATGAGAGTCCGGTATTTCTGGCAATACAGAAGTCCGCTTGCCGCGAGTTTGTTGCTATGCTTCAGCATATTCGGACCCGTTCCGGCCGCATTTGCGCAAACCGATAGTGTTGACGAACAGATCAACCTGTTGAAAGACCAGCGAACTTACATTCGCAACGGAGCAGTCCAGAAACTGGCCGAGTTGAAAGACCCTCGCGCAATCGAGCCCTTGATTGCCGCACTGAAGGACTGGGATTCCGGCGTCCAATGGGGAGCGGAGGATGCTTTGGCCAAAACCGGCGCGCCTGCGGTTGAACCGCTCATCGCGGCCATGAAGGACCAGAACTATCAGGTCCGCAAATTTGCGGCGATTGCGCTTGGAGAGATTCGCGACTCACGCTCGTTTGAACCGTTCCTCGCTGCACTCTCAGACAGAGATTCCGAGGTCCGCGGGTGGGCGGCCGTTGGGTTGGGCAAGAGCCGGGAGCCGCGCGCATTCGATCCCCTCATGGCCATCATGGAAGACAGCAAGAACGATCTCGACCTCCGGGGTCATGCGGCATCCGGCCTTTCCGCGCTCGGCGACCCGCGCGCCATTGCGCCCCTCATCGATGCGCTCGGATATCCGTATGCGATCCGGCAAGACAGCGTGGAAGGAGCGCTGCAGGGATTTGGGCAGGCTGCCATCGATCCGCTGATCGCCGCACTCAAATCTCCCAATGGCAAATTCCGCGGCGAGGTGACCAGGGTGCTGTTGAAGATTCTGCCTGAAAAGGATCCCCGTGCTGTCAACGCGCTGCTCTTGCTGGTGCAGCCACCCAGCGAAGGCAGCGACACTTGGCTGATCGCCGAACATTACAAGTTCTTCCTCAAGCGGGGCGCACCGGGCTCAGAGCCCGCCTTGATCAATGCGCTCAATCTGAGCGGCAATGTGGTGATGGCTCAGGACTTTCTGGCCTGCGGAAATCCAAAGTTAAGAATGGCGGCCCGCGATTGGGCAAAGGTTCACGGGTATAAGGTGGAGGCGATCGGCGGGTACCAACCTTCAATCCGCTGGGGCAGCAAACAATAAATGCTTCCACTTTGACTTCAACCGGGGCCGAGCCCCTGCCGTATACTCACTGCTAAAGATGCCCATCGAAACCGAGATCAAATTTCACGTGGAGGACCTGGCCGGGCTGGCGCGGCGGCTGGAGGCTGCCGGCTTTCGCCTGCAAACCCCGCGCGCTTTCGAGAGCAACGTCCTCTACGACACTCTGGACCGTCAGATGCGCGCCCGCACAGAGATACTGCGCATTCGCAGCTATGCCGGACGCTGGACCGTCACCCATAAGCGCCTTCCCGATATTGGTCCCGGCGAAGATACACACAAGCATCGCATCGAGAACGAGACCGAAATCGCAGACGGCGCAGCTCTTGAGGAAATTTTTCTCTCCCTCGGCCTGGTGGCCGCCTTCCGCTATGAGAAGTGGCGCGCTGAGTGGACCGACGGCGAAGGCCATTGCGTGGTCGATGAGACGCCTATAGGAAACTACGCCGAACTGGAAGGCTCCGCTGAGTGGATCGACCGCGCCGCTGCCCGTCTGTGTATCGATCCGGCACAGTACATCACCCTCAGCTACGGCCGCCTCTTCGATCTCTGGCGCGACGAGCACCGCTCGGATGCACAGGATCTAACCTTCGCTACTGTAAGAACAGCCTCTAGCTTCTAGCCTCTAGCTTTTAGATCAAATAAACGCCCATTAATACTCGCCGCATACCATCATGGCGATTTGACCGTTGGTTCGCCAGATCTTCAGCTATGAGCTAGAGGCTAGCGGCTAGAGGCTATGTTCTCCCATTCCCTCGGTAATCTAATCATAAAAATCTATTAACGAAGTCTCCGCCAATCGCCGATAACCTCAACGAGAAGTTAACAACTATGAGGTGCCCAATGGACAAAACTTGCTTTGAGCTTCTTCCCAACCGGTGGCGGCGTGCTGGAGCCCGGCTGATGCAGGCGGCCGTGCTGGCGCTCATGGTTGCGCTAACCATGCCCGCTTGTGCGGCGGACGCGCGCGCCATCAAATTGCGGACCGCACCCCATTATCCAGAGATTGCCAAGCGCATGAGGGTGAGTGGTTTGGTCCGGCTCACGGTTACAGTGGACGCGGAAGGCAGTGTAACTGACGTGAAACCGCTCAGCGGGAACGGCTTGTTATCGGCCGCCGCCGAGGAGGCCGTGCGCACCTGGAGATTCGAGCCCGGTCCCAGCGCTTCCACAGTGGAAGTGACGGTCAACTTCTCTCTCTAGCAGCCGGAGTTGCGAAGGGTGCGGGGGATAGGAGTGGTTCGCGGGCGCGTGAACATTCTCCGATTGCGTTTCGCGAGTTTCATATGCCTATTCCGGAATTACTACCGTGTTTCTCCGGCCTCATATCAGCCTGCCTCGATGCAGACAAACGGAAGCAACCCATGCCATGCCGATCCTTGACCTCATCTCCGTGGACCTGAACTCCGATGCTCCGGGTGTATTGTCCATCGTGCTCATCGATCCGGATGATATACGCCGCGAAGAGGTGGCCCGCGCTCTGTCTGAATGCCCAGGCACAGCTGTGAAGGAACATGCAGCCTTCCCTGCCGACCTCAACGACCTGCCTCTGATGCTGGAACAGCATAACGACGCTATCCTCATCGGCCTGGACAGCGACCCCGAGTACGCCTTTGATCTGGTGGAGAGCCTTTGCGCGGATAACTCCACTTCCGTGATGGTCTATTCCGCGCAAACCAATCTGGAGCTGGCTATCCGTTTTATGCGCGCCGGCGCCCGCGAGTTCCTCACTCTGCCGCTCCTCCACGCCGAATTGGAAGATGCCCTGGACCGGGCTTTGACTCGCCGCTCGACTGTGCCTCTGGGCAGAAGAATCTCTAAAAAGCTATTCGTCTTTATGGGCGCCAAGGGCGGCTGCGGAGTCACCACCATCGCCTCCAATTTTGCCGTCGCGCTGGCCCAGGAGTCCGGCGAGAAAACCCTCTTGATTGACTTCGGAGTTCCTCTCGGAGATGCGGCGATCAACCTCGGGATGGCCGCCGACTACTCCATCGCCAACGCCTATGAGAATTCCAGCCGGCTGGACGCCAACTTCCTTCGCTCGCTGCTGGCCAGGCATGGCTCGGGATTATCCGTGCTCCCGGCTCCAAACGAGTTCTCTCCCCACCAGGCCACCGGCGAAGCCATCGACAAACTGCTGACCGTCGCGCGGCAGAGCTTCGTGTATGTGGTCGTTGATGCCGGTTCCAGAGTTGACTTGATGGATACATCTCTTTTTGGAGAATCCGCCATCGTTTATCTGATTACCCAGGTCGGCGTTACAGAACTGCGCAACTCCAATCGCCTTATCACGCAATTTTTTGCCGCCCGCGGACGCAAGCTGCAGATCGTGCTCAACCGCTATACGCCGCATGCTCTGCTCTTCGATGAGCAGCAGATTACCAAGGCCCTCACCAGGCCCGCCCTGTGGAAGATTCCCGACGATTATGCCACTGCCCGCCGCACCCGCAGCACCGCCACTCCGATTGCGCTGGAAGACACGCCCATCTCAAACGTGATTCGGCAGATGGCCAGAACCGCCTGCGGCATGACCGCGAATCCGGATAAGAAAAAAGGCTTCTCCCTCTTCGGACGAAAAAAGGATCCATGGCCTGGCAGGCCATTGCTGGAAGCCGCCGATCCGGAAGAAGCATAAATCAGCCCGCTCCTCTAATTCTCAAAAGAGTACAGGCGACTTGGCGATCCTGGGATAGAATATGCACTGTTACAGGCAACCAGGAGTTGCAATCGCGCGATGTCAGAGTTAAACGAAGTTCCCGGCGCCCATGGCGCTGGCGACATATCCGTGGTTTTGTTCGGCCCGGACGAACCGCGCCGCAAGGCAATAGCCACTGCTCTTGCCGAATGCCCTGGGGTGCGCGTTCAGGAGTTTTCTTCCTACCCCGCCGACCCCGATGAGGTACACAAGATGCTGGAGGAGCATCACGACGTCGTCATCGTCGACCTGGACGGTAACCCGGAACTCGCCCTCAATGTAGTGGAGAGTATCTGCGACGACGGCTCCCGGACTGTGATGGTCTTTTCGGAGAAGGCTGATCAGAAACTGGTGGTGCAGTGCATGCGTGCCGGCGCCCGCGAGCTTCTCGTTCTGCCCATCACCGCCGCCGATATGACTGATGCTCTGGCTCGCGTCTCAGTCCGTCTTCCTGGGTCTCGCCCCGCCAGAAGGAAAGCCGGCGATTTATTAGTGTTTCTCGGCGCCAAAGGCGGCTGCGGAGTCACCACCATCGCCTCCAATTTCGCGGTACTGTTGGCCCAGGAGTCTGGCGAAAGAACGCTGTTGATCGACCTCGGCATCCCTCTGGGAGACGTGGCGATCAATCTCGGGATCGTCGCTAAGTACTCGACAGACAGCGCTTTTCAGGATTCCACCCGGCTGGATGCGAATTTTCTCTCTTCGCTGCTAACTGAGCATTCCTCGGGATTATTCGTCCTTGCGGCTCCAGGGGAGTTCCCCCAGACCAGGATTACCGCGGACGTTGTCGATAAACTGTTGACGGTCGCCCGCCAGAGCTTCGATTACGTGGTGGTGGATGCCGGATTTAGACCTGATTTGGTGAATTCCGCTCTCGGTGACAGTTCCGCTACCATCTACCTGGTCACTCAAGTCGACATTTCCGAGCTGCGAAACGCAAATCGCTTTATCTCTCAGTTCTTCTCCACCAGGGGCCGTAAACTCCAGATCATCCTCAACCGGTATACACCTAAAAATATACTCTTCAATGAAGAGCATATAACCAAGGCGCTCACCCGGCCGGCCCAGTGGAGGATTCCCAACGATTATGCCGCTGCACGGCGAACCCGGCACTCCGGCACTCCCCTCGCATTGGAAAACTCGCCCATCTCAGTCGTAATCCGGCAGATGGCACGTAAAGCCTGCGGCTTGCCCGAAAAGGATGAGAAGAAAAAGGGCTCCGGTTTCTTCGGAAGAGCGAAGTGACCGTTTTACAGGGCGTTCAGTCGATGTGGACATCAGCTTCGTCCGTCCTCAATGCCAAATTGCCGTGGTGAAGCGAAGGGTCTTGGTCACCGGCGTGGATGTGGACGCCAGGCTGCCCACAGTTGCCAGAGCCGTATCCGATGGAGGGCTGCCGTAACCGTCTCTCTCTTGGGAAAGAATCCTGATGATTCGGCGATTTCAGGATAGACTAAATATCGTCACGGGCAACTTGGAGGTGCAGTTGCACTATGCCAGAGTTTCTCGATGTTCACGGCGTCCAGGGCACTGGCGCCTTATCCATTGCGCTGATCGGCTCGGATGAACCGCGCCGCAATGCAATAGCCAGGGTTCTTGCCGAATGCCCCGGGGTGCGCGTTCAGGAGTTTTCTTCCTACCCTGCCGACCTCAACGAGATGTTTAAGATGTTGGAGGAGCATCACGACGTCGTCATCGTCGACCTGGAAGGTAACCCGGAACTCGCTCTCAATGTAGTGGAAAGTATCAGCGATGATGGCTCCCGCACCGTGATGGTCTTTTCGGAGAAGGCTAATCAGGAACTGGTGGTGCGGTGCATGCGTGCAGGCGCCCGCGAGCTTCTCGTTCTGCCCATCACCGCCACCGATATGGCTGATGCTCTGGCTCGCGTCTCAGTCCGTCTTCCTGGGGTTCGCCCCGCCAAAAGGAAAACCGGCGATTTATTCGTGTTTCTCGGCGCCAAAGGCGGCTGTGGAGTCACCACCCTCGCTTCCAATTTCGCGGTATTGCTGGCCCAGGAGTCTGGCGAGAAAACGCTATTGATTGACCTCGGCCTCCCGCTGGGAGACGTGACGATCAACCTCGGAATCGACACTACGTTCTCGACAGACTACGCTTTTCAGGATCCCAGCCGGCTGGATACGAATTTTCTCTCT
>JBEKFS010000115.1:0-11428 GCA_050013195.1 Occallatibacter sp.
CCGAGTTGGTTGACGTACACGTCCAGCTCATGGGCGTTGAGCCCGTGCGGGTAGACGGCGGCGTCGGTGCCCATGGCGATCTTGACGCCGGCATCCATAGCGCGCTTGATGTTGCCCTTGGCCACGGCACTTACCTCAACCAGCTTCTTATGCGAGTAGGGCGGCAGCTTGCCGTTGTCCACCATCCAGTCTTCCAGATAGAGCGTGGGAACGAGATAGGTGCCATTCTTTTTGAGCTCGGCGATGCCTTCGTCATTGATGTAGCTTCCGTGCTCCACCGAATCGACGCCGGCCATGCTGGCCCAGAGAATTCCCTGTGCACCGTGGGCGTGCGCGGCCACCCGGCGGCCCAGGCGGTGAGCATCGGCCACAATGGCGCGCATCTCCTCGAGTGTGTACTGCGCGGCCTGGGGATCGTCGCCCTTGGACAGGACGCCGCCGGTGGCGCAGATCTTGATGACGTCGGCGCCGTATTTGATGTTCTGCCGCACCTGGTGCTGCACGGCTGCAATGCCGTCGGCCACGCCGTCGCCGGTGGCGTGATATTTGAAGGGCAGCAGGTCGTTGTCGCAGTGTCCGCCGGTAATGCTGAGCGCCGGTCCGCTGACCTGCATGTGCGGCCCAATGATCTGCCCGGAGTTGACGGCGTCGCGCAGGTCCACGTCGGTGTAGCCGCCGGCAGCCACGTTGCGCACCGAGGTGATGCCGGCCAGCAGCGTGGTGCGGGCGTTCACCACCCCGTTGATGGCCTCCTTGGCGTCGGTTTCCTCCTTGGCGTCGGTTTCCTGCAGCTCATGGTAGGGATCGAAGTTGGTCCCCATGGTCAGGTGGGTATGCACGTCGATCAGGCCAGGCAGCACAGTGAGGCTGCCCAGGTCGATGACCGTATCGCCAGGCTGCGCAGGGAGTTGCGCGCTGGGGCCGATGGATTGGATGGTGTCGCCCACCACCACGAGGGTCTGGCTGTCGAGCAGTTTGCCGGTCTTTACATCGAGCAGGTGGCCGGCGCGAACCAGAGTGCGTGTGGGATTGGGGGCCGGCTGGGCAGAGAGCGTTACCGCTACGGCGGCTAGCAGCAACGCCAGAAATAGATTTTGCCGCTTGAACATAGGTAAACCTCTTGCGGGGAACCGCAAGAGGAGTGTAGCAAAGTAGGCTTAAGGGACGCGCCGGCCCTGGTCCTTCAGGCCCACTTCTTTCCGAGTGCGTTCAGGTCCGCATGAGCGAGATCTTCTGGCGTCATGGCAATGCGAAACTCAACTTCAGCATTGAAGCTGAGAAACCAGGGTTCGGCAAGCTTTGGGATATCCGAAGCGCTTTGGAGATCGACAACGAAGATACCGCCGCGACGGCCATCCCGTTCAGTGAAGTAGGCGGCTTCCGGCTTGAGGTCATCCAGAATCTTTTTCATTTTCGCCCCTACGGTTCCATTCCGGGTGGCAGTGTTGAACGGTTCAATGGGGAATTGAACCAGCAGAATTACGCGCATGTACGACCTCCAGATGCCTGTCCTCGCGGTTGAGCCGCAGGCGGCATTGAAACGTAATGAACAGATGCCACAACTGGGGCACTTGATTCCAAATATCAATATGTCGCAGGCGCCGGGCTACCGGCTCTCGAATGTGGCAACGCTAACCAGTGGGGCCGCCAAAGAACATCACAGGTCTGCTATTTTCTGTCATCCTCCCAGGCTGTCATTCTTTACCACTGTTTTTGCCACGAGTGCGGGTTGTCCGTCCACCGTGATAGGCTGCTAGGCGACGCAGTCTGCGCGAATTGGCTGCTCAAAAATTGATCCTGGCCGCCATTTTTGGACTTTTTCCGCGGAGATGGACCGGGCCGGTTGACCTACCACCAAGAGGATATTCATGAATTGCATTCGCTTTGCACCAATCCTGATTCTGCTGGGCGGAACCGCCCTTGCACAGACCACTCCCCTGGCTGCGGACGCGAAGCCCGCGCCTCCCGTCATCGTTAAAAGCTTCGATCTGACGGCCATCGACAAGACCGCCGATCCCTGCACGGATTTTTATCAGTATGCCTGCGGCAACTGGGTCAAGAGCAATCCTATTCCCGGCGACCAGGTGCGCTGGGGGCGCTCCTTCTCGCTTCTGCTTGAGCGCAACCGCTATTTGCTGTGGCAGGAACTGGACGCCGCGGCCACGAACCCCACAAGCCCGCTGGAAAAGAAGTATGGCGACTACTTTGCTGCCTGCATGAACACCAGCCTGGTGGAACAGAAGGGCCTTAAGCCTCTGGAACCTGCGCTGAAGCGCATCGCGAACCTCAAAGACGCCCACAAGCTGGCGACGCTGATGGGCGAACTGGAGGCAGAGGGAAGTGCGGCGCCGCTGTTCCGCTTCCGCGTGGAGCAGGACGACAAGGACTCCTCCAAGCAGATTGCGAGCATCTTTCAAGGCGGGCTCTCGCTGCCAGATCGCGACTACTACATTGTGGACAACAAGCGCTTCCAGGAGATTCGCAAGCAGTACGCTGAGCATGTCGCAAAGATGTTTGTGCTGGCCGGCGACTCTCCGGATCAGGCGGCCAAGGAAGCCGCGGCGGTAATGGAGATTGAGACCGCTCTGGCCAAGGTCTCGACCAGCCGCACCGATATGCGCGACCCTGCAAACCGCTATCACATTTATACGGTTACGGACTTCCAGAAGCTGACCCCGGATTTCGATTACTCGATCTATTTCAAGGACGTGAAGATTCGCCCCTTTGAGACGCTGAACGTGGCGACTCCGGATTTCTTCAAGGGGTTGAGCGAACTGATTGCCAAGGAGCCGATTGAGTCGTGGAAGTCGTACTTCCGCTGGCACACTCTGCACAGCGCGGCCACCAACCTGCCCAAAGCCTTCTTTGACGAGAACTTCGCATTTTTCGGCAAGACTCTGGCGGGGCAGAAGGAACCGTTGCCGCGCTGGAAGCAGTGCACCAGCATGACGGACCGCGCGCTGGGCGAAGCGGTTGGCCAGGACTGGGTGAAGAAGAATTTTCCGCCCGCGGCCAAAGCCAGCATGGACCAACTGGTAGCCGCCCTGGAGAAGAGCCTGGGCGACGACATCAAGACCCTGCCCTGGATGAGCGAGGCCACCAAGAAGGCGGCTGAAGAAAAGCTGAGCTTGATCCGCAACAAGATCGGCTACCCGGAAAAGTGGCGCGACTACAAGGCTCTGAAGGTGGAGCGCGACGACCTGATCGGCAACCTGCACCGCAGTTTCGTCTTCGAAAATAACTACAACCTGAACAAGCTGGGCAAGCCGGTGGACGAAAAAGAGTGGGGCATGACGCCGCCCACGGTCAACGCCTACTACGAACCCTCGTTCAACGACATCAACTTCCCTGCCGGCATTCTGCAGCCGCCCTTCTTTGACTTCACCATCGACCCGGCGGTCAATTTCGGCGGCATCGGCGTGGTGATTGGCCACGAGATGACGCACGGTTTCGACGACGAGGGCTCAAAGTACGACGGGCAAGGCAACCTGCGCGAGTGGCAGACGGCTGAGGATCGCAAGGCATTCACCGAGCGGACCGACTGTGTGGCCAATGAGTACAGCGGCTTTGAGGCAGCTCCGGCGCATGACGACGTGGCCGCGCAGAAGCTGAACGGCAAGCTCACCCTGGGCGAGAACACGGCCGACAACGGCGGCCTGCGCATTGCCTACATGGCCTTGCTGGACACGCTGGCAGCGCAGAAAAAATCCATCGATGACAAGATCGACGGCTACACCGAGGCGCAGCGCTTCTTCCTGGGCTTTGCCCAGGTTTGGTGCGAGAACCGGACCGAGCAGTCGGCCCGCCAATCAGCGTTGACGGATCCTCACTCGCCCGGCCGCTGGCGCACCAATGGCTCGGTGCAGAACTTCGATCAATTCGGCAAGGCCTTCGGCTGCACCAAGGGTCAGCCCATGTACCCGGCGACATCCTGCCGGGTCTGGTAGATCAGTCCCTGGCCTGTTCCCTGGTCTGGAGCCGTAGCGCGATCAAGCTACGGCTTCGGCCAGAGGAATTCTTTCCCGGTGTGGCGGGTTGACGTTTCTCGCCGTCCGGGAGTCCAAATCTACGCCCCGAGGCATGAATCCGGGCCGTCCAAACCTGCAGGCGAGGGATTTCCGACGCTTTCGAGGCGGGACGGCCATGGAAAATGCGCTGTTTTGCCCAGTCTCTGGCCAAAACTAGGCACAACCCGGCCTGGGCTTTTACAATGCAACAGGGACCCGTCCCAACCCAGCTATGCTGTGGAACTAGCAAACTTGGCGGCGCACGCCGAACCAGGATGAAGGAATCGCATGAAGTTCACGAAATTCGGCAAGGCCATTCTGATGAGCGCCTTTTCAGCTGGCGTTGTTCTCAGCGTTACGTCTTGCATCCAGAGTTATTCGGTTGGCTATCTGTATGTGACAGGGACGGTGACGGCCTCGACCTCCGGCAACGGCATCGTCTCCGGCTTCAAGATCGATCACAACACGGGTAAGCTGACGACCATCAACGGGCTGCCTGTCTCCTCCGGCGGAGCCAACCCGGTTCGGGCCGTGCTGCTCACCGGCAGCCGCTTTCTTTATGTTCTTAACCGGGGCGTAAGCAGCAACCCGGCGGGAAGCTCCATCTGTACGACGGCATACCCCTGCCAGAACGCCAACATCACGCAGTTCGCGATCGGCGCCAACGGCATCCTCACGCCTCAGGAAACCTTCTACACGCAAGGCTTGAACCCGTTCCGCATGATCAGCGACACCACGGGAGCCTATATATACGTTCTGGAACACGATTCCATGATCAACGGCCTTCCGTCTAACAGCACGACAAACCCGAACCCCAATTGCGCTGCTGCCTTGACCGGCTCCTTGGCCTGCGGCGACATTACCGCCTTTCAGGTCAACTCGACCACCGGCCGGCTGCAACTGATCGTCAATTCCCAGGTGACCGCGGCCGGCGGCGGCGCTCCGCTGTCCTACTTTCCGGTTCCATCCTATCCTGTTGACTTTTTGATGACCGGCGGATCTATCCTCACGATGAGCGGGACGAGCACCACCGCCTCCACCTCTTATCCATACACTGGCGGCGCAACCGTGTTCCCATACAGCCAAAATGCCACCAACGGGCAGTTGACGGTGAACCAGAACTCCGCCCAAAAGCTGAACATTGCACAAGGAACCGCCATTGTGAACGGTGGAGGTTACGTTTACGTACTGGACAACGAAGCGCCGAGCCCCAATCCCACCAACGCGTCCAGCCAGCTTCTGCCTTATACAGTTGGCAGCAATGGCGCGCTGTTGGCGGCTAATCCCAGCGTCATTCCCGATGACCCGAACCAATCCAACCCCATTTACATGGTGCAGGAGAACAAGGGGAAGTGGTTCTATGTGGCCAATGAGGGGAATAACACCACCGGTACTGGAACGGCTCAAAGCGGGATTGCCGGCTACGTGGTCAACAGTCCATTTCAGCCCACCGAGATGGCGGGAACGCCCATCGGATTTGGTTCCGGAGCAGGCCCTCAGTGCCTTGTCGAGGACCCCTCGAATCAGTTCTTCTATACGGCCAACTTCAACGATTCAAGCGTGACCGGCCAGGCGATCGACGAAAACGCCGGCACCCTCATCCCGCTCTCCCAGTCGACGAAGGCGCCGTCTGAATATACGCTTACCGGTCCGCCTACATGGTGCCTGGTGGATGGGCGCACAAACTGAACTGCCGCTTGATG
Organism: Occallatibacter sp.; assembly: GCA_050013195.1. GTDB lineage: Bacteria > Acidobacteriota > Terriglobia > Terriglobales > Acidobacteriaceae > Telmatobacter. The sequence continues at coordinate 5,711 of JBEKFS010000115.1, forward strand.
CAGATACGCCTGGGGCGGAGGAAGGCCCCTGCTCCAGGCAACGCCAGGCAATGATTGACTTGCAGTCTTCAAGAACGCAGCCGAATTTCCGGACGCGATGTTTTTTCAGGGCGTCCTGAGGTTCGATTCCAAACCTGATTTTTTAGGGGCCGGAGCTTTTGGCCCACTGACGAAAGATGCGCATGAAGTTCAACAAATCGAGCCAGCTTCTACTGGTTTCCGCAGCCAGCCTCCTGGCGGCAGTATTGATCACCGCTTGCGGCACGGCCACCGTGGATTTCGTATTCGTGACCAGCGCCAAGGCCGCGGGGACCAATAACTACGGCGAGATCGATGTCTTCGAGATCAACGGAGTCTCCGGCGCGATGCGCCAGATCCCCAGTTCGCCCTTTCCCTCGGGCGGCCGCAATCCGGTGGCCGAAGCCGTCTCCTCTGACAGCACGATGCTTTACGTGGTCAATCAGGACGACAACACCATCGTTCAGTTTTTGATTGGCAACGACGGCAAGCTCTATCCTCAGAACACCGTGAATACGCCTGGGATTTATCCGCTGACCGTTGCCGTGAGCGGGACAAATCTGTTTGTTCTGGACACCTATGAGCCATTGCCCGCATGCTCGACCGCGGCGCCGTGTCCGGGGTCAGTGGGCGTCTTTCCGCTTCTGCCGGCCACTACGGGCACCAACCCAACGCCGGCCGGCGCGCCGGGAACTCCGGTTACCAATACGAGCATTGGTGGGCCTTACTGGCCGTTGATCCTGCCCTCCAGTCCCACCGACGTGATTGTGCCTACCGCGATTAGCGTCCTGAAATCGGGCGCGGATCTCTTCGTTACGGCCTATGACTCCTCCGTAACACCCAATGTTGGTTATGTCTTTGGTTTCTCTATCGGCTCCGGCGGCGCGCTTACACCACTCAATGGCGGCGTGCCACATAATATGGGAGTTGGTAGTCATGGGCTTGGCATTCGTCCCTCGGCCATCGCCAGTTATACAGCCAGCAATAATGGCACCTACATTTACGTGACGGATTCCACCAACGGCATTGTGGCCAGTTACTCGTTCGCGGCCGGGGTACTGACTTTGATCAGCGACACTCCAACCGGCAATCAACCCTCCACCATTGTTGTCGATCCTTCTTATCCGTATGCCTACGTGGCCAACGCGGTGGATGGCAACGTCGAGGCTTATTCGATCGCCAGCAGCGGCGCGCTTACATATCTGGGCGGCTCCGCTACCCCCGTCACCTACACCGCGGGCATTGATCCAGTGGCCATCGGCATCGACCCTTCGACCAAACACTTTCTTTTCACCGCTAACTTCACTCCTGACGGGGTCAGCGGCACGGTATCCGACTTTGAGTTGAGCTCGACCGCCGGCACGCTCGTCGACACGCAAAACTCTCCTTACACGTCCAATGCCAATCCGACGGCCATTGCCGCGGTTGCGCATGGCAGTACGACGCAATAATCGCGGCAACGACCCTCTGCCGGGCACTCTAGCAACACCCCGTACCGGGCTTTTACAATGCATACGGGGCAACTTAACCAGTTTTTTTAGGGCTCGCACCTGACAAGCCCACGACGAAGGAAGCGCATGAAGTTCAGCAAATTGAGCCAGCTTTTTCTGGTCTCTTCCATCGGCCTTCTAGTGGCCACCATTTTCTCTGCCTGTGCGATCACAACCATCGACTATGTTTTTGTGGCCTGTTCAGCCGGTTCGGGGACAGCGAGCGCCGGACAGATCCAGACCTACGCGGTGGACTCACAGTCCGGCGCTTTGCGCACCGGAGCGCCCACTGTCGCCTCGGGCGGAACGAACCCGGTATCCATGATTGTCTCCCCGGACTATGCGCATCTTTACGTCGCCAATGCGGGAACCAGCACCATCGTCCATTTCACCATCGGCATTAACGGAGTTTTGACGGCTGATTCGCATACGGTTACACTCACCACCACACCCATTGCCCTGGCGGTGAACTCGGCCGGAACCTATCTGTATGTGGTGTCTTGCACTGCCGCCCCCAATACCGCCTTTCCCACGCTGAGCTGTACAGGTGGCGCGACGCTGACGGAGTATTCGCTCGCTTCCGGCGTCATCGGCTCCGCGGTTTCTACGAAAACCCTCAGTCTCTACGGTACCTACGCTTCCTATAGCGGCGATGTACTGGTTCCCACCGGGCTCACCGTGCTGACCAATAACAGCGTGGTGAGCGGCAACGCCGTCTACGTTACGGCCTATGACCTGTCAGCCTACAATCCCGGCTGCATCCCTACCCCGCCTGCCACATCCTGCACCACCAGCACCGCCAACCCTGGCTGGGTCTTTGGCTACACGATAGGGACGGGCGGTGCTCTAACCGCGCTCGCCAACCCCTTCGAAGCCGGCATCAAGCCCACCGCCATCGCCGCCACGCCCGTCGACACATATCTTTACGTCACGGACTACGCGCAGGGCCAACTGATCGGCTACGCGATCATGAGCGGCAGCACGCTGAACTTTTTACCCGGCGGTCCTTACAGAACAGGGAGCGAACCCTCCGCGGTGACCATCGATCCGCGCGGCAAGTTCATGTATGTCACCAACTCGCTGGATTCCACGGTTTCGCCCTACCAAATCGACCTGGCCACCGGGGCTCCCACCGTCACAGTGAACTCCACCTCCACAGGCGGCAGCAACCAGACTGACACCCAACCGGTCGCCGTCGTGATAGACCCGGCGCTGGGCCGGTTTGTCTATACCGCCAACTACCTGGGCAACTCCGTCTCCGGCTTCCGGCTGGACTCGACCTCAGGCTCTCTGAGCATCAACCAGGCCTCGCCATACCCAACCGGGGCAAAACCCACAGCAGTGGCTTCCGTTCCCCACGGAAACTATTCAACGCAGGCGGTTACCCCGTAAAAGCATCAGCTTTATATGCCCAAAAAGCCCAGCCACCCGGCTGGGCTTTTTCTGTGCTGGGCTTCAATTCGGCGAACAAATCCCGGCTCAAACAATGGCTAGTCTAACTCAAAGTGTGGCAAAAATACCACAGGACAGGGATAGCCCCTGGCGTCTAATCTAACCTTTGCGCACGGTTTCTTCGCCGTGGAAGAAGGAATTTTGGCCAATCCCGCGCACTTGAGTCCCGCGCATCTGGAACAGACGATCGTTGCGCCTCTGGAGTTCAGCGGGGTGGGGCTGCACTCCGGCGCACCGGTGCAGCTGCGCCTGCTGCCTGCCCCGGCCGGCTCAGGCATCGTCTTTCGCCGCACCGATCTGGACAATTTTGAGATTCCCGCCACGGGTCGCTACGTGGCCAAGGTAAGCTATGCCACCAGCTTGATGCGACAAGGCGTGCTGATACAGACCACCGAGCATCTGCTCTCGGCACTTATCGGCATGGGCGTGGACAACGTGATTGCGGAGCTGGACAACCTGGAGCTGCCCATCCTGGACGGCAGCGCCCTGCCTTACGTCGAGGCCTTCCTGAAAGTGGGCATTCGCACCCAGAGACGGCGCCGCGAGACCATCCGGGTGCTGCGTCCGGTTGAGGTGCGCGAGGGAAACAAGTTCATCGGGGTCTATCCCGGCTCCGGCTACAGCATTGAGTACGCCATCGACTTTCCCTTGCCTGTGGGCCACCAGAGCGCCCGCATCGATTTGGCCGCCGAGACCTATGGCACCTTCATAGCCCCGGCGCGCACCTTTGGCTACAAAAAGGACGAGCAGAAGATGCGCGATATGGGCCTGATACGCGGCGCCGGGCCGGAGAGCATCATCATCCTGGGTGAAAACGGACCGGAGAACGGTCCGCTGCGCTTTCCCGAAGAGTATGTGCGCCACAAGGTGCTGGACCTGATCGGCGACCTGGCGCTGGCCGGCCGCCGCATTGAGGGTCGCGTAGTGGCTGAGCGTGCCGGACACGCCATGCACACGGCGCTGGTTTCGCGGCTCATCAAGGACCGCTCAGCCTGGGAGCTGGCTCACGTGCCAGTGGCCGCAGCGCTGGAGGAAGAAAGCGCAAAAGTTGGCAGCCAGGTTCTGATGAGCGTTTGAAGCTGGGTGATTCTTTTCTGTTCCCTACTTCCTGTTCCCTGTACTAAACAAACAAAATGCACATCGGCACGACCGCCGGATAGCTCTTGCCCTCTGTGGCCAGTGCGCCGGTCAGTGGATTGCGCGCGAAGACGCTGATGAGATTCGAATCCTGGTTGGCCACCAGCATCCATCGCTCCGTCGGGTCCAGCGTGATACTGCGCGGAGTCTTGCCGCCGCAACTTGAGCTGCCGATCGGCGTCAGTTTACCGGTCGCAAAATCGGCGTTGAAACTATAAAGAAAATTGTCATCGCGATTGGCGAAGTAAACAAATTTTCCATCCCTGGAAATGAGTGTGTCACAGGCGCGCGAGGGGCCTTGATAGTCCTTGGGCAGCATATCGAGGCGCGTAATGAAGGTCAGGCTGCCGTCGGTTTTGTTCCACTCCAGCACTTCGATGGTTGAATCCAGCTCGTTGACTGTGTAAGCGGTGTGACCGTTGGGGTGGAAACGCAGAGTCCGCGGACCGGCTCCCGGCCTGGCATGATACGTTCCGGCCGGCGTCAGCATCGCCGTCTCAGTATTCAGAGTGTAGATGTGGATGCAATCCAGGCCCAGATCGTTGATATACGCGAAGCGGTTGTCCGGTGAATACGATGCAAAGTGCGCGTGTGCGCTCTGTTGGCGCTCCTTGTTGGGGCCGTGGCCGGTGTAGTGCTCACTCCACACAGCAGGGCTGAGCTTGCCCTCTGTCACCAGAAAACTCGCTGCCGAGCCGCCGCCGTAGTCTGCCGCCAGCAGCACGCGCCCGGTCCGGTCCAGGGCCACGTGACAGGTGCCTATACCGGCCGAGTTCTGCGCGGAAAGCTGCTCGAGTTTGCCGTCCACCACGCGAAAACTGGCCACCGCGCCGGTTGGCTTGCCGTTAAAGCTCTCCAACCCCGCGGCAGCAAACATGTACTTGTGGCCGTCTGAAAAGGCGATCCACTGCACACCGGAAAACTTCGCAGCTACGCCGGCGGGAGTCAGCTCAGCGGTGGCCGGGTCCCAGTCGAAGGCCAGAATGCCGTCCGGCGCTTTGCAGCCCACTAAGACGCGCTGGCGGCGTGGCGAAGCAAAGAGTGAAGGCGAAGCCGTCGCAGCCAGCGTGACGGCCGAGGCAGAGAACAGAAAATCGCGGCGAGTGAGTTTTTCCATGGCAAAAAGATTGTCGCCGATGGGGCAGTAGGCGCGCCAGTGGCTCCAATAGGTCCACATGCCGATTCGTGGCAAGCCGAAGGCCGCTGGCCTCACCGCTGGTGGCTGCTACCACCACTGGGGTCGCTGATGGTGCGCCAAGTCACAGGACATTCACACTCCGCGTGTGATAGCATCCGATTTCGTAGCATGTGACGCCCGCGGATTCATCCTTCCTTCCTCCGCTCGGCGCCGGCCTAAGCCTGTATGGATGAGGTAGACGGCAGACCGGGACACGTGGCCCTCCAATCCGGCCACCTGGACGCCCCTCGGGACGTCCCTATGGTTTCCCTGTCCCTCTCCCATTCGATCCCCAAAATTCTGAAAACACTCGTAAATTCAAGAGGAGAACACCATGAAAACGTACCAGGGAAGTGAGATCCGCAACGTGGCTGTAGTGGGGCATGCGCACAGTGGCAAAACCACTCTGATCGCCGCTCTGCTGCATGCCGCCAAGATGACCCC
>JBEKFS010000116.1:0-10625 GCA_050013195.1 Occallatibacter sp.
GATTACTGTGCCGAAAACGGAGCTGGATGTATTGTTTGCATTGACGCCGATTTGATTGTTCTGGAAGTTGTTGCCAAAGGTGACGTGGTTGGTTACGTTATTGCAATCCACGCGGAAGACTAACTTGGCGCGGCTGGTGATGTCGAAGGTGCGGTTGAGGGACATCGTCAGGCGGAAGTTAGGTTGTGCGCGGAGACCATAGGGCGCAACGCGGTCCGCGTCTCCGATGGTGCTGGCCTGGGTGTTGCAGAAGGGGCCGACGCTGCTTGCGCAGGCGACAGTGCCGGATGCACCAGTGTTGTTGTTGGTTCCCACTCCCGCGGTGGTGGAGCTGATGTAACCCTGGATGAAGGATAGGGTGCCGAGGTTCGCCGACGTTGAACCTTGTCCCCATTTGCCGTTAATGCGCGGAGAGCCGGTGAAGTTGGGGTTCTTGTCCAGCATGACCTGGCCCTGTCCGAAGTTCTGAGCAACCGAAGCTGCGGTGCCGACGATGGCCAGAGGAAGACCGGAGGAGTACTGGGAAATTCCGGAGAGCTCCCAGCCGCCCGCCACCCAGCGCACTGGCCGGTTGCTGGCTCCTATGCCGCCTTTGCCGAAGGGCAGTTTGTAGACACCGAAGATGGAGAGCAACTCCGGAAGGTCCGAAGCGCTCCTTGAACGGTCGATGCGGTCTGCCTTATATGCGCGTTGAGGCGCATAACTTGCGAAAGCCGAGGCCGGGATGGGCCAGCCACTGCGTATTGTGCCGTCATCGTCAAGGGTCTTCGAGTAGGTGTAGTTCACGGTGAAGGTCAGCCCTTTTGAAAAGCGCTGGTTCAGGCTGAGCTGTAAAGAGTTGTAATCGGCGTTGGCCGCCAATGCGAAGGAATCGGTTACTGCGGAGTACTGCGGCATCCATGTGAGCATGTGGCCGATGGTGGGAGTCGAATTGACGGCCGCCGCGGCGGAATATTGGGCATAAGGCACAGCAGGCAAACAGTTGCCGCAGGCCGTATTTACCGTAGCGATATTCGCCGCGGTCGCCGGCAAGTTCAGGTTAGTGACGCCTACCGTGGAAAGGTAGGTGGGGTTGATCTGGTTTGACTGCAAGCCCCGCAGGTTGTTGTTGCCGGGGAGGAGGCGGCCAAGGGTGCCAACGTAGTTCGCACTGAGGGTCATTGCTTTGGTCAGCTCACGCTGCACGCCAAAGTTGAAGTACTGGATCTCTGGAGCGCGGCCCCCATAGTAGGGATCAGGGTAGAGTGCGGTCGAAGCAGCCGCGTACCCGCTGGTCTTGCCGTAGCAGGGCGCAATGGTCTGGCCCGAGCAGACATAGTTTCCGGTGAGGGCGCCCGCCGACGCGGCGTTGATGTTGATGCTGTTAACCGTCGGGAAGGAGAATCCAGCGCCGCCAAAGTTGGCGTTCGGCCCGGTGACGTTGCCGCCGCCGGAGGTGGGAAACGCCGGATTGCTGTTGAGGTAGAAGGATGCGCCAGCGTAGCTGTCGGTGAAGGGCGTCACGGTCTGGAAGCCGTTTAATCCCGTTCCATCATTCGCAGACCCGCCGCCGACGCCGCCCGCGTGCGTATACATGATGGCGTAGGAGCCGCGGATCACTGTTTTGCTACTCAGCGAGTAGGCGAAGCCGACGCGCGGAGCGAAGTTCTTGTGCCAACTGTTGACCGGGGAGGTGCAGCCGTTGCAATTGGGGCCGCCGTTGCCGCCCCAGTTGCCGGCGAACTCCAGCGCGCCCGGATTGCCGGTAATGGGATTGGTGGCAGTGGGGTTCAGGAAGGACCAGCGGTTCAGCACCTCTCGGTAGGTGGGAAAGTAATCCCAGCGCAGACCGAGGTTTAGGGTGAGCTTGGACGTAGCCTTGAAGTCATCCTGGAAGTAGGGAGCGAAGGGATGGAAGCGCATGCCATAAAGCGCGAAGGGTTGCTGGGTAACGCTGGGGCTGCCGATTGCGCCAAGCAAGTAACTGGCGTAGGCGTAGCCGCTGTTGCTGGTATAGGAGCTTGCGGACGCCAGGTTGGCGGTCTCGTTAGTGCTCATGGGAAGAGTCAACTGCAGAGAATTAGTGTCTGCGGCGTCGGTATTGGTTTCCAGCCATTGGTACTGAAAACCGAAGCTGAAGGCGTTGCGGCCCTTGGTCCACAGCACGTTGTCCACCAGATCATAGGTTTCGCTGACGCTGGTGTAGGATGCACTGCCGTTGTTCCAGGTCGTCGCGTCATTGGAGCCGCTGAAGCTGACAGCAGGAAAGTCCAGGGAGGCCTGACCGGCGGGAAGGCCGGTAATGCCGGCGGCGGCGGGTTCATACTGCGTGACGCCCATGGTGGCGTTCGTGATCGGCGGCCCGCCAAAGTAGAGGTAACCGTAGCGGAGTTGATTGGTAAGGTTCGGAGAGATGGTATAGGATTCCTGCACCTCGGCGACGTGACCTTTGACGTGGGCGAGGAAGGAGGTCATATAGGGCAAGGGAAGCACAGAACTCCCGTTGTAGGGCACAGAGACACGGTCGCCGTCGGAGAACAGCGCAAAGAGCCGGTTCTTGTCTGAGATGACATAGTCGCCGCGAACGGACCAGAGCCAGTTGTTGTAGCCCGTGGGTGTGCCGCCAAGATAATTGTTCGTGATCGCGCCGGTAACGTTATTGGTGGGCGTCGGCAGAAAACTCGCCCAGTACTTCATTTGGGGCGAGATCTCACCGGCCGGGATGACATTTACCTTGGCAGCGCTGAGTAAAGTCGGATTGCCTGCCGGCCCGGTGCCGGTACCGGCACCATAGCCATACTGATAGCGACAGGGGCCGTTAGTGCTGTTGGTGGTGCAGGCCGCCTGGGTGGTGGGGTCATAGATGGGATAGGTGACGCCGGCTGTGTTGCCGAGGCCGCCCGTGACGGTGGTCGGGAGCAATTCCTGGAAGTTTCCCGCTTGCATCAGAGTGGTGGGGATGGTGACCGCCGTGGGGTTCACGCCAATTGTCTGGCGGAACCGGGTATAGGAACCGTAAAAGAAGATCTTTTCGTGGCCCGCCGCGACATGCGGGAGCTTCAAGGGTCCGCCCCCGGTGATGCCGTACTCGTCCTGGTGCTCACCGGGCTTAGGGCCGGCAACTTTGACAGCCGCGCCACTCTGGATCGTTGTCACAAGATTGCCGCATGTGGTGGAGTAAGGGGCTTGGCCAGGGGTGCCGCACTTGCTGGCAAAGGTCCAGGCGTCAAAGGCGGTATTGCGGATAAGCCCATAGATGGCGCCATGGTACTGGCTGCCGCCGGACCTGGTGGATAAGCCCAGGAAGCCTGCGCCCTGATACTCGGAGGTGAAGCCGCTGTTCATCGCCTGGACCTCGTCAATACTTTCCAGGGGAACCACGTTGTAGACAACGCGGTTGTCAGCTTGCGCGCTGGCGAGAGTCAACGGAATACCGTCGAGGTAGATCTCGGCCGTGCGCTGCGGCATGCCGTTGAACTGGGAGACGCGTCCCCCGGCGGGCACCTGCGCGCCAGGCAATAGGTTCGAGAAGGCCGTAATGTCGCGCTGCTGCGCGGATGCGCCACCAGTCAGCAGCATAATCGGCAATTCTGTGATGACGTCTTGCCGTACCAAGCCGCCGAGGCTGGCGTTCGTGGTCTCAAGAGCGGGCGGCGTATCCGTGATGATGATGGTCTCGCTCTGAGCGCCGATCTGCAGTTTGGGATTGAAGGCGGAGACGTGTTCATTGTCGATAATGAAGTTTTCCTGTTTGAACGTCTCAAAGCCCTTAGCTGTCACCGTGACGGTGTATTTTCCCGGAATAAGCAGCGTGATGCTGTAGAAGCCGGCCGAGGTGGTATTACGGGTGGTGGAAATGCCGGTGTTTACATTCGTGGCTGTGACGGATGCATTGGCGACGACAGCGCCTGTTGAATCGGTCACGGTCCCTTCAATGGCGCCACCGGCTTGCGCCGCGGCTGGAAGGGTCGCCCATCCCAGGCAAATGATTAGCCCGAGCAAGAACGTAACGGTGGTAGCGCAGAGTGCGCGGTGCATACACCGCGCACCCATTGAGTGAGCAAACTGTTTTGTGTTCATGCGTCCCCTTCGGGAGCCTCCGTAAATGAATTTGGGTTTAGGGCCACGTTGGTATTGCTTCATATGCGGCGCGGCTATAGCCGTGCCGATGGAAGACAGTGACCCGTTCAGAATTCCAATGAGAATTAAATTCCCTTTTGGCGATAACGTGTTAGGCTAATACGGTATAATACGTGCTTACACGGTTATCACATGTAAAATCAATAAGATACATCGGGCTTTCACCTTCCTTCGGATGAGGCGTTATCATGATGGATACGGGGCGAGCGATGACAAAATGCTAAGAGTCATGATCTGGACACCAAAAACTGACTCGGACCGCAGACTCGTACAAGAAGAGCTAGGTGCAATTCTCGCGAGCCCGCATTTCAGCAGCAGCAAGCGCTACCCTGCCTTTCTGCGGTATGTGGTTGAGAAATGTCTGGATGGACAATCCGATCAATTGAAGGAACGCACACTCGGCATCGATGTCTTTGGTAGACCGCCTGATTACGACACAAATGCCGAGCCTGTTGTCCGCATCACCGCCGCCGAGGTTCGCAAGCGAATCGCCCAGTACTATCACGAGGCAGCCAAGGAATCTGAGATTCAGATTGGGCTGCCACTGGGGTCCTACACTCCCGAGTTCAGGACGCAGCATACTCCGTCAAAGTCAACATCGAATCGAAGGCTGGAGCCCGTTGACGGAAATGCAGATCTTATAGAACTACCCATCCATTCCGATGCCGCGGGTTTGGTTGAACAGTCAGGGAGCAGGCTATCTCGGGCATTGCCAAAGTGGATTCTTCGCCGGCCTTTGGCATGGTCCATTGGCTTGGTGTTGGTCCTGATGAGCCTGGGCGCTTATTTCGTCCACCATGCATTTTCACTGAATCGCGAGGAGCAGCTATGGGCTCCGTTAGTGCAAACAAAGGATCCCGTCCTAATTGTGATTGGCAGCGGCAAGCTGTGGCTCACCACGCCTGAATCGCCGCAGACCAGCCTTACTGATCACATGATCGGTCCATATCATCATGTCTCGTTGCCAGATACAGTTGCCGTTTCTCGTTTAACGAATGTCCTTCAGAAATACAACAGAAATTACTTCATCAAGGAAGTTTCGGCAACCAGCCTGGCGGATCTCCATGAGCGGACCGTAATCCTCGTCGGAGCCCTGAACAATGCATGGACAATGCGGCTGACTGATCCGCTTTGCTTTCGGTTCGTACCAGGCAAAGTGGCCAGGATTGAAGATACGAAGAACCCGCAAAATTATGCATGGAGTGTGGATTATTCCAAGCCCTATCCGTCTCTGACTATCGACTACGGAATCGTTGCTCGCTATCACGATACTTATACAAACGGAAACGTCTTGATTATTGCCGGTATTGGTCCCTACGGCACGGAGGCAGCTAGTGAGTTTGTTTCATCACCACAGTACCTCGGCCAGGTCGAACACTTTGTTCCGGCCGGCTTAAAGGAAGCCAATCTGGAGATAGTCATAAAGACAGATGTGATAAACGGGGAGGCCGGCCCACCCCACGTTGTCGCGGCATACGCCTTTTAATATTAATATTCACAATAGCCGTCGAGCTTGGTGGTTGGAGCTGAATCATGGCTCTGCCTTGTAGATTTCAGCCTCTGAGACAGTCAGGACTGTCTTAATCGGCGGCAAGGCTCGCGGTGGAGCGGCGGCCGTGAGCTCCCTAATGCGATCGAATTCGCGCACAGGTGCGCCGGTGAGCGCGATGCGTAGATGCGTACCCGTAGCGGGTTTCAGTGGCAGCGTGCAATAGCCAAAGTTGATGGGCGTCATTCCCTCCCAAACCGTCTTGCCGTCCAGCGTAACCCGTAGAGGATAACGCAGGATGCGGAAGTCAGCGAGCTTGAGGTCGATCTGGCCTGGTGTTTCCGGCTTGGCAAAGACATACTCAATCCAGGCGTTTTCAATCGGCCCGTCGCTTGCCCATGAGGTGGAATCATCGTCATCCTGGCTCAGGGCGGCATGGTCTGCGTTGGAGCCGGCGGTAACCGATGCGACGGCGATGGGAAATCGGGTTTGATGGAAGGATGGCCCCGGCGGCGTGGGACCGCGGCTCAGATTGGAAGACAGAGTGGCGCCCGGCATATAGGTGGAGAGCCCGTCCTGCACGGAAACCGCCAGCGACGTGAGTTCAATCTGCGCGGACTTTAGGCCATCGGCCTCAGCGCGCAACTCAATTTTTCCCGCAGTGGGCAGGGAGCGAAGAATCACGCGGTTCACGCCGCCTTCGACGGGCAGTGTTTTAGAGAGGATGTAGTTGTCCTCATGCAGGAGCGGCGTCGGATTTTGGGCGATCATTCTCTTGTCTTTATCGGCGATATAGGCGGAGACCGGTACAGCCGAACCTTGCGCAATGCCGCCTCGCCACTCCGCCGCACCGCTGAGCGTGAAGTGAACCGGATTGAGCGCCGTGGGGCAGCGATTCCCCTCTGCATCCACCACTTCCACATCGACCAGCGCCATGTCCGCTCCATCGGCGCGCAGGCCTCCGGGTCCGGTGTGCAGCGTGAGGCGCAGAGCCACGGGCGGACCTGCAGTGCGCAACTCGGTGGAAACAACCTGCCTGCCTTGCGCATCGTAGCCGATGGCCTGAAGCATGCCCGGCTCAAAGGCCACCCTGTCAAAGGTAAACAGAAATTCGCTGGACTGGACCCCATCGCCCAGAGAGCGGTCATTGAGTTTCAGTTCCACTCGGGCTGCGGTGGAGACAACGTAGACTGGCTTCACCGTTCCCGGCGCGTAGTTCCAGTGGCCGATGATGTGGATGCCGGGATGCTCGATATCGACCCATCCATCCCACATGACTTGATTGGCAAAGTAGGCGTCCTTGGGCAGGCGCATTGGGTCCACCGCGCCGCTGCGGCGATAGTTGTTGTCGCCGCGATAGTGGGTATTCGAATCGGAGAAGATGATCTTGGATCCGCCCGCGTTGACGCGCGTTCCGGTGCCGGGGCGCGCCACGTAATAGTCGTACCAGCGCTTCACATTCTCGATTGCGTATGAATCCTGATTGCGGTTGTAGTCGGGCGAATCCTTGTGGAAGGGCGGCGAAAACTGATCCCAGAACTTGCGCGAGCCTTCGTCGCGGGAGTACTCATGCATCCACAGCGGCTTGGTTGAGCTCTTGTCCACGTAGAGCATCTCGCCGCCGTATTCGGCCACCTTGCTGGAGAGCATCTCGCGCGCGCCGATGGCCCTGCCGCCGTGCGGATCGTATTGATCACGGACCTTCTTCATCTCCGCCATGTGTTCTTCACTGATGCCCTTGTTGCCGCACTCATAGAAGAGGATGCTGGGGTTGTTGCGGTTATAGATGATGGCGTCGCGCATCAGCTCGACCCGCTGCTCCCACTGCCTACCTTTGGAATCGCCCTCCGCATCGCCCGCCGGCATGGATTGAATCAATCCCACGCGGTCAGAGGACTCAACGTCCTGCTTCCACGGAGTGACATGCATCCAGCGGACCAGGTTGGCGTTGCCATCAACCATCAGCCGATTGCTCAGGTCGCTCATCCACGGCGGGACGGAGAGGCCGACGGCAGGCCATTCATTGGTGGTGCGCTGGGCGTAGCCGTGAATGTCAATGATGCGATCATTCAGCGTGACCATTCCATGGGCAAACTCCGTCTTGCGAAAGCCGGTGCGGGTGCTCACCACGTCCACCGTGCGATGGCCCGCAACGAGATTCGTCGTCACGGTATAAAGGTAGCCGTATCCCCAGCTCCAGAAGTGCAGATCATGCACCACGGCTGAAGCTGTCAGCGTGCGCGTCTCTCCGGCGGCCAGCGTCGTCTTGCCGCCGTTGAAGTTACTCACGATCTTGCCGTCGAGGTCTTTAACCTGGATCTGATAATCGACCATACTGGGCTTGCTGTTTTCATTGCGCACCTCGGATTCAACGGTGATGCGGGCGCTCTTGCCAGGTATATCGAAGTCGCTGGCCCACACGTAGACGCCGGTCGTTCCCAGTTGCGAGTAGAGCGGCAAGGTCTGGTAGAGCTTGCCGATCACGTGCAGCCAGACGCTTTTGCTGATGCCGCCGTCGTTGGAATAAAAGTTGATGTTATTCCAGTGATACTGCGTTCCGGTGGACTTCTCCTTGTAATCCCAGCGGTTGTCGGTTCTCACCGCTAGCACGTTTTCCGCGGGCGCGGACTTTACGGCGTCTGAGATGTCGAAGCCAAAAGCCATGACGCCGTCTTCGTGACGCCCTATGAATTTACCGTTCAGGTAAACCTCGCCAGCCTGGCGAATGCCCTCGAACTCTATAAATATCTTTTGCCCGGCGCTCCCCGCAGGCAGCCGAAAGTGCTTGCGATACCACGCCACGCCCGTTGGCAGGTCATGAATGCTGACGCGAAAGGCAGAGTCTTCATTCCAGGCGTAGGGCGTCGCGACCCGCTTCCACTGGGAGTCGTCGAAGCCCGGTTGGTCCGCCCCTTGCGGGTCGCCCACCAGAACCTTCCAGCCGGAGTTGAAGTTGTATTTGGCGCGGCTTGCACCGGACTGGCCATGGCTGAAAGCGGTCAGAAGAAACAGGCTGGAAAACACAAGGAGATGCAAACGGCAACGCATGATTCCACACCTCAACACGAAAATGCTAATTCTAAACTTGTAATACCAAGGTAACCGCAACGCTTCGTTCTTATTCCACGGGCACGGAGTCATCATCATAGCCCCGATGGTCATTTTGGGCTGTCCAGGAGCATTCTGCAACAGCCCGCCTAAAAGAGGCCCTGCACATGCTCTCTGCCGTCCTATTTCCACTTCGGATCAGTTACGAAGGGTTGGTGCTTTGATACGACTACTCTCCCATCGGGTGCAAACTCAACTCTCACGATCCCTGGCTTCTCGCGCCATGCGGACTGCTCGTCATTGCCAAAGTAGGTTGTCCACCACCTGCCCTGCTTATCTTTGAAGAATCCAGTGCCGCCCGCGGTCGGAACGCTTTCATGCCGGCCGTGGTACGGTCCATAAATCGTGTTTGACATCGCCAGCATTGTCGAGTAACGGCCCTCATATGTGTCAGCCGCGCCCAGGTAGTAAATTCCGTTGGCCTTGAAGAGTACCGCGCCTTCGTGTCCGATATCGTTTGTGCCTCGCCCGGCGCACCTGGCCGCATGGTGATTCGGATCGTGGTCAGGGTTTTCAAGCACGATCTCGTGAGGCGGCTCGGCTGGACCGCTCAAATCGTCCTTCATTCTCGTGATGCGATTGGCTGACGTGGAAGTGAAATAGACCTTGCCGTCGTCATCTTCGAAGAGCGTGGCATCGATTCCATTGGCCAACGGCTTGTCCTCGCTGAGCGCATTGACGTATGGACCTTCCGGCTTTCCTGTGCTGCTCTTTAATATCCCGATACCGCCCGGTGTCATGCTGAGACAGATGAAATAGTTATGGTGAATGTAATGAATCTCCGGTGCCCAGATAGCGCGTACCGGCTTGTCGTGCAGCAAGCGTGTTTGCTTTCCCCATGTACCTTCCTTGTCGAGCGACCATACCAGTCCCATGTAAGTCCAATGTTCCAGCTCCGATGAACGCCATAACTCAACGCCGTCATTGAACGCCCAGATATTTTCTCCCGTTGATCCAGTCATGTAATAGTTACCATCCCCACCAAGGGTGATGACGGTGTCGCGCACCTGAACTTCCATGAAGGGCTTGATCGGCGGAAGCAGTCCGCTGGTGACCGCGGAGCGGGTAGTCAGTTTGCTCAACGGAACCAACGTGAAGTACGGCTCGGGGTGATTGCCCGCGTAGAGCACACCCTCGGAGCCGCTTCGCCAACCGCCCTCGCCCTCTCCTTCGACCGGCAGTCCTGGCCCACTGATACCTGAATATGGGTAGATGGCGTGAAAGTCGGTCACCTGAGTGGGAGCTGTACTATTGGCAAGAGAATAGATATCAAAAAATGGTGGGAGCGGCTTTGCAGCCGGAGTCGCGGATGGCGAAACTGTTTGCTGTGCAGATGTGCCGCTGAGCGCAAGCCCCACAATTGCTATTACCAGAAGATAATTCCTGCGCAAGGTTGTGCCTCCTTCAACGAGTTACTCGTTTACCAAGGATTCCAAGTTGGCTCTCGGATGCGTAAAATATACTACCAGTTGACTACTCTCGCGCTGTCTCTTAATTCCGCTCCAGGGCCATAGATCCGACGCGTCAGGTATATAGCCGGCAACCCTTCATATAACAAACGGTCAAATGACAGTTAATCAGGAAGCCGTTCGAGCAGGCTGTGGTACAGGAATTCCGGAAGGACCGTTTCACTACCCATACCTTTTCGCACATCTGGATTGACCGATACGGCTATTGATTTGATTGGATTTACGAGGCGGGTTTAGGAGCCCCTTTTCACACATGGCGAAATGGGGTCCGATCAAGCGATTTTCTCGAGAATATGTAGGCTGTCAGCGAAGAAAAGAGGGTAGCCAAAGACCTGGTCTTCCGGGGTCTGCTGACCGGAGGCTCAACTCAGCACCCTTCAGCACCCACGGAGACCGTATGAAAGAAGATGTCACATCCATAAACCATTGATTCTTATTGG
>JBEKFS010000117.1:0-10479 GCA_050013195.1 Occallatibacter sp.
CAACCTATAATCATCATGCTCGGCTCCTTTCCTCCCGAGCTCCTGGTCGTTTTACAGCAACCAGTCTACTCAGGTCGGAGGAGCCGACGCTGTCATGTAATCAGCCTCCCGGCCGGCTGTTGTGCGGGCGTCCTCGCCCGCACATATCCAGGCACAATCACTAAATCGCACGGCCTTGGCATCAGGCGATGAACATGGGGGTCATTTACAGGCAGCCGGCGCGGACAACTCCGCGCATATTGCCTCATAGCCGTTAACCCAAAATTGAAATTCCGGAGGAATTGTTCGGATCGCCACAGAGCCGGATTCTCTCACTATGAATCGTGCCAATTCACTCGACGCACACAGGCCAATGCGTCTTTCCAGGACTGGTCGCCATCGAATCATGCATTGGCGATTATGCATAAACCGAGAAATACTCCAGGCTATATCGGCGTTTCACGATACTAATCCTCCTAGCATCCCATGGGGTATTGATTGGGAATGATTTCCTATGAATTTCGGTTCTCGGAGCCTGGGATCATTCTTGCCATCTTTCAACGATTCAGAACATGCTTGGGTGTCAGTTTGTGCTTTGTCTCGCTCTTTGCCATGGGTACGGCCTCCATTTGCCGTGGAAAAATGCATGACCCTGATCGTCATTTCGGGTCTATCGCACCCTGGAGTGTTTATGAGAACTCTCCCGGAAGGACCCGGATTTAGTACGACCGAAGGTCATGTGGATGAGCGCTTTGGACTGTTGGCACTAACTAAGATTCATGTGCGGCAAATCAATGGATGCTGGCAGGCTTTCCTGGACCGCTCTCGCTAGGTAGCACGAGCGTATCGTCGTTTCTATAGAAACGAAACGGTCATCGATCTTCAGCAGATCCAGAATCACCTTCCCGGCCTCCGGCACCTATGTCCTTTATCCCATCGGCATCCGCCAGAAACCGTCAGGGGTTACCTCATTCTTACGCCTTCAAGCTCCCCGCAGGGAGTATCTCCAAATGCGCAAATGAACTCATTTTAAAATGCCAAAATCAGTATCTCTTCGATAGCCTTAGAAAACGGATCATCAAACACGCCAGAGCCCTGACGATTCACATAACGTATATAGAATCAACAGTATATGATCAGAGTTTGCGCCGTTCTTTACTCAATCCCGAAACTATTTCCCAAGGTAGCCTAACTTATTGAAAATATTGAATTGATTCGATGTAAACGTACTTTTTTAATCCGTTTTCCGAGGCTGTCCGCAGCTTGTAAACGCCCATCGCATTTGCTCAAATTCCCCGGCTCCACAGAAATTGCCTTGACATTCAGAATGATTCGGTCGCACAATTCTTGCGTTGATGGAATCGATACCATTAAGAACTGGAAACGTTACCAGTGTATCGGCTTCACCCTGGGGATGTGCATGGAGTCCCCGGAATCCATGCACGGGAACGCAATTGTGGATGTGCCTGAACTCCGTGGAATTCATGCATGAGAGGTAAACAATTTTGGGGCTGATCATGCGCGGGAAGCAGGCATGATTGCGGAATGATGGAGCGAACTTGCCAGCTCTGTTAAAGGAGCATGGCGTGTGCAACTGTTTATCAACTTGAATTGAAGGAGGCTGTTTATGACAAAGAATCATCTCACAACGTTTGCCTTGCAAGCATCACGCAAGGCTGCAATTCGAGGGCTGTCACTAGCGGCTTTGGGGTTGTTGGCTTTACTGCTTCTACCCTGCCGTTTGACGGCTCAGCTTGATCGTGGAGAAGTCACCGGAACGGTCGAAGATCCGGCCGGCGCAGTGGTGCAAAAAGCAACGATCGTGCTGACCAACGATTCGACGAACGTGAGCACCACCACCAAGAGCACTCAGACCGGCACGTATGTTTTTGACGACGTGCTTCCGGGCAAATACACGGTTGTAGCCGAAGCCCCCGGGTTCAAGAAATACATCGTGCACGGCGTAATAGTGCAAGTGCAGCATGTGCTGACCATCGACGTTAAGCTCACCACGGGCGATGTGCAGACCAACATCACGGTGACCGCTGCGCAACCGCTCCTTGAAACGGAGAACGCCCAAGTCGGGCAAACCATCACCAACGAGGCCGTGAACGATCTGCCGCTGGCTACCCGCGACTGGGGCTCGCTGGCGCAGCTTTCCGCCGGCGTCGGTACCACACCGACCGGATCCGGTGGCGGAGGCGTCACCCCCGACGCAGGCAGCTCTGAGTCTGCTTATTTCAGAGTGAATGGCGTCGACGAATGGCAAAACGATTTCCGCCTGAACGGCATTAACGACAACATCGAGATCTACGGCGGCAACTATACCCTGACCAACGCCGCCATCGTCCCGCCGCCTGATGCCATTCAGGAATTCACATTGCAGAGCGGCGACTTCAGCGCCGAATTCGGACACTCCACCGGCGGCATCATCAACGCGTCCCTCAAATCAGGCACCAATAAAGTGCACGGCGACCTTTGGGAGTACGTACGCAACACCGACTTAAACGCCAATTACTTCTTCAACAATACCAACGGCGTCGCCAAGCCAAAACCCGAATACCACCAGAACCTGTTCGGCTTCACGGCTGGTGGCCCGGTGGTCATCCCGCACCTTATCCACGGCAAGAACCGGCTCTTCTGGTTCGCCGATTATCAGGGCGGACGCTACGTGCTGCCCGAGTCGCCGGGCGGCCAAAACGTCCCTACCTGCGACGTGGCCGGCGCGGCATCTGCCTCTGCCTGCTCGTCCACAAGTGAGTTCGGCAGCAACTTCACCAACCTGCAGGATAATATCAATTTCAACAGCGGCACGGTGACGGATGCCCTGGGCCGCGTGTTTTCCAACGGCACCATTCTCGACCCGGCTACCACGCGTTCCGTCGCCGCCGGAGCCATCGACCCCATCAGCAATCTGACCAACACGACGTCCGGCACGATCTTTGTCCGCGACCCGTTCTTCAACTGCACCGCGTCGGGCGGCTGCAGCCCGAATAACTACAAGGCCGGAGGAGCGCTCACCGGAATCACAAATTTCACCACGTATGCATCCTCGTTGAACGTCCTGCCCACCTCCCGTATTGACTCTAACGCGGTCAAGGTTCTTAATCTTTTTCCGCAGCCCACGGTGATCAACAAGCTGAGCAGCAATTTCCCCAGCTACATTCCCATCGAGGACAAGAACACCAATACATGGGATATTCGCATCGATGCGAATATCAGCCCAAAAGACAACCTGTTCGGCGTCTATGACCGCAGCCTGCTCAACGCCTACCTGCCGGGATACTTTCCCGGGTATGCCGTGGGCCAGACTGACGCACGCAACGACAGCCTGCCGGCCTACGCCTGGGCCGTCGGCTATACGCGAATCGTCACTCCCACACTTACCAACGATATGCACGTCGGCATGGTGCACGCCGACAAGTTTCAACAGTCGATCTACGGCAACGTCATCGGCAGCACAGCCTGTACGGGAGTTGTGACCTCGGGTTCGTGCAACATTCCCCTCGAGTTCGGCATCCAGGGAATTCCGCAGGTGGCCAACAACGGCGGATTCCCATATATGAACATCGCCGGTCTTCGCGGGATCGGCGTAGGCAACTACACGCCCACCATTCAAACCGTCTACAGCCTGGAGGGCGTGGATGCAGTCACCAAGGTCTGGCGCAACCACACCTTCAAGACTGGAATCGATGTGGACGACATGGTCGCCAATATCTCGCAGCCGCCGCAAGGCCGCGGCGACTTCAGCTTCAACGGCATGTATACCGACGTGCCTAACCGCATCTCCCAGAGCGGAACCGGCCTGAACGGCATCGGCGATATTCTGGTTTCGCCGATCGCTTCGCTGGTCACGCCGAATGGCGCGACAGGAGTGGATTACGTAGGCGGTATGAATCAGTTCTCCGGTTCCAATATCGCTGCTACCGACGATCATCGCTGGTACATTGGCGTCTACTTCCAGGATGACTGGAAGGTGAATACCAAGCTGACGCTGAATCTCGGCCTGCGCTGGGATCTCTTCACGCCCTATGCCGAGACGCGCGGCTACCAGGCCAACTTTATCGCTGCGGGCGGCAACGGGCCCACCGCAACCTACGAAATGTCCAGTCAGGGATGCCTGGTAGCGCGGGCAACGATCTTCAATACCGTGGCCGCCCTCAGCAATGTCAACATCGCCTGCAACGGCGGCCTTGCAACTGGTATCACCCCAAAGAACGACTACGCGCCGCGCGTCGGATTTGCGTACCGGCTCCGGCCAACGCTGGTGGTGCGCGGAGGATTCGGCACGGCCTATGGAGCGCTGGCCAATCTCGGTTACGGTGGCACGCTGGGATTCAACTACCCGTTCGTCTACACCCAGACCGTCCCCGCTCCCGATTCCAATCACCCCTTGCTGCTGGCTCCGGGTCAGGCGGCAACCATGGAGACGGCCTTCAACGTCTTTAATTTCCAGAGTCCGTCCGTGCTGCAAAGCCCGACACCGTACGCAGCAACAGTTACTTGCCCGTCCGGCAACTCCTGCGTCGGAGGTCAATACATCGGCACCGACTATCTGGGCCTTCCCTTCGACGCCCGCCAGAACAACTACCAGACGCCGCTGGTGCAGACGGAGAACCTGACCGTCGAGGATCAGTTCACGAGCCACGACGCGATCCAGGTGGGTTACGTCGCCACTCAGGGCCGTCACCTGGATATTCTGGGGAACACGAACAGCCCCTCTCAGATTTTGCCCACCACCTCCAACGTCCAGTACTATGTTCCTTACCCGTACTTCTCCAAGAACAGCACTTACGAAACCACCAACGCCGCCAGCAGCTACAACGCCATGCAGGTCACGTATCAGCACCAGATGAACTTTGGGCTTACACTGCTCGCCAACTACACCTGGTCCAAGTGCCTGGGCGACCAGCACCCGCCGCAGAACGGGCAGTACAATGTTGGTTACCGCGCCCAGTGGCTCCCCGGATTCGGCATCAAGGGCGACTACGCCTTGTGTGACGGCGACGCCACACACCTCATCCACATAGCCGGAACCTACGACCTGCCCGTCGGCCGTGGTCGCCAATTCGGCGGATCAATGAGCAAGGTCGCGGATCTCATCGTGGGCGGGTGGAAGATCAACGGCTTCTACACCTTCCAAAGCGGACAGCCGTTCACGGTCACTTGCCCGAATTCGACGTCTGCCGACTTCGGCTGCGCTGCCAACGTGGTGTCCGGCCAGGGTCGCTATGCCGGCCCGCATAACTACACGCAATGGCTAAACCCCAGCGCGTTCGCTCAGCCGCCCGTGGCTACCACCATCGGGCAGTCTGATATTTCCCCGCTTGGCGGCCCACTCCAGCAGGTACGCGGACCGCATTTCGCCAATCTGGATTCGTCAATCCTGAAGAATTTCAAATTCACGGAATCGTCGTATCTGCAGTTCCGCGCAGAAGCCTTCAACACCACCAACACGCCGCCCTTCGCGCAGCCTGGATCGTTGAACTTCAACACGACGGGCTTCAGCAGCATCTCGGCCACGAAGAACAGCAACCAGAACAATGGCGCACGCACGATTCAGCTCGCGCTCAAGCTGGTTTTCTAAGAAAATGCTGGGCCAGCTTTGAGTCGCATACTTTCCTCGCATCCGGTGCAGAAACCTGCGCTGGATGCGGGGAATGTACTCGATGGCAGCATTTGTACGTTTTGTGTAAATAGCTTTCTATGTATCCGCGCTTGCTTGTAACTTCAGGAAATCGGCGGTATACACCCGCAGGAACTGCGCTGGATAAGGCGTGTGTGCAGTCTGATTTGTTGACGATGTTTGGAAGACGCGGGAAAGCCGGTCTTGCGCTCATCGAACAATTGCTCGAAGAGAATCTCCGCGGCCCGGCGTCCGATCTCTTCCACCGGCTGCTGGATCACGCTGATCGATGGGCGAACCGTCGAGGCCAGCTCAAAGTCGTCAAAGCCTAACAGGGCTATGGATTTGGGCACGGGGATGTTGAATCGCTGCAGCGCCTCGAAGGCATAGATCGTGGTGCTGTTCTTGGTCGTAAAAAGGGCATCCGGAGGATTCTGTCCGTCGAGCAGGCTCTTGATCGCGTATTCGGCCGACTTATAGTCCTTGATTGAGGTGTCGAAGATGGGGGTCAACCGCGCGGATTCGATTGCCTTGCGGTAACCATTCATCCGTTCGCGAATCGTGTACAACGTACTTTCACCTGTAAGACATACAATTTGCTTGTAACCGTGATCGATCAGATGCTGGGTAGCCGTTGTTGCGCCCTTTAGGTTGTCGGCCACCACGGAGGCTATCGCAGAATTGGCGACTGGGCGATCGATGGCCACCACCGGTATGGCGACCCGTTCGAGTAGTTCGCGCAGCGCAGGGCTCTGTGAATTGGCCGGCACAATGATCATGCCATCCACTCGATGGCGGATGAGCACCTTCAGATTGTCGATCTCGGCGCGGGGGTCGTTGGCCGTTACTGTAACGATCAGCAGTGAGTCATTGGCGCACGCGATGGCTTGAATGGCTTCCGCGCAACTTGAAAAAAAGGGATCGGCGATGCTGGGGACTACAAGGCCGATGGTCTTGGTACGATGACCTTTTAATGTCTGTGCCGCCTGATTGGGCATATAACCCAGTGTTTCGATCACACGCCGCACATGGGCCAGTGTCTTTGGATTCACAAGATCGCCACCATTGATGACACGGGAAACAGTAGTGGTTCCTACCCCCGCTTTCTGGGCAACTTGGCTGAGAGTTGGATGTGTACGATTCTTTGCCATTAAATTGCGGCTCCGGTAATGGTCGTCCCCGCATAACAAGTTTATGCTGCCCGGCCTGAAAAGTTAAGTTGCTTATGGTAGAAATTGGTCTCCGGTAGAAGAAGGGCCGGTTCTGAGACCATTAAATCTTATGGCCGTTCATAACGTTTTTTTCGGCCAGCGACAAAGTTAACGACGGCGCTACGCATCTTGGGGAAACATGCAAGCCAGTTTGTCCGGCTTCGCAGCAATCCAAACTCAATGCATCGCCGAATCAATACGTGTTATGATTGTAGGTATGGTATCGTTTCCATATTAAGCATTTTGGAATCGAGGCAAGGTGATTGCGGGCGTTTGAGTGAGAGTAATTTCTGTTTCCATTGGCATTGCCCCTGCAACACCAATGGATGCGTTATTCGTGTTTGCATCTGAGCATCTGCGGTGATCTGAGATGGCCCTGGAAAAACGGCAAGAGCTGACGATCGGCATCGACCTTGGCGGAACTAATCTGAGGATTGCGGCATACACGCCAGATATTGGCATATTACGCTCTATCGCGCTGCCTACTCGCCTTGAGGCTGGCCCTCGCGCGGTCGTCGATGACATGTGTGGCGCCATACTCCAATTGCTTGACCAATACTCGAATGGCCGCAAACTCGTGGGCATTGGTGTGGGATCGCCTGGGCCCCTTGAGCTTCCCGCTGGACGGCTTCATCACCCGCCCAATCTTCCTGGATGGGACGGTTTTAACCTGCGCGCCGAGATGGAAAAGCGCCTGCGCATGCCGGTTGCAATTGAGGGTGACGCAAACGTCGCGGTGCTTGCGGAATACACACTAGGATTGGGCAAGCAGCTCGGGGTCGAATCTCTGTGCATGTTGACTCTTGGCACCGGCGTGGGGAATGGCATCATCCTCGATGGAAAGTTGTGGCACGGATCAACCGGCATGGGGGGCGAGGCCGGACATCTGACGATTCATCCCGAAGGACCTGTCTGCGGATGCGGCAACACAGGTTGTTTGGAAGTGTACGCCTCCGCGACTGCTCTTGTGAGCGCCGCCGAGCGACTGATTGGAGCCGGAAAAGCACCGGGGCTGGCTTTGCTGAAAGGCGACCGTACATCGCTGACTGCCCTCGATCTTGCCGAGGCCGCGCGGTTGGGTGATCCCGATGCCTTGGGCATCTACGCCAACACAGGACGAGCTCTCGGAATCGGCTTAGCCGGCCTGATCAATATTCTCAATTTGCCGCTCTATGTCGTCGGTGGAGGAGTCGCAAATTCATGGAACCTTCTGTCGCCGTCTCTGTTCGACGAATTGGAGCGGCGCAGTTATGTCTTCGCGCTCACTGCGCCAGGTAGACCTGCTTCAAGCGGTATGCCAGGCGGAGGCACTCAAGTATTGCCTGCCAAACTTGGGACAGAAGCGGGCCTTCTGGGCGCGTGCATTCTACCCGTGCATTTATCGAAAGCCACCTTAATCTCTGTTTGACTCAGGCAGACGGCTGGATGGCCTGTGCTTAGGGAGAATCGATCATACGACCTGACTTCATGTGATGAAGGCGACCCTGACAGTAGCTCTGGACGGGCGGATTTTCGGATTCGACACCGCGGTAATCTCGGGTGCCATCCGTACACTGGTGAGGCTGTTGGCTTGAGCGCGCATGGCAAGGCTGGTCCTGGTAATTGTCCTGATCGGCGTGGTGGTGCGCGCATTGGTGTAGTAGTTGGACACCTATGCGCAAGAGAGAAAATTGCAACTACATCGAAGGGTCGACCAGGCGTTTTCAATTCATTCATCCCGGATCACGACAATACAGTTGGCCGCCGAGTTTTGGATTCGTATCAGTAAACACCGATGTCGCCAGGAGGAGTTATCGGTTGTTGCGAATCGCCAATTCCCTTGTTGAGGACTGATCGGTACCGAAAAGCGTGCAACTGGCCTGGGCCAGACAGGATGAAAAGGAACCGTATTTGTTCCTTGGGAGTCGGCTTGTCGGAAGTGTTTGCGGGCAACCCAAAGCCTGCCTTGCTGCCCTGTCGAAAGCCTTCCCTGAGCCTGCCTTTCGTCGACGGGAGCCTGCCGAGGGGGTCGCTTGCCCCATCGCAGGTGGCTGGACACTAACCCCTAACCCCTAATCCATGACAACTGACGGCTGATAGCTGATAGCTGTGATTGACCTAGCTCATGACTAGGTCAACTCCCCTAAATTTCCTGCTAATAATCCACCTTAACCTGCACATAAAAAACATGATAGAACGCTATAGGCGAACGCGTGGCGAAAACGCGTCGAAAACAGCTCACATGACAGAATTACATGTGCCTATATGCGCGCGTCACCCGCACTCCAAAGCCTGAAAAAGGCAATTTAAGTGTGCTTCGAACGACACGTTGCGACATGAAATGGGGTGTGTAAACTAAATAATTTCCCTTGCGAAATGGCCGCTCATCATCCAGCCATCCATGCCCCTGCTCACTTACTGGCGGAGAGAGTGGGATTCTCTAGAAAACAGCATTAAAATCAAAGATTATGCCATGTGTTGTCTGTTGTCATGCTTTTGTCATGCTAGAATGACCTCAGGAGTGGTAAAAGCATGACAAGCATGACAACGAAGGAGCGTTCCGTCATAGTAATGCTGCGCATAAAGGTGGACGGAAAATGGCGGCGCCTGCCAGCCGCCTACGGAGGTAACGGACGCATTCGGCCTGGATATGCGCAGGTAGGGAATCAACAGGTGATGTTCGCCGATCCTGCCTATGAGCTTCGCTTTTACGAAAACCGTCAAGCGAAATACAGGCCCTTCAAAAGCGGTGCGGCGGACGCGGACGCTGAGCGCAAGAAGCTGGAAAAGAGCCCAAGCAAGACGGCGGCGAAGAACGCTGCTGAGAGTGCCGGTGGAACATTCGTAGACAAAGAGGACCGACAGACGCTGGCCAAGACCGCCGCTGCCTACATCCGAGATGCGGAGCAACGCGGCGCGATGGAGGCTGCGGAACAGGCGAGACTGGTTGGCGACGAGTTCAGAAAGTTGTTCAACAGAAAAACTTACGTCGATGAAATTACGCGGGAGGATATATATAAATTCCATGCCGAGCTGCGCAGGCGCAAATGCTGTGACCGTACGGTTGCTAACAAGCATCAGCGCCTGACGTCTTGGCTCCGCTTTGCAGGGATCGACAAATCCATCCTGCCGCCTGTTCCCAAGTACGAAGAAACGCTGCCGACGATCTACACCAGCGATGACATCAGCACGGTCCTAGCTGATGCAGGGCCATATATGAAGGTGGCGATTCTGCTTGCTCTCAAGTGCGGGCTGCGCGATCAAGAATTGATGCACCTGGAGTTTTCCGACATCAATCCTGCCGATAAGACGCTTAGGATTCAGGGAAAGCCGCGGTGGAACTTCCGCGTAAAAACGCACGAGCAGAGGTTTGTGCCCGTCCCGGACGACGTGCTTGATGAACTAAAGGCGTGGAAGGAGCAACACGGCGGGAAATCGCTCATTCTTGGTACCAAGAACGGTAACCCAAACACGAAGTTGTTGTTTGCGCTGAAGACGCTGGCGCGGCGGGCCAAGCTGAATTGTGGGCGCTGCCTAGGGTGCAAATCAAAACGCCGTGAGTGCAAGGAATGGACATTGCATCGGTTCCGGCGGACCTACATCACCACCCTGCTTCGAAATGGAATCGATTTAAGGACGGTTCAAGCCTACGCAGGACACAAGGATATCGCCAGTACTATGCGA
>JBEKFS010000118.1:0-17628 GCA_050013195.1 Occallatibacter sp.
AAGACGTGAGGCCGATGAAAGTCGAGAAACGCAGGCTGAGTAGCTCGTCGACCGTGCTGGAGGAAGAGCAGCCCATCGCCCGTGCCGTAGGCGCAGTGTTGGTTAGCCCCGCGCTTCAGCGTAAGGTTGAGGAAACCAGCAATATATCCGGAGTCCCATAGGGACGGCGCATGATGATCGCCGGGGAGAAGGGATAGGTGGGAGCTGACGAACCCGCGTAGAATGAGAATTAACCGGAGCCGCGCACACTGCGGCCCCGCGCACGATGATCCTCATCGACCCAGACTTGGTACCCGTCTCCGCGCCGCGCACAATCGATGTGTCGCATCTTCGCGGCCACAAGCGCGTGGTTGCCGTTCCTTGGCACCTCCGGATACATGCCAAACCGACCCTGAACCGCTTTCTCGCTGAAGCACAACAGGCAGTTTGTCTGAGCGGCGAAGTCAACATCCTGCTCACCACCGACGCGTACCTCCGCAAGCTCAACCGCAAGTTTCGCGGCAAAGACAAAGCCACCGACGTCCTCTCGTTTCCGGCTGATGGCTCTTTTCCCGCCGAAGGCATCGGCACAGAAGAAATTGCCGGCGACCTGGCCATCTCCGTTCCCACTGCGCGAAAGCAAGCTATCGACC
Organism: Occallatibacter sp.; assembly: GCA_050013195.1. Taxonomy (GTDB): domain Bacteria; phylum Acidobacteriota; class Terriglobia; order Terriglobales; family Acidobacteriaceae; genus Telmatobacter. The sequence goes on from JBEKFS010000118.1 coordinate 633, forward strand.
AAGGTCACTCGCTCTCGACCGAAATCAAAGTCCTCATCCTCCATGGCCTGCTGCATCTCGCCGGTCACGACCATGAAGCGGACAACGGCAAAATGGCCCGCCGCGAACGGCAGCTCCGCGCCAAGCTCGGCTTGCCGCAAGGACTGATTGAGCGTGCTGCAAAGGTGAAGAAGCCATGACCCCGCTCTTCATCTTCATCATCGTATTGCTGGTCCTGGTTGAGACGCTGGCCTCTTACATCAGTCGCGTCTACTCCGAGTTCGGCAAAATCCTCACCCGCGAGATCGAGGAGAACCTCGACGCCTGGGAGGAACTGATCGAGCCGCAACTCGGCCTCACCCGCGAGCACGCCGGACTCTGCGCGGTGGTCCTTCAGCAGCTCGTCCTGGGCCTGATCGCGCTCGGCTTCGGCGCGGTCCTCTTCGATCGCGCTCCACTTCTCGCCCGGCCTACTCCCGCTGAGATTGCCCAGGCCGTTCTTGTCCTGGTGCTGGTAGTGGTCTTCTGCAACCAGCTTCTGCCCGCTCTGCTCTTCAACCGCACACAGGGCCGCTGGGTGGCGCGGATGGTCTGGCCTATTCGTTTTCTTTTGTGGCTCATGACGCCTATCACCGTCTTCGTACGCTTCTTCTTTTCAGTGGCTTCTCTGGCCGAGGAGCCTGCCACTCCTGCCGAAGAGACCGCTGATGATGTTGAGGCGCTGCTCGAAGCCGGCGAAGAGGAAGGCATTCTGGAAGAGAGCGACCGCGAACTGGTCCGCTCAGCCGTCGAGTTCGGCGACAAGTTGGTCCGCGAGGTGATGACTCCGCGCCCCGAAGTCTTTGCCGTGCCCGCGAATCTCACTCTCGAAAAGTTGCTGGAGCAACTGCGCGAACACAACTTCTCGCGCGTTCCGGTTTTCTCCGGCTCCATCGACAACATTACCGGCATCGTATTTGCCCATGACCTGCTGCAAATCTCCGACACCGATGCAGGCGCCCGCACCGTGGCCTCGATCCAGCACCCCGCGGTCTTCGTCCCTGAAACCAAGCGCGGCTACGAGCTGCTGCGCGAGATGCAGCGCGAAAAGCAGCACATGCGCATTGTCATCGACGAGTATGGCGGCGTTTCCGGCCTTGTCACCATCGAGGATTTGCTCGAAGAGATCGTCGGCGAAATCCACGATGAGCACGAAGACGATGTGGAGCCGCAGCGCGAGCCCAGCGGTGTTTGGCTGGTTCCCGGCAACTTTCCAGTAGATCAATTGCCTGACTTATTCGGCGAGCAGGCTGGCCTCGGCGATCTGGGCGTAGCCTACGACGCCACCACTCTCGGCGGCTTGGTTAGCGAGATTCAAGGCCGCATTCCCCTTGCCGGAGAAGTGGTTGTCCTGGAACAGGCGGGCCTCCGCATGGAGGTCGTCGCCTCCACCGACCGCCGCGTCGAGCGCCTGCGCATCTTCCCGACGGTTGCCAAGTCTGCTTCCGGGCAGCCTGAATAATCCGCAAATATGTTCCAGTTCAAAATACCGTAAACTCAATCAGGAGCATATTCCCCTTTGAAATCAGGATTTGTCGCCATTCTCGGCCGGCCCAACGTCGGCAAAAGCACGCTGCTGAACGCCCTCATCGGCGAAAAGGTAGCCATTGTCTCCGCCAAGCCGCAAACCACCCGCAACCGCATTGCCGGAGTGCTCGAGGTTCCGGCACGTAAGGGCGAACATCCGGCGGCGCAGATCGTCTTTGTCGATACGCCCGGCGTGCACAAACCCGGCTCGCATCTCGACCGCCGTATGTTGCAGGAGGTCTATGAAGCTCTGGAGACCCGCGACTTGGTACTGGTGCTCATGGACTCTACGCGCCGCGTGCAACTGGAAGCCGCCGCAGAGCCGTCAGCGGAACCAAAGCACGAGCGCACCAACTGGGCCAGCGAAGATGAATTCCTGTTTGGCCTCATCCGCAAACTCGACTGCCCGGTCTTCCTCGTGCTTACCAAGATCGATCTCGTCGCCAAAGACCAGCTTCTGCCGCTGATTGACACGCTCACCCGGCACTTCGGCTTTGAGCAAGTCTTCCCGGTCAGCGCCCGAAAGCGCGACGGACTCGATCTGTTGGTCCGCAAGATCGTCGAGGTGCTGCCAGTGGGAGAGCGCTTCTACCCCAAAGAACAATACACCGACCAGCCGCAGCGCTTCATGGTCGCCGAGCTGATTCGCGAGAACATCCTGGTTGAGACCGGCGAAGAGGTTCCTTACGCATCGGCTGTTGTCATTGAGCGCTTCGAAGAGGCCGAGCCGCCAGCTCCCCCGCGCAAGAAAAATCAAGCCCCGGCACGCCTGCCGCTCACCCGCATCGCGGCAGCAATTTATTGTGAGCGCGAAGGGCAAAAAGCAATTCTGATCGGCAAAGGCGGCTCCAAGCTGAAAGAGATCGGCACCGGCGCCCGTCGCCAGATAGAATCGCTGCTCGGCACGCGCGTCTATTTGGAGTTGCATGTCATCGTGGAACCTGGCTGGCGCGAGTCGCGCAGTTTCGTAGAGTCGCTGAACTGGCGCAACCAGCTCGAGCGGCTCGCCGAGGAGCAAATCACGGAAAAGCCGTTGGGCGAAGACGAAGGCCAAAAATAGAACTGCGCGGATTCAGGCTCCCTTTACCGCCCCGCGTCCATTGGCTTTTACCCAGTACATGCGGAGGTCGGCAGCGCCAATAACGGCATGTACGGTTGAGCCGTCGTTGGGCGCGGTGGCCACGCCCACGCTGGCTCCAACGCGCAACCTCGAGCCGTTCTTCATCTGGAATTCGGTCTCCATCAGCCTGTTGAGCAGCGCTGTTGCTTGCGTCAGCGCGGCTGCGGCGCCGGTCTCCGGCATCAGGATCACGAACTCATCGCCGCCGTAGCGGAAGCACCAATCATGCTTGCGGCTCAACTCCTGAAGCCGCTCGCCGACGCGTGCCAGAAGTTCGCTGCCCACCAGATGGCCGTGCTCATCGTTCACCAGCTTGAAATGGTCCAGGTCTAGGAAGGCCAGGCTCACTGGCAGCTCCAGCTGCCCGCATCGCTCCATCTCCCGGCCCAGCACCTCGTAAAGATGGCGGACATTGTAAAGTTTGGTGCAGTCATCGGTGATGGTTAACTGCTGGATGCGGGCCACGTCGTGTGCATTCTCGATAGCGATGGCCGCGTGGTCGGCCAGGATGTGCAGAAAGGCGATGGTATAGTCGGTGAGCTGGTCGGCGCGAGGGTTGAAGATTTCGATGACGCCGTGTGTACCCTTGCGTCCGCGCAAGGGAAGAGCGATGACCGAGCGAACCGTATTCGGCTTAGCGCCGTGCTCTTCCTTGACCCGCGGATCGTTCTGGGCCTCGGGAACCAGCAGCGTCTCGCCGTGCTCCACCACCCATCCGGCCACGCCCTCGCCTACCTTCACGCGCAGGCCGCGCAACGACGCCTCTTCCCGTCCCGCTGCAATCGCATAGTAGAGATCCTGGCGCGCTTCATCCAGCATCAGCAGAGTCCACAACTCCGCCTCGACGAACCGCTCCATATGCTCCATGATGGTGCGCAGAATCGTATCCAAGTCAAAGCTCGAAGTGAGCGAGCGTGCCACCTGGTGGAAGACAAGAAGGTCGTCGAGCGGGATGCGGGTTGCCGTCTTTTTGGTCATTCAATGGTCCAGTGTCAGGAGTGTTTCCGCAATTCTTAAACGCAGTGGTTTTCAGGCGGCAGGAAAATGCTGTTGCGCCCGCGGCGCACATTACGCCGGTCACATTTATTCGGGGGAAAGGTACTATCCTCATGCTCTATAACAACATCTCAGTTGCCGATGCGCATTATGGAGCAAGAGGACTTCAGGAATTCCGACTCCTCGATGCGGTGGTGCGGTTCCTTACTTTGTATTGTACGAAAAAAAGCAGCGCCCAGTTCCGTAGGGCCATTCCCGGAGCGCAGGCTATAAAAAGGGCATCAGGCCCGGAGAGCAGCTCAGGCTCAGTCGATTCGCGGTGTACCACGGCGGAGAAAAAAACCGGTAACGCCGCAGACCGCGATGACAGCCAGCGCAACTGCGAAGTAGTAGGCCATGGGATGCGCCCAGCCCGGCGACCAGGTCAGATCCTGACCCACCCACAACAGCAGGATGGTGGCGATGGCCGCAAACATACCCGCAATGACCAGCAAAGTGTGGCCCAGTTCGCGCCGTTTGTCCAGCGCCTCCACCTGGTCAGGGGTTAAGTGGCGCTCTTCCGGGGGAAGCAGGGAATTTGCCATGCTTGATTCTCCAGGCGGGCCTCGTTGGTAGCTTCCGACCCGCTCACTCTTCCGATTGAATCACATGCCTCGGGACCGGCGCCATCGAAACGGCGCAACTCCCGCTCTGCCTGTTCTGATGCATTTCTGGCCCTGAAGATGCGGCTACTTAGGTGGATACCCCACCGATTGCGCATAAAGAGGACGCATCTCGGTGGGCAGTTTCAGCGCAGCGGCTACGGCCGTTGCATCCTGCTGCCCGTGGAGGGCATAGAACCACGCGTTCAGCCCCTCGGAGGCGGCAAACAGGTAGACGTTTTGGCCGATAAAACCCACGTCCACCTGCGCGTAGTTGAGCTTGGGATCAGCCACATAAACCAGTGTGACGGCTGCCTGCCCGGCGGGAGGCGCTCCCATCTTGGCGCGCAGGTCGCCAGCGACAACAGGACGCAGGAGATTGGCCTCGGCCTCATAAACGTAGACGCCCTGGGCAAGAACCACGTACAGTTCAACCTCCTGCTTGTTCATGGCCGAAGGAGCCGTTCGGCCCAGTCCCGGCTTTTCTTCGCGGGTCCGGTTGACGCCAAAGGCTGCCCACAAGAGGTTGGAAAGGGTTTGCGTCGGGAGCGGCTTGTCCAGAAATGCGCGCGTGGTTTTGCGCTCGGCCAGGGCTTGCATCAGGGACATTCCAGCGGCCCCCTGTGGCTTTGGCAACTGGATGGGCTTGAGTTCCTGTGCGCCCAGGGCGGGCACGGTCCATAGCAATGCTGCAAGGGCAAGCAAGGCGGCTGGCCGTTTGGAATTGAAAATTGCGGAAGTGTTCATAGTTCCTCCTCGAAGAAATTTATGCACACCAGCCTCCGGCGGTGAGCGGAACAAGAGAAGTGGTTAAGACGATTCCAATCTGTAAGACCAAAAGTTGTGCGCCTAAGACGCGGGCGTTGGATGTGTGTACAGGAAGGGTGCAGGGCGGATCATCCTTGCATCTGCTCAAGCGCGGGTAGGCAATCTCGCTGCAACCCAACTCAGTCGGTCAAAAAGGCCACCGACTGCAAAGAGCTAATTTCGAAGGCCTTGCGGCAGCGGATGTTGCCGCAGGCCAGTTTTTCGTCGCTTCTGACCATGTAAGACTGCGCCTTGGCGAACTTGGCGCGGTCCCGCTCGTCGGCGCCACGGGGCAGTTGCGCCCGCTTGCGACGGACTACCCAGGTAACTTTGTATTCGCCTGACTGACCACACTTGGGACAAGTCAGTGTGTGACTGCGCTGTTCGGTTGTTTCGTTAAAAAAATCGCGCTCTTCCATGGTTTTCAGCTCTCCATCTCGGCGAAAACCTGCGGCCAGGAACCCCGGCTCTCTCCTGCTTCAGCGACCAGAACCTCAACGCTGAAAACCCGGAGGGCCCTTCCACTCCCGCAGGACTTCCTCCATACTCATACTAGTCATGACGAAACGCAAGCCAGGGAAATTTTCGGCCACCAAAGCGGTCAAAGCCAACGCCCGTGAGCGTGTGGGCCAGCCTAAACCGGTGCGCGTGATCAATACAGAGCCGCGCACCGGTCGCGCCACCAAGCACAAACCCAAACTCGAAGAGATTTTACGACAGGAGGATTAGTGATGGCGAAAGTCGTAGGTTTTGGAGGCGTCTTCCTCAAAGCGCGGGATCCCAAGGCTCTGGCCGCCTGGTATGCAACAAATCTGGGCGTACCCGCCTTGGGCGGCGGTTCGATGGGCTTCGACGGTCCGGAGTCCACTGGTATGACCGTCTTTTGTCACTTCCCGCTCGACACAGCCTACTTCGGCGATGGGCCGCAGAGTTCCATGGTGAATTTTCGAGTGGACGATGAAGATTTTGACTACGGACGCTTTGCCTGGATTTGGGATCCCGAGGGCAACAGGGTGGAGTTGTGGCAGCCATAAGAGGAGCGTCAAAGCTGATCTGGTCTTGAGCCAGACTATGTATTACAGCTAAGACAAATACAGGAAATTTGTCTTAAGGCTGTCTTGTGCCACACCATTCCAGCCTTACTACCGCGGCACGCTGTAGGGGCCGGGCAAGATAGGTTCGGCGGGTTTGTCGGCCGGCTCTGGCTCTGCGTGAACAGCGGTACGCTTGGATAAGATACGGAACCGCACCACCAAGTCCAACAACACCGGAACCGGCTTGCCGTCTTTAATGGCCGGCGAAAATTTTGCCTTGCGGATGGACGTGACGGCGTTCTCGTCTAACCCGAAGCCGATGGGCCGGCCGACCGCGATCTCGGCCGCCTTGCCGTCAGAGCCGACAACGGTGTGATAAAGGGCCATGCCGGCCACGCCGTTGGCTTGGGCGAATTCATTTGAGTCCGGCGCGAAAGTGGTCAGCAGACGCGCCTTCTGATCCACGCTGTTCTGGCGGAGGACGGCCGGGTCTTTGGGCCGGTAGTCGGCCTTGGCGGCCACGGCCTGGTAGTACAGCTTCCAGAAGTCGGGCAGGCTGGCCATCATGCGTTCGTCGAGTCCCTGAGCGAAAACCTGGTCGATGGCGTGCGCCGGAGAGACAGTGGTGGTCACGCTCTTGGGGTCGGCCGGGCGCTCTTCCTCTGGCGTAGCGGCGATGGAGGCCTTGAGTTGATCGGCCTCGCTCATTTCTTCAGGCTCGGGCGCAGTTTTTGGAGCGGCCGCTTGTGGCTGTGCCGGCTGCGCCTGCTCGGCGGATGGAGTGGAGGCTCGCTTCAAGTGCCAGAATTTACTACCTTTTTCGTTTTCTTCCTTGCCTGTTGTGTGTTCCTTGCTGCCCTTGGCTTCCTTGTCCTTCTTTGGCTTCACGACCATCTCGCGGTCGATGGTAATCTTGACCTCTTTCTTGTTGGGGGTGATGCGGACTCGGTCAAAAGCGCTTGAAGAGTCCTCGAAAGCCATCTGACCCAAAAAGTGCAGACCATAGCGCGCGCCTTCCAGCGTGACCTTGTGTTTGGTGATGCGCACCCTGTCAATCTGGATGGCACTGAGTGTGTAGGAGCCCTGTGGGGAGTGACCGATGAGGTGGCCGTACTCGTTGAAACTAAGGGAGTTGTCCAGGTAGCCGTCGCGCAGGTAGAGTTCCTTGCCAACCAGCAACTGTTTGAGTTCTGTTTCCGTAATACCGCCGGTCTCCTGCACCACCTGCGATGGGGCCATCTGCGCCTGCGGCGCAGTTGCTGCTGGGGCTGTAGGCTGTTGAGCCGTATCGGGTTGTGTGGGTTGCTGCGCGGGAGTGGAAAGAGCAAACGCCAGCACGGCAAAGCAGGATGCGGCGACAAGACGAGCTAAAGCCGCCAAATAGGAGGAATTATGCCGAACCAGAGGCATGAACATGGATGAGCCTATGAGCGACACTCTAACAGGAATTTGCTTCTGCCGTCGAACAGAAATACGCTAATGCCCTAAGTGGTTGATTCGCCATAGGATGCGGCGGAAGAGGCCGAGGATGCGGCGCGTGTCTTGCGCGGAGAGCGAGAGCCGGCGGAGCAGCAGGCGGAGGTCATGGCGGTTGGCAGGCTGCATGGCGCGCGGGGAGTAGCCGACGGCTTGCATAGCCTCTTCGATGACCCCGGCAAGCAGATCAAGACGCTCGGAGGGAGTAGCGGAAGTGACTGAAGGTACAGGGTTTGCCTGTGAAGATTCGGCGGGGCGGGTGAGCTCGTAGAGGCAGACGGCGACGGCCTGGCCCAGGTTCATCGAGGGCTGGAGGGGGTCTGTGGGGATCTCGACCAGGATGTGGCAGAAGGAGAGGTCTTCGCGCGTAAGTCCATGTTTTTCAGGGCCGAAGACCAGGGCTACGCGGCCTCCACAGGCCAGTTCGCGGCTGACCATAGGGGCTAGCTCCGGCAGCGGGACAACCCTCTGTTCGGGCTTGCGGCGGGCCTGGGTTCCGGTGCCGACGACCAGGGTGCAACTCGCCACGGCTTCGGCCAGAGTTGCTGATTCTATTGCGTTTATGAGCAGCTCCGGGGCGCCGATGGCTGAGCGGGCCTCGCGCCAGGTGGGATCAAAGGGGGCTACAACCGAGAGGCGGCGAAGACCGAAGTTGGCCATGGCGCGGGCTACGGCGCCGATGTTAAGGGGGTTACGCGGGGAGACAAGGACTACCTGGAACACGTCGCGTTGGGCTTCAGGGAGCACGAAACGATTGTAGTGCGGCGCCTTGATTCGGAGTTGCAAAATGGTGCGCTAAAGCGCACCGGTTTTTGCAAAATAGTGCGCTCTAACGCACCGGTTTTTGAGAAATGGTTGCAGATCATTATGCACATAAGGGGGAGAATGGGGGAAAGTCAGAAAAAACCAGGTAGCGGGTGCGAGTTGGGAGAGGAGAAGAGGCATGGAGTGGAAGATGCAGATGATCGCGCAGAGAGAGTTGGACCGAAAACTACGGTCGTATTTGATGGCGCGGAGGGTACACCGGCCATCGGGAGGATGGCTGCGCGCGGTGCGCAAGGCGCAGGGGCTTACAGCGAGAGGGATTGCCGAGGACTTGCGGGTTAGCCCGTCGGCGGTCTTTCGGATGGAGCGGGCGGAGTGGAAGGACAAGATTTCGCTGCAGGGACTGGACAAGGCGGCGCGAGCGATGTCGTGCAAACTAGTGTATGCAATTGTGCCTTATAAGGGGAGCTTTGAGGAACATGCGGCAAAGGACGTAAAACGTCTGGTGGAGCGGCAGAAGTCGGAGCGGAAACAGAAGCAGAAGCTGGCAGTGGCGATGGCTGGGGTGAAAAAGACCTGGGAGCAGAAGAAGGAAGGAACCGAGGTGGCTAATCGACGGATTCGCAAGCTGGTCGAGGCGCTTTGGGAAAAGATGAAGGAGGAGGTGGCGGCGGGGAAAGGGTGATAGGGAATAGGGAATAGGAAGAGTCTTACCGTTGTGGAATCCCTGGTCCCCAAATGCGAGGGACCAGGGGCACCCGTCAGATCCTTCGACTCGCTGCGCTCACTCAGGATGACAGCTTTAAGAAAGCAAAGACAGCGCTAATGAGTGTTGTGGTATCCCACCCCAGGCACAAAAACAGAAACGTGCCGAGGGTGGGGCACCCGAAGTTTATGGCTTGGTCGGATTTGAGCGCGACTTCGTCGCGCTGGTTGATTTTCTAAAACTTGGGGATGGGAATGTGGCACGGTTGAAACCGTGCCCTGATACAAAGCATGGATGATTAGGATTCGTGGTATCCCACCCTAGGCACAAAAACAAAGACGTGCCGAGGGTGGGGCACCCGAAGTTTTTTTGAACAAGTGCAGCAAGTTAGCCTCCGCTACGCGGAGATCGCAAGTTAGCAAGTTAGCGGAAGTTTCATTCCCCGTGGGTCGGCGAAGCCGGTGGACGAATGACACTTCGCGCGACTCCGAACGAATTTTTCCGCAAGCTGTAAGGCGTGCCCTGATACAAGACCTCCCCTGGTTGGCTTCGTGGTATCCCACCCCAGGCACAAAAACAGAAACGTGCCGAGGGTGGGGCACCCGAAGTTTATGGCTTGATCGGATTTGAGCGCGACTTCGTCGCGCTGGTTGATTTTCTAAAACTTGGGGATGGGGTGATGTACGGGCTGAAGCCCGTACCCTTCAACAGATCATCTCAGAAGCTGAAGGGAGAGGAAGGGTGTCAATCTTCGCCGAAGTATCGTTTTCTGGCGGCTTCATCCGCGGGGAAATCAGGCCCGCTGAAGATCGAGTCCGGCTGGCGGCTGGGGTCTTCCGCGATCAGCGGCATGACGCGGGTGCGGCGGGCATCGGCATCCGGACCTGTGGTGAGATACAGCTCAGTGATCCACTGGTTGAAGGTATGCAGGCGGCCGGCGTAGCCATCATGTTCGGCGGCGTAGGCGCGAGCGGCAGCGTCCCAATCGCTGGAACTGAGCAAGTGATCGCGCAGCACACGGGCATCGCGCAAGGTGAGCGAAAGGCCCTGGCCCTGGGTGGGATCGCTGGCTGCCGCGGCGTCACCGAGCAGCGCCACTCCGTCGCGATAGGGATGATCGACCCAGCAGTGCGCGCAACTAAAGGTTGCCAATGGACCGGCCTGATGAGCATCTCCGAAGAGTGCATCGCTTGCGCCTGTCCTCTTGCAGCCCGCGATGAACCTTGCCAGATCCGCAGTTCCCTGAAAGCGCGCCTGCGTGCCGTGGTGGTAACAGAGATAGATGCGCACGCGTCCGCCACCCTGGGGAGCGACGACGACGAGCTGGCCCAGCCCAAAATTGTAGATGGCATCCGCGGTGTCATCCGCCGCAGGCACATTTTCGAGCAAAACCCCGGCGATCATCCTGACATCGGGATCGCGCAGGAGCGAGAAGCGCGCCGAAGAACGCACAACAGATGATCGGCCGTCCGCCCCCACCACCATGCGCGCGGAGATGGTTTCGACGCGGCCATTTTCTTCAACCACCAGCGATGGCGCTGCGCCCGGCTGCACTCGGCGAACCGCTGCGCCGCGACGCACGGTGGCTCCCGCGGCGGATGCCGCTCGGAGCAGCGACTCCTGCATGGCGGGGTGATAGCAGGCGAGGCAAGGCAATAGCTGCGGTGTGGTGGGGACGACCTGGCGATGGTCCACCTTATCAGTCAACACATACGTGTCCACCCAGTGGATCTCGTTGCTGCCGGCATTGGATAAAGATTCGGCGACGCCGAGGGAGTGGGCTTCCGCGTGGCCCCATGGAAACATCATTTCGCCGCGAATGCGGTCCTTGAATTGGCGCTCGTGCTCGATGACCAGGACATTGACGCCACTCTCCGCGAGGTTCTTGGCGAGAGAGGCGCCGCCGAGGCCGCCGCCGGCGATGGCCACATCATAGGGTGTTGACATTCTTGCTCCTGTTAATGTTGGATTGCATTTTGGGTTGTTGGATTCTTGTTTGGTTATGACATTGCGGGGAGTTTTGAGAATAACGGCAGCGCGAAAATGTGTGGCGTGGGATGCGTTTCGGCGCGGAGTGGTTGGTGGATGGTGCGGAGATTTTGGAACATGGTTGCCGCAGGGGCTAAAGCCCAGCATACATTTTGTTGTTTTTCGGCACGACTAAAGTCGTGCCCTGATACAAGACCTCCCTTGTTTGTCTTCGTGGTATCCCACCCCAGGCACAAAACCAAAGACGTGCCGAGGGTGGGGCACCCAAAGTTTTTGAACAAGTGCAGCAAGTTAGCCTCCGCTACGCGGAGATCGCAAGTTAGCAAGTTAGCGGAAGTTTCATTCCCCGTGGGTCGGCGAAGCCGGTGGACGACTGACACTTCGCGCGACTCCGAACGAATTTTTCCGCAAGCTGTAAAGTCGTGCCCTGATACAAGACCTCCCCTGGTTGGCTTCGTGGTATCCCACCCATTCGCAGAAAACGCGAATGGATGGGGCACGGAGCATCATCGACCTAATTCAGAATAATGCAGAAGTTAATTAACCCTTCAACTTCGATTAGCTCTCGAGTTTTTTGATGTAGAGCCAGAGGCCGATGAGCATGAAGGCGATGGCGAGGAGGCAGATGCCCAGGCCGATGCGGCGATGGTTGCGCTCGACCATTGCGTCCTGACCGGCTTTGAGATTGGCGGCGGCGATTTTCATGCCGGCCTGAATATCCGCGTCGACCAGAGCGGTCTGGAAGGTATGGATGGTGACGCGGGCTTTGGTGAGCGAATCCTGCGCCTGGTCTTGAGAGAGGCGGGCTTCGCTGACTTCCATGCCGGCGGACTCGGCGAGGCGCAGAGACTGGTCGGCGTTCTTGATGGACTGATCGAGCTCGGTGAGGTCGGTGAGGATGGCGGCGCGCGCCTTGTCACAATGATCGCCGGGAGCATGGCACTTCATGCAGACGCCGGTGGGGCCGGTGCCGAGCATGGCGTCGGATGGCATGTGGATGGCGTGATTGCTGTGGCAGACTACGCAGCCGGGAAGACCCTTCTCCTGAAAAGCTTTGAAGTGCGAGCTTTTTCCGTACATCTGCGCCTGGAAGACGTGGCAGTTGGCGCAGACGTTTTGCACCTTGTCGACACCGGGCGGCAGAGCGCCGTGATTTCCGTGGCAGGTGGTGCAGGTGGGCGCGCTGAGATCGCCGCGCACCACCATGGCGTCGTGATGGACGCTGGTGGAGTAGTTGGCAAACTGATCTGTGGGGATGCCGTAGGGCTTCATGAGCGCCGCGTCGGAGTGGCAGCGCGAACATGTCTTGGCCACGTTGACGGGGTTGACGGTGGAGCGGGGATCGCTGGGTGGGCGGAGATCGTGAACGCTGTGGCAATCGGTGCAGACGGCCACCTTGGTATCGCCCGCGGCGAGGCGCTTGCCGTGCATGCTGGTGTGATACTGGTCGAGCTGGTCAGTGCGCAGGCTGGGGTTATATTGGCGCATGTAAGCCGGGTTGGAATGGCAACTGCCGCACAACTGCGGAACCTGCTTGCGATCGATCTTGCCCTTCCAACCGGCTTTGCGGCTCATGGCCTGGTCGGGATCGTAGCTGGAGGCGTCGCCTCCGTGGCAACTGACGCAGGTGAGTCCCTTCTGCGCGTGGATGTCTTGAGAGAATTTTTCCGGAGTGACTTGCAGAGCGCCGTCCAGGGAGGAGTGGCAGTCCAGGCAGGAGTTGACGGCCTGCGCGTAGAGGGACGGCGCGAGCAGGATGGAGCAGGCCAGCGCGGCGAAGCGGGCGGCGGACGTGAGCCGGAATTTATTGCGCAAGGAAGCCATAGACAGTCATACCTATTACGTACACCAGGGCAAAGATGGAGATTCCGGTGACCCAGGATTTGGAGCGGGAGGATTTTTCGTTTTCAAAGAAGGGCAGCAGCAGCCACAGCAATCCGGCGAGGCTGCAACCCAGTACGCCGAGCACTTCACCGTCGATGATCCAGACTTTGGAGGGAATTATTTTGAGGGTCTGAAACATGAAGAGGAAGTACCACTCGGGCTTGATTCCGGCCGGAGCGGAGATGAAGGGGTCGGCCTTGACACCGAGGTTCCAGGGGAAGATGGCGGCCAGCGCGGCGAGCACGCCCATGGCCACGTACCAGGCCATGAGCTCACGCAGAGCGAAGTTAGGAAAGAACTTCATTTCGCGGCGCGCGGAGGGATTTGCGATCCATTCAGCTTCTACTTTGGGAGGAACGCTCATGCCCTGGCGCTGGACAAAAAAGAGGTGGATGGCGATGAGCACGACTACGATGCCGGGCAGCACGGCGACATGGAATCCGAAGAAGCGAGTGAGCGTGGCGCCGGTAACCTCTTCTCCGCCGCGCAGGAAGATCATCATGGGCCGGCCGATGAGCGGAATCTGGCCGGCAATCTCCGTGCCGACTTTGGTGGCGAAAAAAGCCAGCGTGTTCCAGGGGAGCAGATAGCCGCTGAAGCCGAATCCCATGACCAGCAAAAGAAGAATCACGCCAGTGACCCAGGTCAGCTCCCGCGGCTTGCGGTAGGCTTTGAGAAAAAGCACGCTGAACATGTGCACAAAGGCGGTGAAGATCATCAGGTTGGCGGACCAGGAATGGATGGAGCGAATGAGCCAGCCAAACTGCACCCGGGTCATGATGTATTGCACGCTCTCAAAGGCTTCGTTGGCGCCGGGGCGATAGTAGAGGAGCAGCAGGATTCCGGTGAGCACCTGAATCATGAAGAGGAAGAGCGTGATGCCGCCAAAAAAATACCAGTAGGAGAGGCGATGCTGCGGGACGGTCTTGTGCTTAAAGGGAGCGATCAGCTCGTCCAGGTGAAGGCGTTCATCGAGCCAGCGAATCAGAGCGGCGATCACGATCAGGCCTCCCGCTTACGGCTGACGACAATCTCGTCGCCGCGCTGGTGAACATCAAAGACGGTGAGCGGCCGGGGCGGCGGACCAGAGACATTGCGGCCGTTCAGGTCGTAGGTTCCGTTGTGGCAGGCGCACCAGATCTCATGCAGGTCGGGGCGATACTGCACGATGCAGCCGAGGTGGGTGCAGGTGGCGGAGAGTGCGCGGAAGGTGCCGTCGGCGTTCAGGATGAGCAGGCCGGGCTTGCTGCCGAAGCGGAAAATCTTGCCGGAGTTGGGCTTCATCTCGCCGAGCTTGGCGGCGATTACTTCGTCACCGCCGAGATCGGTAACCTCCGGAGGAACAAAGTAGCGCAGCACGGGATAAAGAAAGGATGCCAGAGAGGCAAGCAGACCGCCGCCGAGGAAGATTTCAATGGCGCGGCGGCGCGAGGGATCGGGAGCATGGTTAGCGCACACTTACCGCACCCCCTGCCGCAAATGCTGTTTGGAGACTCTGAAGTTTTTGTGATTCCTAGCCAAACGCTTTGACCTCCCGCGCTGAACACCAACGTGCAAATCTATCTGAGCGATCCGTGGGGGAAATGCTCCGGCAACACGTGGTGAGTGAACCGTAGAGATTATAAGAGATTTGGGTCTGTGACGCACATCACATATTTAGAGGATAAAGAGGGAAGATCAGCTTTCTGTGGAGAGAATCGACTCCGCGCGGAACCTAAAGCCCGCACAGCAAAAAAACTGCGGCGGACGCGCGAACCAGCACGTCCGCCGGCGGAGGGAATCGCTATTTCTGCAGTGTGCGGATGTAGGCGACAACGGATTTGATCTGGCCGTCGGTAAGCTTGCCGGCAAACGGCTTCATATTGGCGCCCTTGCCGTTTTTGATGACGGCGAACATTTGAGCGTCAGTGGACTTGACGACCGCCGGATCCTTGAAGGACGTAACCTTCATTGCCTTGCCGACATTGGTGGCGGCCAGGCCGTCGACGCCGTGGCACATGAGGCACTTCGATTTGTAAACGTCAGTGCCGCTCTGGGCAAGCGCGGGAATGGCGACAGCGGCGGCGAGGAAGAAGACTGCCACATTATTGCGAGTCAATTTCACTGAGAAGCTCCTTTAAGCCGGGAAATCGAATTTGGTTCTTCCGGCTCCAAAATTAGTATACCGTTCTATCGAGGACAATAAAGATCTGTAGTTATAGATATCCCACCTTAGGCACAACAACAAAGACGTGCCGAAGATGGGGCACCCACTTACGCCGAAGTGGACATTCGCTTCAGTGGCAGGGGGGCTTCAAGTTCCTGGCTTTTCGGCGGGCCTCTGGCGGCTGGAAGGGGAAATGTTCTAGCCTCAAGAGATGATCTGGACCAATCCTGCCGAGATGGCGTTGCACGAGTTGAGCCATGCGCCGCTGGTGCGGTTTTCTGTGCTGGCGCTCAGTTCGATCTTCTTTCTGGTGGACCCTTTTGCAGCGATTGGGTCGTTTTTGGCGATTACCGAGGGGGCGGACACGGCGCGGCGCAAGCGGATGGCACGCAAAGGGGCTCTGACCTGCTTCATTGTGCTGACCAGCTTTGCCGTGGGCGGGCAACTGATTTTCAGGCTTTTCGGGATTACGCTGCCTGCATTCGAGATAGCCGGAGGGTTGATTCTGCTGCTGATCGGGCTGGATATGTTGCAGGCCAAGCGGTCGGCGACCCAGGAGACGTCGGGGGATACGGAGGAGGCCTCGCACAAGGAGGACGCGGGGATAGTACCGCTGGGGCTTCCGATGCTGGCCGGGCCGGGGGCGATTTCGACGGTGATGGTGCTGGTGGGGCAGGCGCCCTCGCTGTGGCACTGGGAGATGGGGGCGATTCTGGGGGCGATTGCGCTGACCAGCCTGGTGAGCTATTGGGTTCTTGCTGGGGCGGGCCGGGTGCGGCGGGTGCTCGGCGAGACGGGAATCCGGGTGTTGGTGCGTGTGATGGGGCTGCTGCTGGTGGCATTGGCGATGCAGTATTTCGTCAATGGATTGACGGACTTGGGGCTGATTACGCGGCCGTGAGGGCGGTCTGAAATAGAGCATCATTTCCCACCCATTCCGCAAGAAACGCGGAATGGATGGGGCACCCACACTGGTGTGGAATCACGCAAACCCCGGTCCCCAAAGCGAGGGACCGGGGGCACCCAGACGGGTTTCCCACAGAAACGGCGATTTCCCACAGGCGGTCGGGTTTGCAATTGAGTGGGTAGGATTGCTATTCTTTTTGAGTTGCAGGAAGGCGGCAACGTGAGTTGTAGTGTGCCGCTTGCAAACGGGAGTAGTGTGTGCTACTCTTGGAAAGTTGCAGAATGATTGTGGAGCCTCCCGGTGGCCGATTGGCCTGCCCCATAGAGGGAAGTGGGAAGCAAGTTGTGATGCTGGTTCGTTGGGTCAGGTGAGGCGAAAGCCCCTGAACCCCCGCTGTAGGGATTCCCTCAGAGGACAAGACAGAACAAGCCATTGCAAGACCCAGGAGGAAACTCCTGTGAGCCCGAGTGGCTCAGGTGCGGATTGCGCCGGAAGGTGATTGATATTTTGCGCTGTGCGGGCTTTTGAACGGGAGTCGTCCTGGCCGGGTTTGACCGGCGGGCTGATTTTTGATATGTTTGAAAGGTTCGCGCAAAAACGCCGAAAGACGCAATCGAACGCGTCTTTGGTTAGCGCAACAAGTTCGAGGACAAGCTAGCTGAAAGGCTGGCCCTCGATCCAAAAGGGCGCCGCTCAGGCGGAGAGCCTCAAGGATCTTTGACAATTAGGTTGAACATGCCAGTTATGAGAAGAGATCAAGTTTGGTTTGATCATTCTCACGAAATAAGCATCGCACTTTTTCGAGGGTGCGATGCCGCTGAAGCCAATCGACCTCCGTCGATTTGGTGGAAGCAAACCGGTTTCAAACGAGAGTTTGATCCTGGCTCAGAATCAACGCTGGCGGCGTGCCTAACACATGCAAGTCGAACGAGAAAGTGGTAGCAATACCATGAGTAAAGTGGCGCACGGGTGAGTAACAC
>JBEKFS010000119.1:0-10380 GCA_050013195.1 Occallatibacter sp.
GGATGCAAGAAGGCAAAACAGGGATTTTCCTTCAATCTCCTGCCCTGGGAAGACCCGCCACAGCCTTCGGGCTCAGTTTCGTCTGTCCGTTTTTTCGCTCCCGTCGCTGACGCCTCAGATTAGAGGTCAGGCCCTAGGCCTCGGAGTTTGCCCGTCTTGATCTCGCCACGCGACTGGAACAGCATACGTTATAGGCGCGGGAAACCTCGCGCGCCAGTTCCTCCAGCAACCGCATCCGTAGAGGTGAATAGCTCTGAAACGCCTGGGTGAGCGCTTCGATGGGCAGCATCAGAACCGTTCCAGCGGTCTGCGCGGCCAGTGTGTAGGTGTGATGCCTGTCGCCCAGGGTGGCAGCCAACTCCACCAGATCCCCGGCGCGGGCCGGCCCAAGCATCAGCCGCGTCTCCAGCCGCTCTGCCCGGCGCAGAAACTGGCCCGTAATCACCAGATACAGCCCCCGGCAGATTCCTGACTGGCGGAATACAACCTCCCCGGCCTCAAAACTGAGGCATTGGGACGCGCGGTTCAGCAAAAGCCCGATGGCCGGAGGGCACTCCAGCAGTTCAGCCACGGGATGCGCCTGAACAGCTTCCACACGCCTGGATCTTGCCTCACGTTGCATGGCGGCCTTTTCCTCTGTCTCCTCCCGAGCCCCGGCCCTGCGACGGCTCGAGGCTGCAACCAGCCTGCCCGCCGTTTGCGCGCGAGCGCGTTTGGAGTTGCGAGTTTCCAGTAGGCCGAGTTTCATAGAAGGCAAATCGCTCCAAATGCAATGAAAAATACGGAAAATTAAGTTGCGTGATCAGGACACCTCTTGCCGCCTGCGCCTTTCGTAAATAACGAGGCCGCGCATCCTGCTGCGGCCCTGGCTATCGGACCTCTGCGAATGCGTGAGCCTCTGGCTTATCTCCGGCTTGCGCCAACTCCGGCGGCACACACAGTACCGGCACACGCGAGCGAGCCAGCAAGGCGAAGGCCGTGCCATGCGGGCCCGGTGTGCCGCTGGTGCGCTTGACACCAACCACCAGGATGCTGGGATGGTTTTGCGCGATTCCCTCGGCGATAGCGTCCACGGGATTGCCGTCCTTGACCATGCAACGCACCGGAAACTTCCCACTGGCCTGAACGCCAAACTCTTCCAGAGTGGCGCCGCAGGGGTTCAGAAAAGCCGAGGCTTCAGCCGCGGTGCGCGCATGAAGCACCAGCAGGGGACGCTGAAAAATCTGCGCCAGCGAGCAGGCCGTGGCCGCCGCGGCAGCCGCCGCTTCGTTGCGCTCCATGGCCAGCAGCACCGGACCGCCCGGAGTGGGACGAAACGCGCCCGCATTCCAATCCGCCGCCACCGCCAGCACCGGGCACGGCGACAGCCGCACCAGTTGCTCGGCGATGGCGCCCACAATCACCGGACCGACGCCCTCCATCCCCTTGGTGCCGATCACGATCAGCCCGGCCTCGTATTGCCGGGCCACATCCAGAAGCATCTGCGCCACCGCGCCCTGGCGAATCTCCGAATGGCTGTGGATACCCTCCCTGAGCAGATCGCCGGACAATTTTTCCAGCACCGTGCGCGCCTCTTCGGTCAGCCCGGTTAAAACCTGACCGGGAACCGCATCCACATCGGCATATTCCATGGGGTCGATGCCGTGGGCCAGCACAATCCGCGCGCCATAGGCTGTGGCCAGCTTGCGGGCATACTCCAGCGCGGCTTCCGACCGGCCGCTGAGGTCGGTGGCAACGACAATCGTCTTCAAGCCGTTTGCAAAGCCCATGAATCCTCCGGGGAACTAGCTGTTTTCGTGCCTATTGGATTTTGAGTCTGCGCTTTCAGCAGTGGCATTGGCAGTGACCTCATTCACCCCGCACTGTGACTATGGTCACAAATGATTTCTTTACTCGCGCTTAATCAACACTTCCAACACTTCTCGGCACGGTCTACAGCCTCAGTCCGTCGATAAAGAATCTCCGGCATGTGTGTACACCGGCAGTTAGATGCGTTAGCCTTTTCACGTGATGAAAAACAATAAAATTCTCTCTACTCCTGCTTTTTTCTCTTTGAGAATCGCCTTCTTTCTCTCCATGCTTCTAAGTTGCGGCCTGATCGCCTCCGCGCAGGCGCCCACACCGGATTCGCCGCAAATCGAGGCCAAAGCACACGCTTTACTGGCCAAACTCACACTGAAACAGAAAATCGAACTGCTGGGCGGCGTCGATAGCATGTTCACGCAAGCCGTTCCGGCAATCGATCTGCCGCGCTTCAAAATGTCTGACGGTCCTGAAGGCGTGCGCACCTGGGGACCGACCACCGCATACGCGGGTGGAGCCGCGCTGGCCGCCAGTTGGGACCCGGCGCTGGCTCTCAAGATGGGAGAGAGCATGGGCCGCGATGCACGCGCCCGTGGCGTCCATATTCTTCTCGGCCCTGGCGTCAACATCGCACGGTCTCCGCTGGCGGGGCGCAATTTTGAGTACTTCAGCGAAGATCCCTTCCTGAACTCCGCCCTGGTCGTTCCATACATTGAGGGCGTGTAGTCGCAAGGAGTCATCGCCACGGTCAAGCACTACGCCCTGAATAACCAGGAGTACAACCGGCATAACGTGAGCGTGGATGTAGATGAGCGGACCATGCGCGAGATCTACCTGCCGGCCTTCGAAGCCGCCGTCACCTAGGCTCACGTGGACGCGGTGATGAATTCCTATACTTTGGTGAACGGCGATCACGCCACCCAGAATGAATTTCTTAATCTCAAGGTTCTCAAGGGCGATTGGGGCTTCCAGGGCGTTCTCATGTCGGACTGGGACGCTACCTATGACGGCGTGGCGGCGGCCAACAACGGCCTGGACCTGGAGATGCCCTCTGCGCGCTTCATGTGTCGCGGTCAACTTCGACGTAACCAATACCGGAAGTATTGCCGGAGCAGAAGTAGCCCAGCTCTACGTCTCCGATCCCTCTGCAAGGGTCAGCCGCCCGGAGCGCGAATTGAAGGGCTTTGAGAAGGTACGGCTGGCGCCCGGCGAGACT
This sequence comes from Occallatibacter sp., assembly GCA_050013195.1. Taxonomy (GTDB): domain Bacteria; phylum Acidobacteriota; class Terriglobia; order Terriglobales; family Acidobacteriaceae; genus Telmatobacter. The sequence goes on from JBEKFS010000119.1 coordinate 3,020, forward strand.
AAGCACGTGACCATCAACCTCGACGCCCGCGCCTTCAGCTCCTGGGACACGACGGTTCACAAGTGGACCATCGATCCCGGCAAATTTGTTATCCGTGTCGGCAACTCCAGTGAAAACACACCGCTCAATGCGGAGCTGACGCTGAACTAGCAAAGTAATGAGTCAAAAGCAACGATGGCCCTGCAAGACAGGGCCATCGTTGTTTACTTTCAGAAGGTCGCACAATTAATTGTGTTTCCTGGAGGCAGCATCATCCTCTATTGCACCGATTGATTGATCTGCATCCTTCTTCAATTTGGCGCATAGTCCCGATAGACCAGCAGGACAGTGCTGAATGGCGTTACCTCTTATTTTTTCCAAATCTTCGATGTTATCAATATCGCTCAAACCTACAAATTTTCCGAAGCCTCTATCTTTCTGGATGAGCTGTGCAAGTCGCGTGAGAGTCTCCCAGTGGTCTGTCAGGATGCGCGCGATAGATTCGCTATAGCCCTCGTCTGCTTCCACATTGTCCACATGATTCCAGCAGTGCTTGAACTGCCTATAGGATTTGTAAAGTGCATCCCAGGTACGAAGTGAGCTTGCCTCTTTTCCGACCTGATCTTGTTCTGCTTGGGAGCATGGTTTTTGTTGCGCCTGAGCGGTGCAACAAATGAGAACGCATAGGGCACACAATTGAAATACAAGCTTCCGCATAGGCTGATTCTAATCTCCTTCCGGATTGTCTTGATACTCTATCCCAGCCCCGCAATTCATCGTCAACTGCCTGCATCGTAGTCCCATCCACCACTCTAAGATGCATGCTTTATAGAAACCGTGAAAAGCCTTACAGCGATGGATTCGACAATCGTCCCATGAAGAGAATGGCGCCGGTTTTATTGTGGACGATTATGAAGAGGAACGGCCGGTCGGCGTGAAAAACTGCCTTCTCTTTCCGCTCCATGGCCATTTCTAACATGCCGATTGAAGTCGCCGCTGCCGCCTCGCTGCCTTCTTCGTTCACCTCAATCCTGGCCTTGTGGATGGCTTTGCCAATATAGAGGTTGGGCCGTCCCGTCATGCCCGAAAAATCTGCCAACTTCTCGCTGAATGCATCGGGCATGCCCATCTCTGAGAGCATCGGACCCATGCCGTAGCCGGCCTCCATCTTGAAGCGCGGCAAAACAACATCCACGTCCTGCGAGAACATATCAACGCCAATCTGCTTGATCTGGTCGAGCGAAAGGCCAGCACCCATCTTGTCGATATCGCCATCGGGCAGTATGGCGATCATGGACAGGTCGTCGTCCTCATAGGGCAGCTCGATAGCCGCCACTCCGTTCTCTTTGATGAAGCGGAAGTGCCCAGTCTGGTGCATCATGGGCGTTTGCACCTTGACGGTCTTGCTCACATTGAAAGGCTCAACTTTGGTTGCAATGGGTTTGAACTGTGACGCCCAGGTTCCCTTGAAATAAATAGCGTTGGTCAGCACCAGCGGAGTATCTGTGTCGAGCGCGCCACGTGGAATCAGGTCGCGGATCATCTCTGCCGTATGATATTCAACCCATCTGTTGATCTCCACGCGGGCGCCTTCCGTGTTGCCGGCAAAGTCCACGATCTTCAACGTGCCGCCGTAAAATTTTCCGATGGCGCTGAGGAATGGGGCTTCGAAGTGATAGCCCTTCTGTCCCCAGAGCGCATTCGCCACATTCAGCTTGTAATGCTTGCCGGGCCCCGCGCTGGTCTCAGCCAGCAGCGATGAAAAACCCGTTTGCCTATCCGCATCGGACATATCCAGGTGCAGAACGCCGGCCATCTGCGTGCGTGTTTTGTTGCGGCTGCCCTCAAAGGTCATCGCCAGGGCAGTCGAGACGCTGAAGGGCGAGACGAAGATATTCTTCCCCTCGTCCTGCGCATTGATCTTCCTGTAGAGATCGATTGCAAACTGATTGTTGGCTTCGACAACCGCATGCAGATCATTTCTGTTCGGGCTTTCGCTCTGGGCACTCAATCCGGAAACGCCTGCAGAGATCGCCAGCAGCACAAGCGGCGCCATCAACGATTTGAAGTTGCGCAATGAAGCCATGAATCCTCTCCTTGAAAATTTATCGCGGGCACGCCGTCGCTCGGCGTAGAGCAGCAACCAACTCAGTTAGGGTCGCCGCTTTTGACGAAGCCCTGCAGAAAGGCCTCGAAATTCTCCAACGGCACCGGTCGGCTGATCAGGAACCCCTGGAAAGAGTAGCAGCCGAGACCGGCAAGGTAGCCCCGCTGTTCTTCCGTTTCCACGCCTTCGGCGATTACCGATATGCCCATGGCACGGCCCAGCGAAAGAATGGTTTGCGCAATGGCCCCGCTGGTGGCGTCCACCAACATGTCACGCACAAACGCCCGGTCGATCTTCAAGCGGTCCAGGGGAAGGCGCTTGAGGTAGGCCAGCGACGAATAGCCGGTGCCAAAGTCGTCCAGGGAAAATCTCAAGCCATGCGACTTGAGTTCGGTCATCTTGTTGATGATGTCCTCAAGATTGTCCACGAGCATGCTCTCTGTGAGTTCCAGCCTGAGGCTTCCGGGGTTAGCGCCGGTGCGCTTGAGGGTTGCCAATACCTGCGCAACAAACGACGGCTGGCGGAACTGCAGGGCGCTGATGTTGACTGCAACCATTAGATGGGCTGTCTCCTTCCGGCCTGCCCACAATGCAATCTGCGCGCAGGCTGCTTCCAGCACCCAATCTCCCAGCGGCAAAATCAGCCTGGATTCCTCGGCAAGTGGAATAAAATCGTTGGGCTGCACGAGGCCTCGCCTGGGGTGCTTCCAGCGAATGAGGGCCTCGACGCCCGTCAAGCGGCCCCGCTCCACCTGCGGCTGATAGTAAAGCAGGAACTGTTGTTCTTTGATCGCCTGGCGCAGATCCTCCTCCAGTGCGGCGCGGGCGTTGACGGCAGCCTGTAAGGCGGGGGAGAAAAAGCTCAGGATGTTGCGGCCCTCCGCCTTTGCCTGATACAGGGCAATTTCGGCTTGCTGCAAAATCACATCCGTGCTGTCTTGCCGGTCTCCGAAGATGGCGATTCCGATGCTTGCCGTGGAGAGGCATTCATGGTCTTCAAGCAGGCAGGGCTGGTTGATCGCAGCCAGAATTCTTTCTCCCACGGACTCGGCATGGGCCGCGGCTTCCTCGGCAACTTTGCTCAGGTCTTCCAGCACCACCACAAACTCATCGCCTCCCAGCCGGCACACGGTGTCGGATTCGTGGGTGCAGGCAACGATGCGCCGTGCGATATCCTTGAGCATAAGATCGCCGGTTTGATGGCCAAGCGTGTCATTCAGGGTTTTAAAGTGATCCAGATCAATCAACAATAGCGCGTGCGTACGGCTGCCGCGCACGTCGGCGTCCAGAGGCTGGCGCAACCTCTCCATCAGCATCCGGCGGTTGGGCAGACCGGTCAAAGGATCGTAGAATGCAAGACTCCGGATGGTATTCTCCGCTGTTTTTGCGGAAGAGATATCCCGGGTAATGGAAAGTATGCAGGGCACGCCGTCAATTTCCATCAATGACCCCGACATCTCCCCCCAGAAAACCTCCCCGTTCTTCCTTCTGAACTGGGCCTCCAAATTGCGGCAGCTTAAGTTCAGACGCAATAATTCGACCATGTTGCGCCGGTCTCGAGCATCAGCCCAAACGTTCAGTTCCTGCGAAGTTCGCCCGATGATTTCTTCGCGCTCAAAACCTGTCATTCCGAGGAATGCCTGATTGCAGTCAATAAACATCCCATCGCTCCTGCGGTTGATGTTGATGGCGTCAAGGCTGGTCTGGAAGGCGGTGCGATAGCGTTCCTCGCTCATGCGCAGGGCCTGGGTGGCCTTTGCCAGCTGCGCCTCGGCCTGCTTCTCTTCGGTGATATTCCGGCTTACGGCAAGAATGAAGGGAACACCACCTAATTCGATGATCGATCCCGATATTCGTGCCGGGAAGACTTCCCCGCCCTTTTTTTGTAACGATACTTCCATATTCAGGCAAACGGAGTCTTTGATCATCGCATCGACCCATCTCCGCCGGTCCTCCAGGTTCGCCCATATATGGAGATCAAGAGCGGAATGACCGACCACTTCCTCCCTTTCGTATCCATAGGTGCGAAGGTATGCATCGTTGACATCGACATACATGCCATCTTCCACACGGCTGATGCCGATGGTATCGGAGCTGGTCTGGAAGACGGTGCGGTAGCGTTCCTCGCTCACCCGCAACGCCTCCGTGGCCGCGGCCAGCCGTTCCTCGGCGGCCTTACGGGCATTGATGTCTTCAACGATGGCGGCATAGTGAAGCGGCCTTCCCTGGGTGTCGCGCTGGATCGACAGCGTCATCTTGACCCATGACAGAGCGCCGTCCTTGCGGATATAGCGCTTCTCGATCGCTTCAGCGATGGTGCCATTCGCAACTCGACGCATCAGTTCAGCCGAATCAGCAAGATCATCCGGCGCGGTGATCTGCTGGACTGTGAAGCCGACTAGCTCATCGCTGGTGTAACCGAGAATATCGGAGAAGCGCTCGTTGCTGCGGAGGATTCGCCCCTCGAACGAAGCATGGACAATGCCTACCGCAGCCTGCTCGAAGGTGGCCCGGAAGCGCTCCTCGCTGTCGCGTAGTTGCATCTCGGCAAGCTTGCTCTCGGTGATGTCTTTGATGACGCCGCGCATCTTCACAGGCTGGCCCTTGCCGCCAAACTCCAGTCTGCCAATTCCATGAACCCAGCGTTCCGCCTTGTCTGTCTGGCGGATGATGCGGTACTCCTTGTTAAAATTCCGGCCTTTGCCGGCAACTTCATCCGCGAAATAGACGTCCATCATGGCGCGGTCATCGGGATGAATCAGGGCTGTCCACCCCTCCACCGTGTGTTCGTATTCCCTGTCGATTCCGAAGATCTCATCCAGGATATCCGAGCTGGTCCACACGCCGGATCCGATATCGAGTATGTAGCTGCCCAGTCCTCCAATCGCCTGCGATTCCTTGAGCGAATCCAGGCTTTCGCGCAGCTCTGCCACCGCCCGCTTGCGTTCGCTGATGTCTTCCATGAAGCCTTCAAGATAGAGCACGCCTCCGTCGGCCCCGCAAACCCTGCGGTCGTTGAGCGAAACCCAGATGTGCCTGCCGTCCTTGCGCTTGAACTGGCACTCGAAATCCCGAACCGACCCATTCTCTTCAAGCAGACGCAAGTACCGCATGCGATCATCCGGATTCACCCAGATATCCCTGGCCAGGTCCGTGGCAATGGAGATGAGCTCCTCCGGCGATTCGTAGCCCAGCATCCTCGCCACGGCGGGATTAGCGGCCAGAAATTTGCCTTCAGAGGTTGTCTGGCATATCCCTTCCAGCGCCTCCTCGAAGATATCTCGATACTTCTTTTCTGCTTCCCTCAGCGCTTGCTCAATTTGCTTGCGCTGGCTGATGTCACGGGCGATGGCGGCAGCGCCTACCACCTCACCGTCTGAATTCCGTATCGGGGACAGGGTGAGCGAAACATCGATCCCGCTTCCATCCTTCCGCCGGAAAACTACATCGAATGGGCCGATGGGATATCCGTCCCCGATAGCACTGATGTTCTGCCGCGCTTGTTCCTCTTGGCTGGGAAGAGCAAGAATCGCAGCGTTTTTCCCCAGTATTTCATCGCTCGTGTAGCCGGTCAGCCGTTCGGCGCCCAGGTTCCAACTGGTGATGGTTCCATCCAGATTGACGGCGTGAATCAGGTCGCCGGAGGATTCAACGACCGAGGCCAGCAATGCACGAGTCTTTTCGGCTTCATGGCGAACGGTAACATCGCGAACGATGGTGCAGATGGCCGTCACTTCGCCGGCGGAATTCCGGATTGGCCAGGTGGTCACGGCGACATGAACCCTGCTCCCATCCTTGCGCAAAGCCACACCATCATCTTGGAGTGTGGGTCCCCCGCCCAGGAGCTGCCCAATCAGTCGATCCGCTTTCGCCCTTCGTTCGGGCGCGATGATCATGGAGAAGGGTTTTCCGATCGCCTCGCTTGCTGTATAGCCGTAGATGGCTTCCGCACCGTGGTTCCAGGTGAGGATGGCGCCGGACGTCGCGCTGGTGATGATCGCTTCCTCGCTGCTCTCCACCACCTCGGCAAGAAAACGGCGCGACTCCTCGGCTGCCATTCGTTCTGTGATGTCTTTCCCGAAGATCGAGATGCCCGTCGTTTTGCCGTCGACGACGATGGGATTGAAAGCCAACTCCATGATGCCGTCATCAATCCGGGTATACTCGACGCGAAACGGGCCTTCGGCCAGCACGCGCTCATAAAACGGAGGCCAAAGCATCGCCCGCTCCGGAGGAAATAATTCTTGAAGGCGCATCCCCTTTTGAAGTTGCACGCCATAATCTTCCAGAATGTTCTGCAGCAATGCCTGATTGAATGTAATCAGCCGATAGTCGAGGTCCACCGACCAGATCAGGTCTTGCGTGCTTTCAATCAGGGCAGAGAGATTGGCTTCCGCTTCCTTGAGCGCGCACTCTGATTTCATTCGCTCCGTGATGTCCTTGCCGAAGATCGAGATGCCCGTCGTTTTCCCGCCGACAACGATGGGATTAAAAGACAGTTCCAGCGTCCGGCCACCGGAAAAGGAAGCCTCGGCCCGTATTGGGCCTTCCAACAGCACTTGTTGAAGGTTATGAGACCAGCGTACTGCTATCTCCGGCGGAAGCAGGTCCGCGTGTTTCTTGCCGATCTCTGCCTGAACGCCGAAATCGCTTTCGATACTCCGCTGGTATGCCCGGTTGAAGGTAATCAGCCGGCCTTCGAGGTCCACCGACCAGATCAAGTCCTCCGTGCTTTCAATCAGGGCCGAGAGATTGGCTTCAGCGTGTTTAAGCATATCGGCCCTACCCTAACCTCGATGATCGAACGCCTCATCGACAAGAAACAGCTTCCTGAGGGACAAACCGGAGTTAGCTGGCAGTAGCCGTTTGCCCGGAATCCCTCAAGACGCAGCTTCACACACTACTTGTATACCCCTTTCTTCGGAAACTAGCTGCATCTCTTTAAACACATCTGCAATATAACTCGGGAAAATCGCTTTCGCGGCCAAGCCGGGCTATCCGGGGAACTTATCCCGGGTTTCCTCCTCCAAAACCGCATAAAAGAGGCTCAGCGGCGCCCCGATCCGGCTATCATGCAAACCGGCGCCATTCCCAAGGGGAGATGGCGCCGGTTTGCGTCAGCGGATGAGAGGGTTAACTAGCCCTTGCCCAATGGATGCTCGGCATAGTGCAGCAGCACGGCCACGGCGCAACTGGTAAGCCGCGTCTCTGCCGAATCCGCCCTGCTGGTCAGGATCGTCGGCACTCGCGCGCCCAGCACGATGCCGGCTAACTG
>JBEKFS010000120.1:0-16568 GCA_050013195.1 Occallatibacter sp.
CATATATCGTGAACTGGTGCCCGCGCTGCCAAACCGCCATCAGCGACCTGGAAGTCTTCCACGAGGAACAAAAGGGCCATTTATGGGAGATTCGTTACCCGGTTATTGGTGAAAAAGGCAAAAATACGGGCGAGTTTCTTGCCGTTGCAACCACCCGCCCCGAGACCATGCTCGGCGACGTAGCCGTTGCTATCCATCCGGAAGACGAGCGCTATCTCAGCCTGCACGGCAAAACACTACGCCTGCCTCTGATGAAGCGTGAGATTCCCATCGTTCTCGACTCGTGGGTCAGCCGCGACTTCGGCACCGGCGCGGTCAAAGTTACTCCGGCTCACGACCCCAACGACTTCGCTCTCGCCGAGCGGCATCATCTTCCATCTATCAACATCATGGACGACACCGGCCACATCAACGCCGAGGGCGGAGCCTACGCCGGCCTCGACCGCTACGCAGCGCGTAAAAAAATCGTCGCCGACCTCGAAGAACAAGGGCTCTTAGCTGGCATCAAAGACCACGTCAACAACATCGGCCACTGCGACCGCTGCAAAACGGTCGTCGAGCCGCGCCTCTCCACGCAATGGTTCATCAAGATTCAGCCGCTGGCCGACAAGGCCAAAGCCGCAGTCCGCGAGAGGCACATCCGCTTCACGCCGGAGATGTACGAGAAGACCTACTTCGAGTGGATGGAAAACATTCACGACTGGTGCATCTCGCGCCAGCTCTGGTGGGGCCATCGCATCCCCGCATGGCATTGCACGGAGTGCCGCAAAATCGGCCTTCTGCCCGTCTCCGTCTTCGGCTGGCCTAACATCACGCCCGAAACGCGCGCAGATTTCGACGCTTTCTATCCCACCAGTCTTCTCGTCACTGGCTTCGACATTCTCTTCTTCTGGGTCGCGCGCATGATCATGCTCGGCTGCTGGTTTGCCGAGGATGTCCCGCACGCCGACGGTTCCAAACGTTCGCTCGCGGATTCGGTTCCCTTCCGAGAGGTCTACATCCACGCCCTGGTACGCGACGCCAACCGCGAAAAGATGTCCAAGACCAAGGGCAATGTCCTCGACCCCATCGAGATTGTCAAAACATACGGGACGGATGCGGTGCGCTTCACGCTGGCCAGCATGGCCTCGCCCGGCACCGACATCGCCTTCAACATTGCCCGCACTGAAGGTTACCGCGCATTCGCCAACAAGATCTGGAACGCTGCCCGTTTCTTCTTCATGAATGTGGACCGTGCCGCCGAGATTGGCATCACCGTCGACAGCAATGCGCTGGGCGGAATGCCGACTGCAAGTCAAGACGCCCCGCTTGAAGCCCGCTGGATTGTTGCCGAATTGCACGCGACTGCAGCCAAGGTCAATCAGTCGCTGGAGAACTATCGCTACGACGATGCAGCCAACACCATCTATCAATTCTTCTGGGGCAGTTTTTGCGATTGGTATCTGGAGATCGTGAAACTCCGCCTCGACTTTTCTGAATCTGCCGACAAGGCGCAGACCAAAGCCGCGCTCACCACGCTGGTTCAGGTTTTTGAAGCTGCGCTGCGGCTGCTGTCGCCCTTCATGCCATTCCTCACTGAGGAGTTATGGCACGCCGTTTACGACGGCAATCCGCCAGCCAAGTCGATTGCACTGACGCGCTATCCAATAGAGGGCGAATCGACGGTGAATGACGCAGTGCTGATCGACATGGGCGTATTGCAGAGTCTCATCACAGAAGTTCGTGCACTACGCAAAGAAATCGGCGTAGAAGAGAAAGCCATCGTTCCAATTCAAGTGCGCACCGATGCGGGGATGCAGATAGTAATTGCAGAGAATCGCGCGATGGTTGAGCGCCTGGCGAAGGTGAGTGAGATTAGATTCGTTGAGCAGATCGAAGCCGGCCTCTCGAAACACTCCACTTTCAATTTCGATGTGGCAGTAATCTACGAGCGCACCATCGATGTTGCCGCCGAACGCGAGCGTTTGACAAAAGACATCGCCAGGTATGAGAAAGGTTTAATCTCTGCCGAGCGCCAGTTAGGCAATGAAGGTTTTCTGGCCAAAGCCCCGGCGCAGGTAGTCGAAGGATTGAAAAAGCAGGAAGCGGAGACACGGCTGCTGTTAGAGAAAGCGCGGGCAGCCCTGGACACTCTACCGAAAGGCTGATCACTGATCACTGATCACTGACCACTTTTATGGACTGGAAAAACAGCCGCATCGACACGTTGCTGGAGCAGGCCTTGATGGAAGACAAGGCTGCCGGCGACACCACTACCAACCTCACCATCGACCCCAATTTACGCGCGACCGGGTCGATCATCGCGCGTCAGGAGATGGTGGTTTGCGGACTGGGCGCGGTGCCGCGGTTTCTGGAGATCTTTGCCCGGCTTGATAAGCGCGCCCCGGCGCAAACCCGCTTCGAGGTCGTCAGCCATCCGGAGATCTTCGACGGAGTGCGCGTACACGAGGACCAGGTGCTGGCCGTCATCCGCCACAACGCCCGTGCGTTGCTGAGTTGCGAGCGCGTGATTCTGAATCTGATGCAGCATCTGAGCGGCATTGCCACGCTGACGCGAAAATTCGTCGATGCCATTCACAGCACCAATGCTCACGTGCTCGACACACGTAAGACGGTGCCGGGGCTGCGGGCTTTGGAAAAATACGCCGTGCTCTGCGGCGGGGGAGTCAATCACCGGCTTGACCTGGCCAGCGGAATCCTTATCAAGAACAACCACATCTCGCTGGGCGGAGGGCTGCCCGCTGTGCTGACGCGAGCTTTGGAAAAACGCAAGAAGGGCCAGCGCGTGCAGATAGAAGTGCGCAACACGCAGGAGTTGGAGGAAGCTCTGGAATACGGGGCGGAGGCCATCTTGCTGGACAACATGACACCCAAAGAGGTCAAGCGCGCGGTGGAGCGCATCCGAAAGGCAATAACTGGTGAGAACTGCATTCCCACTGAGGCTTCGGGCGGCATCGTACTCGAAAACATTCGTGCCTACGCCGAAGCCGGTGTGGACTTCATCAGCGTCGGCGCGCTGACCCACTCCGCCAAGGCCGCTGACATCTCCATGCGCATCCATGCGGAGACCGAGTAGCCGTGCGCGAAGCCTCGTTGGACGTTTATGACATGCCGGCTCTGGATTCGTCGCTGGCCGGAACCGTCTTTGCTGGCAAGCTGCATTTTTCCCCGGCCACTGATTCCACTAATTCCGACGCGCTGAAGGCCGCTCGCAGCGGCGCGCCGCACGGATCAGTTCATTTAACCGATGAGCAGTTGGCAGGACGTGGCCGCGGCGATCACGCGTGGGACTCGGCCGCGGGCGAAGGGCTCTATGCAAGCGTGCTTCTGCGTACATCAATTCCCGCCATTCGCCTGCCAATGCTTCCGCTGGCCGCTGGACTCTCCGCTGCCGAAGCCATTTGCGCTATCGCAGGCCTCGATGTTGATCTGCGCTGGCCCAACGATCTCATGATCGGCCCGCGCAAAGTTGGCGGCATCCTGGTGGAGTCGAAGATTTCAGGCGGCTCGGCTGATTTTGCCGTAGTCGGCATCGGCATCAATGTCCACCAGCGCTCCTTTGCTCCCGATTTGACCGCGTCCGCCACTTCACTTGATCTGGAAACTGGCTGCGGCGTTTCGCGCCAGGATTTACTCCTCGTCCTGCTAAAATCGCTGCAGTACGAGACGCTGAAGCTGGGCGATTCCGCGCCGTCAATCACAATTCCCGCACGCGTCGAGCAGACCTCAACCTGGATTCGAGGACGACGGGTTGAGGTTCACGGCCCACAAGCCTGCATCGGCGTGACAGCTGGACTAAACGAAAATGGATTCCTGCTGGTGCGCACTGAATCCGGGTTAGTCACTGTGCAGACCGGCGGTATTCGCGCCTTGGAGTAAGCTGAAAACCATGCTGCTAGCCATCGATGTAGGCAATACAAATACGGTGCTGGGACTCTACCGGCTTAAGGACGTAAATAAACCGGAGTTGACTGCGCACTGGCGCATCACAACGCACCGCTCCCAGACCGCCGACGAGTATGGCGTCTTCTTCGTCAATCTCTTCGAGATGAACAACGTCTCTCCGAAGCAGGTTTCGCACATCATCATCTCGTCGGTGGTGCCGCCGGTCGAGAGTACTCTGCGGCGGGTCTGCGAAGACTACTTCCACACGCAACCGCTCTTTGTTGAGCCGGGCATCAAAACCGGAATGCCGGTGCTGGTGGATAACCCCGCCGAACTCGGCGCCGACCGGCTGGTGAACGCCATCGCCGCCTTCGAGCGCTATGGCGGCCCCTGCGTCGTGGTGGACTTTGGCACGGCAACCACCTTCGATGTAATTTCGGCCAAGGGCGAGTACTTGGGCGGGGCCATTGCGCCCGGACTTGGCCTCAGCGCAGATGCGCTCTTCTCGCACGCCGCGCGATTGAGCCGCGTTGACATCAAGCGTCCCACAAAGGTCATCGGCACCAACACTGTCACCCACCTGCAAAGCGGGCTTTACTTCGGCTACATCGGTTTGGTGGACGGCATTCTCGAGCGCATTGAGGCAGAACTGGGCCAGAAGCCGCGCGTCATCGCCACCGGAGGCCTGGCGCGGCAGATCGCCGAGGACTCACGCTTCATCTCCGAGATCGACGATATGCTCACCCTCGATGGCCTGCTTATCCTCTACGAGCGCAACCGCTCCGCCAAGCAGCGCTGAGGCGCGTGCCGTGCAGAACTATTTCAACTACTTCACCGAGATCGAAGATCGCTTCCAGCAGCGGCGCGGGGCACTGCTGTTGCTTTCCACGCTGGATTGGGCGCTTATCGAGACGTGGCGCGAAGCAGGCATTCCGCTGGAGGCCGTGCTGCGCGGCATCGACGCGGCCTTCGACAAATATGAGGCGCGTCAAAAGCGTGGCCGGATGCGGCGCATCAACGGCCTGGCCTGGTGCGCGCAGGCGGTGATGGTGGCCGCCGAGGAACTGCGCGAAGCCTCCGCCGGAACGGCCCCCACCATAATCGACCGCGAATCGGGATTCGAGCTTGAGCGCGTGGCCGCTCACCTTGAAGCCGCTGCCGATGCACTCGACGCGGCTGCGGTGGCTCCTGAAGCCTGCGCCGCAACCGCCGCCCGCCTGCGCGAGCTGGGTACTGCATCGGCCAACCAAAGCTCGCCGGCGGATTTAGAAGCACTTGAACGCATCCTCACTGTCCTCGAAGAGAAGCTCTTTGCCTCACTAACCGCTGCGGCTCCCGAGGAGTTATTGGTGAGCCTCAAAGCACACGCAGCACGCGAACTGGCGCCTTACCGCAGCCGCATGGGAGCTGTACAGTTGCGCCAGGTAGAACGTCAATTTGTGCAGAAGCAGTTGCTGGTGCATTACAACCTGCCGAGACTGAGTCTGTTTTATATGAGCCAGCAATGAAGCCTCCCTCGACGCCGCCCACAAAACACTCCGCCGAGCCTCTGCTCGTCGAAATCGAGAAGCCAATCTACGGCGGAGCATTTCTGGCCCGTCAGGAGGGCAAGGCTATTTTTGTGCCGCTCACCCTGCCGGGCGAGCAGGCGCGGGTGCGCATCACGCAGAGCAAGCCCGGCTACGCGACCGCCGAGGCCGAAGAGATTGTCCGCGCCGCGCCGGAGCGAGTTGTGCCAGCCTGCCCGCACTTCGGCGCTTGCGGCGGCTGCCACTATCAGCACACGGACTACACAACCCAACTAGCGTTCAAACAGGCCATCCTGCGCGAAACGCTGGAGCGTGGCAGCGTTCGTGTTCCGGAAGAGATTGTCATGCTCTCCGGCGAACCCTGGCATTATCGCAACCGCATCCGTCTGGCCTTCGACGCTGCCGGAAACCCAGGCTATCGCGGCCGCCGTTCTCATGCGGTCGTCCCTATGCGCGAGTGCCCAATCGCCGCGCCATTGCTGGTTGAGGCTGCGCTAAGTTTTTCAAAGATTGCACGCGAGGTTGCCCCAGCACTGCGCACCACTGAGATTGCGCTCTTCTGCGATGCGGCAGAAACCGCGCTGCTGGCCACTGTCTTCACCGCAATCCCTGCAAAGTTGCGCTTCGACGAATTGGCGCGAGCGTTGCACGAGCAGATTCCCGCTCTCATCGGAGCCCGTCCTGGCCAGCAGCTACGTACGCTGGCGCAGTGGGGCGCGGCATCGCTCGCCTATCACGCTGCCGGCTTCGACTATCGCGTGGATCATGGAGCATTTTTTCAGATCAACCGCTGGCTGGTGGATGCGCTGGTTGAGCGGGTTGTCGCCGGCCAGAGCGGCACTCTCGCCTGGGACCTCTTTGCCGGCGTCGGGCTCTTCGCACGGCGGCTCACGGCCAACTTCTCCCGTGTAGTCGCCGTCGAGTCAGCCCCTTCGGCAACCTTGGCGCTCACTGCCAACCTCACGGAATCCCGGTGGAGAACGATACCCTCGATTTCCTCCGCGCCCACAAGACCCATCGCCCTGCGCATGTGGCTCCCGTTCCCGATCTGATAGTGGTTGACCCGCCGCGCACCGGCCTCGGCGCTGAGACTTGCACTCTGCTTGCCCAGATCGCTGCCCCCGCTGTGGTCTACGTCTCGTGCGATCCAGCCACGCTGGCCCGCGACCTGCGCGCACTCATCGCCTCCGGTTACGCAATCCAATCCATCACCCTCGCCGACCTCTTTCCTCAGACCTTTCACCTGGAAACAGTGGTCCAGTTGCGCCACTCCTGATAGGCTTGAGGGCCAGTACAGCTTTTTAAGTTTTCACGCGCAATGCGACCAGAATCCCCTACCTCCGCGCAAACTATCGGCGCTCCTGCCGCGTTAGGCACAGTCCCGCTCTTTCACGCGGCATGGCTCTTCGCCCTGGGAATTGCTGTCACACACTGGCTCTATCTGCGGCCCAGTTTCGTGCTCATTGCGCTGGCGCTGGCGGCAGTGCTGTGCGGAGTGGCAGCTTTCCGTGCGCAGCGCCTGGTCTGGTTGCCGCTGGCCTCGCTGTGGCTGCTGCTGGGCGCATGGTGCGCATGGATGGAGCCGCATCCGGCGCCCGAGCCCGCGCTGGCCGCGCTCTCCGATGGCCTGCTCCGCACAGTCGAGGGCACAGTCATCGATGCTGGGCCGGTGCGCAACGAGACAGAACAAAACCTGGACGAGCCAGCCTCGACCCAGCGGCCCTCGCAGCGAATTGACCTGCGCGTTTCCAGCCTGGAAGTGGTCACCGATGCCATCGATGCGCAAGTGCCCATCGAAGGCCATGTACGCCTGAACGTCCGCTGGCCTGTAGCCCCGGCAAACCACCAGCCCTTTCAATGCGGCGAGCGCATTCGCGCCGTAGTTCGCCTCTTGCAGCCAGAGGTCTATCACGATCCAGGAGTCTGGAGCCGCGAGGATTTCCTTGTCGAGCAGGGCATCACCTCCACGTCGACGGTCAGTATCGATCGCGTAGAACAGATAGGCTCATCCCCAGGCCTTTTTTTCTCATGCCGCGTCAGCGGATTGCAGCGCGCCTCGAGTGCGCGCCTGCTTGCTCTGCCTGCGGCCATGCGCCGCCTGCCCGCTCCCTTGCGCCTGTCAGAGGACGACGCTGTGATGCTCGCCGCCATGGTCACTGGCGACCGCACATTCCTCACGCATACTCTGCGCGTGGGCTTTGAGCGCACCGGCTCCTTCCATATGCTGGTGGTTTCAGGCTTCCATCTGGCCATCGTGGCCGGTTGCATCTTTTGGGTTGCGCGCCGTCTGCGCCTACCCAACGTCCCGGCCACCTTCGTCACCATTCTGGTCTCTTTCGTCTACGCCATTTTCACCGGCTTCGCTACGCCGGTCGCTCGTTCACTCTGGATGGTCACTCTCTACCTGCTCGGCCGCCTTCTCTACCGCGAGCGCAACGTGCTGAACACCATCGGCTTTGCCGCACTCTGCCTGCTGGCCTTCAGTCCCCGCAGCCTCTTCGACGCCAGCTTCCAAATGACCTTGCTGGCCGTGGTCGCCATCGGTGGCGTTGCGATGCCATTGCTACAGAGCACTATCCATCCCTACCTGACGGCCGCGCGCGATCTGCGCCAAATCGCCATGGATGCAAAACTCGCCCCGCGCCTGGCGCAATTCCGCGTCACGTTGCGCATGATGGCTACAGGGCTCAATGAAGCGGCAGGCGGTCGATGGGCCAATTTCATCGCCTGGCGTATCTTCCCCTGGACAGTGCGTTTCCTGATTCGCTGTTTAGAGTTGATGGTCGTCTCCTGCGTGGTGGAGCTGGCCATGGCCCTGCCCATGGCCGTCTACTTTCATCGCATCACAGTCTTCGCGCTGCCAGTCAATGTGTTCATATTGCCGCTGCTTGTCGTGATGATGCCGGCCGCGCTCATTACTTTGCTCTTTGCTCTGATTGGTCCGGCCTACTCAGTCGTCCCGGCAATGATCGTGGCTTTCTTTCTCCACATCGGCACCGGGCTGGTGCGCTTCTTTGGCACCATGACGTTTGCCGACTTCCGCATTTCCGCGCCGCTGCTTTGGCAGTCACTTGCCTTCTGCGTGCTGCTTGCGGCGGCCATCGTGCTGGCCCGCATGGCTGTTTCAACTGGATCTCGCTGGCCCCGCCGCACCGCATGGGCAGCGTTGCTTCTGGCCGCCGTAGTCACGGTCCTGCCCCGACCTGTCGATCACCCGCGCGACGCACTTCTCGTCGAGGCCATCGACGTTGGCCAGGGCGACTCCATATTGTTGATTACGCCCGACGGAAAAACCCTGCTGGTCGATGGCGGCGGATTCGGCGGCGGCCCTCGTCAGGCTCCCCAGGATTTCGACATCGGCGAGGAGGTCGTCTCTGAGGTGCTGTGGTCGCGCGGAATTCGCCGCCTGGACGTGGTAGCCCTCACCCACGCCCACTCCGACCACATGGGCGGCCTGCCTGCCGTTCTGCGCAACTTTCGTCCCTCCGAGCTTTGGGTGGGCAACAATCCCCGTTTCGGGGCTTACAACGACCTGCTCAACGAGGCCGCAAGCCTGGATGTGCCGGTTCGCTCACTGCATGCCGGCGACGCCTTCCCCTTCGGCCCAACCCAGGTCAGCGTCCTGGCGCCTTTCCCCAACTACCAGCCCGGCGCGGTACCCACCAACAACGACTCGCTGGTGCTGCGCGTGGCCTACGGCGCGACTTCGGTGATGCTGGAAGGCGATGCCGAGGCTCCCGTCGAGCAGGCGATGCTCTCCGAACCCAGCCTGGCCAGCACCCTGCTCAAGGTGGGCCACCACGGCAGCATCACCTCCACACGCCCGGAATTCCTGGCCCGCGTGCACCCTGAGTGCGCCGTCATCTCCTGCGGCCTGCGAAACCGCTACGGACATCCCCGCATTGAGGTGCTCAGAGAGCTCGAAACAGCCAGGGTCCGCACCTTCAGCACCGACATCAGCGGTGTTGTCTGCTTTCGGCTCGACGGCAAGACCACCACCCCGGATCTGGCCTGCGGCTGGCGGCTTCAACCCTGAACACGGCGTGGCATTTCCCGCAAATAATCTGCATAAAACCCGTCAAATCGCTCCACATGAACCTGGTCCGACAAGCCTGACGAGCCTGATGTCGTCTGAATGGCATATAATCCGTGCGTGAATTGATTCGGCTGCCGGATGCCACGAAACGGCATCCGCAACTGAGGAGGCTGCCATGTTGAAGCCGTTGCTGTTTGTTTCTACTGTTGTATTGTTTGGAGTTACCGCTTTGTCCACACCGGGGTCCATTTCGCAGAACACTACACCGGCCCCTGCAGCCGGCCAAAAGAATCCGGTCAAGCCTACAGAAAAGTCGCAGGCGCGTGCCAGGGATCTCTATAGGCAGGACTGCGCCATTTGCCATGGGGACAACGGAAATGGCAAGACCGATGTTGCCAGTAGCATGGGAGTGACACTGGAGGATTGGAGCAATCCCGCTACGCTGGCCGACAAGCAGGACCAGAATCTGTTCAACGTTATCCGCAACGGCAAGGGCCAAATGCCGGCCGAGCCCGATGGCCGCGCCAAGGACGACGAGGTGTGGAACCTGATTATTTACATCCGCAACCTGTATAAGCTGCCACCGGCCCCCGCGCCTGCGCCTGCCCCCGCTGACGCTGCGCCTGCGCCTCCACCGAGCAACTAGAACACATTGCCTGTTGGTATAGTGTGTATTTCTTGCTTGGCTCAAGGTTGGGAGGCGTTGAAAGAACAGGTAGCGCCGGCCTCCTGGCCGGCTGTCGCGTGGACCTCCCGGTCCACGCCGCACACTACACAAATAGGGAAAATGCTCTCCACAGCCTCTGAACAGGCCCTAGAACCTCAGCCTCAGCCCAAACTGAATCTGCCGCTCACGGTAGAAGTTGGTTGCGTTGATGTTCAGCGGCTGGCCGAATGCCGTGGTATTGGCGTTGGTGACGAAGCCGGTTGTGGGGTTGGTTATGGGGCCGTTGAGGAAGTTTAGTGTCGGCAGGCTCGACGTGGTGCCGGACTCGATATAGTAGCCGGTCGTCTCCAGCTCGGTAACATTCTGGTGATTGAAGAGGTTGAAGCTCTCGGCCAACAGCTCCAACTGGCGCATCTGTCCCAGGTTGAAGCGCCTGCCCAGCCGCAGATCGGCCTTCCAGGTTGCCGGATAACGATACGTGTTACGCCCTATGCTATAGACAATGTTATTGTTGCCGCGGCCGTAGACCCGGTTGTCGCCGCCCGATCCGTTCATGCCCGGTCCCAAACCTAAAATAGCCGTGCCCGCTGTTGCATTCAACTGTTGATATGTAGTCGTGCAGGGCGTTCCGCCCACACTCACGAAGCACTCCGGCAGCGACCCCGAGGTGCGCATGGTGTAGGGCATTCCGCTGCGGAACTGTCCTACGCCCGAAACCATCCAGCCATTGCCGATCTTCCCCGCCCGGCCGTGCAGCTTCCACGGCGCCTCATAGACCGCCGTGACGTTAGCCGAGTGGCGCATGTCCAGGTTGCTCGTCCCGTACTCCTGGCTAAACTCAGTCGGGTCCAGCACATCGTTGCCGGCAACCTGCGCGCTCTCGTTGGGGTTCCAGTCCGTGGCGTGCGAATAGGTGTAGTGGGCATGCAGGCTCAGTCCACGGCGGCCGTAGCGAACAGCTTTTATCATCCACGCTTCGTAGGTCGAATTGGCTCGGCTCATGATCTGCGTAATCTGTTGGTAGTCCGGGTTGAGCCGCCCGGCAAATCCGTTTGACGAAGTTGCCGATGGCCAGGAAGCATAGAAGGGAACTGTAATCTGCGCAGCTTTGATGGGGCCTGCGCCTTCCGCGTCTTCCACGGCATAGGTAATCGTCCCCGGATTGGCTGCGGGATCGAAGTTCGTGTCGATGGAGATAGGCAACCGGCGGCCTAGGCTCACCATTGCGCTGGCGGTAACCTCCACATGGCTCGGCAGCGTCTCTTCAATGCCAATAACAGCTTGGTGCACCTCGGGGTTGTGAAAGACCGGCGCAAACTCCACCGCTCCCGGCTTCACCACGCTTCCCGGTACCCCTTGCAAAACGTAAGGGAACGGCGGAGCGCCGCCGGAGTTCAGGTTGTCGGTGGGCCGCATGAAGAAGTTCAGATCTCCGTTCAGGGAGCCGGTCTGGGTCATCGCCGTCTCCATCGCCATGTTCTCCGTGCGCCCAAAGTACATCCCGTAGCCCAACCGCAGCAACGGCCAATGTTTTTCGCCCGATCCTACGGCCAGGCCCAACCGCGGACCCCACTGATTGCCCGTGTTGGGCATCTTCTCGGTCTGCGGCAGATCTGTATTCTGGAGCGCGGTGAGAGGCGGTGGGCTCTGCTCCAGCTCCCAGCGCAATCCGGCAGAGAAAACCACGCGCTTGTTCGGTTCCCACTGGGCCGCCGCGTATCCCGCCCAGTCGTTTGTGCTCAAATGCCATCCGGCTGGGCCAAGGGTCTGCGAATAGTAGGAGTAGCAGGGAAGGTTCCCCAGCCCGCGCAGATTGCCCCCCGAATCGCGCCACGCCTTGCCTGTCTGGTCGCAGTTGTGCTGGTTGTTCGGGTCCAGCGCGTCGGTCAGCCCAAACTTGCCGAAGACCAGCGCGTCGGAGGCGAAGTTCTCAACGTTTGCGTAGTAGTACGTCCCCGTCTGGTTGCGTAGCAGGCTGGTCGCGTCGCTGTTGTGGCTCCCCTCGAAGCCGGCCTTCACCAGCAGCTTTCCGCGTATCCAATCCACCGATTCTTGCCCATGGTAAAGATGCTCGTCGGGATAGCTGCCGCTTCCGAAGCGCGACGGGTTGCCGATGGTGAAGCCGTAGCGCGAGTCCACCACCATCTGCGGCAACTGGCCCCAAACATTCCCGCTGAGGAGCGTCTGCTCAAAGGTTGAGGGAGTCTCCGGCAGCGCTTCCTCGATGATGCGACCGGCCGAGCCCTGGGTCACGGCCAGCAGGTTGGGAGTCAAAAACGCCTCCCAGCGGCCCAAAAGCCACTCCTCGCTGGCTTTGCTGGTCCCGAAGCTGTGATTCCCAAATGTTTCAGCCACGCGGGTCATCCCGCCGCCCGGCGAGTTCCAGTGAGCGCCAATTCCTTCCAGCGTGAAGCGATACCGTTCAGCGGCCTGCCAATCAAGCCGTCCAAAGCCGGTCCACTGCGTAGCGGTACGTGGTGCCGGCCCAAGCAGTCCCGTCAGCGTTTCCAGCATGTTGGTGTACGCCGCCAGACCCTCGCCTATCGGATTGACGCTGCTCAACCCCAGCCGCGCGCTCAATACCTGCATCTGGTCGTTCGTGGGCTGGGCAAAAAACTCGTCTGCGTGTTTTAATGACGCCAAACCCGGATCGTTCCGTTGATAGCGATCCAGCGCTGCAAACCAGAAGAGCTTGTCGCGGCGTATCCGGCTGCCCACGCCAACGCCCCACGTGGTTTCGTGGTCCGGAGGCGTATAGAACTCCGGCGTGAACACCGGGTTGGTGACAGTGCCGGTGTTTTGCACCCACTGTGTAAACGGATTTCGCGCGCCCCACGTGTTTTGTCGATCGTACAGAAACCCCTGCCCATGCAGCTCATTGGAGCCGTGCTGAGTTTCCGTGTTCATCCGCCCGCCCGCCGCCCTATCTGCCGTAGCCTCCACATTGCCGGCCACCGTTTCCACCGTGCGGATTGCCGCCTCGCTGATCGCAAGCCCATGCCCGCCTGTGCCTACCTGCGCCATTCCGGCTGGGGTCTCGCCCTGACCCAATGGCCCACGTCCTGATGAGCCCTGCCCCGACTCATTTGTACGGCCAAAGGCCAGCCCACGGCTCACTCCGTCCACCGCAATCTCTGCCGGCTGACCCGCGCCCCGCAACGTAATCTCACCCTGTCCACCCGCTGTGGTTTTGGATGTGGGCGTATTGTCCAACACAAAATCCTGCCAGCGACGCCCGCTCACCGGCAAAGCCTGCAATTCGGCGGCGCTCATCGTGTTACTCATCGCCTGCGCAGACGGATCATTCGCCTGATTAGATGCCGGCGTCGGTTTGCTCGGAGCTATCACCGGTTGTGCCGCCGCTTGCGCCCCCGTGGCTGCTGCCGTAGCCGGTTCGGGCGGGTGCGGTGGCGTCTGGACTGCTCCACCTGCCGCCTGTCCAATCCCATTTTGATTAGGAGACAGTACTGAAGCCGTGGCGGGCACACCCGCGCCTGCTTCAGTGATCTGAGAAACAATCGCAGCCGTGCGCGCCGAGGGTGAAACAATAGTCGCCGGTTGTGCCACATACGGCAGGCTTAGTCCCGCCAGGGCCAGCGTTTGTAACGGTTCGACCTCGAGCGCAGTGTTTACTTCAACAGCGGTAGTCTGAGGAATCTCCGCCCTCATCCGCCGTCCCTTCAAGGGCAGCAAGGATAACGGTTCGGCGGCCAATTCGGCATCGTTCGCCTGCAGATCCTCCGGCTCCAGGATTGGCCGGTTCAGTCTGGGCAGTTCTTCATCTGGCAATGCCGCCAAAACAGGACCGGTCGGAAGCGGCGTCAACTCTATCGCCGTCTGCACGTGCGCCTCGTGGCCGCCATCGACCACAATCCATTCCACCTGGCCACGCCCCAGGATCGGGCTCTCGGCGGTGACCGAGTACTCTCCCGGCGTCAGCCCGCCAAACCAGTAAATCCCGTTTTTTGTGGTGATTGTGCGCGCCTCAGCGCCCGTGGCCTGGTTACGCGCAACGACCTCCACGCCCTCCAGGGGCTTGGAGTGCAGATCGGTCAGTTTGCCGCTAAGTGAGCCTGTTGGTCCATCTTCGACCAACTGAGTCCGGACCGATTGGGCAAAACCTGCCGTTCCCGCGCCCATCAGCAGAACGGCAACCGCCAGCGTCTTCGTCCAATCGTGCCCTAACCCTGCCATCGAAACCCTTGCTCGCGGCAGACCCTGGGAAAACTTATCAAAGCTTCAACTCCGGCCCACTCTCATGGCGGATCCGGATGGGGCGGAGCCCCACGGCAAGTTCCAGGCAGAAATCTTCCTGCTTAAGCCGTTCTTATTACCCTAACAGTAATGTTCCCACTGATTCTATGCCCTCCTCCGGTAAACTGAAAAGACGGCATCTCGGGTTTGGCCACAATTGTAGGCATTAGAGCGCAAATCGCACTTCCCTGATCTCTGATCTCTGACCCCTGATCCCTGGTTTTCCATGTTCATCGATCAAGCAAAAATTCGCGTCAAAGCCGGCGACGGCGGCAACGGCTGCATGGCCTTCCGGCGCGAAAAGTTCGTGCCCCGCGGCGGTCCCTCAGGCGGCGACGGCGGCCGCGGCGGCGATGTCGTCATGGTCAGTTCGCAGCGCCACAACACGCTGATTCACTTCCGCTACAACCCGGAGCACAAGGGTCAGCGCGGCGAACACGGCATGGGTTCCAACTGCTCCGGACTCGACGGCAACGACGTCATCCTGCAAGTCCCCGTCGGCACTTCGCTCTACGATCAGACCACCGGTGAACTGGTCCACGACTTCTCCGAACCCGACGAGCGGGTCATCATCGCCAAAGGTGGACGCGGTGGACGCGGCAACCAGCACTTTGCCACCAGCACGCATCAAGCCCCGCGCGAGCACGAGCTTGGCCGTCCCGGCGAGGAGCGCCACTACCGCCTCGAGCTCAAGCTGCTGGCCGATGTCGGCCTGGTCGGCTACCCCAACGCCGGCAAATCCACGCTCATCTCCCGCATCTCCGCCGCGCGACCCAAAATCGCCGATTACCCCTTCACTACACTCGAACCCAACCTCGGCGTGGTCACCGTAGGCGAGGAGCCGGATCTGGAATCATTTGTCGTCGCCGATATGCCCGGCCTCATCGCAGGCGCGCATCTCGGCTCCGGCCTGGGCACACAATTCTTGCGCCACATCGAGCGCACCCGCCTGCTCGTTCATTTGGTCGATATCTCCGACTCGAGCGGCCGTCCCGACCCGGTGGAAGACTTCAAGGTAATCAACGAGGAACTGGCCAGCTTCACCAATGCTGACGGCGAACACCCGCTTGCGAACAAGCCCATGATCGTAGCCGCTACCAAAATCGACAGCGCCAACCCCGAAAAGCTGAAGAAGCTCGCCACCCACATCAAGCGCCGCAAGCTGGAGTTCCACGCCATCTCCGCCGTCACCGGCCAGGGAATCGACGAGCTGAAATGGGCGCTGGCTAAGCGGCTGCGTACCTCTGCTTAGACTTGGCATCCCGCAAAAAAGGCCGCCTCCATCAGGAAGCGGCCTTTTTGTTTTTGAATCGGTTATCAGCTTAGAACGGGTTCAGCTTGGACATGCCCTTCTTCTTTTTCTTCTTGCTCGACGACTCGTCGTTCAGATCGGCCTTGGGCTTCTTCTTCGTGGCGCCGGCGGTCTGAGCCGGTGTCGCGCCGGACTTGATGTCGTTGACCTGACCGGGGGCTTCAGCCGGCTTTTCCGCGGCTGGCGCGACGGCGTTGTCTGGGCCGACTGGCTTGAGCACGGCATCGGGCGCGCTCACCACCTGAACGCCCACGCCGGTCCCGCCCGCCGGCTTCTCCAACTGCAACGGAGCCTGCGAGGGCTGATCACTGCGCGGCGGCTCATTAACGCCGGTGGGTGGGAGTACGCCGGCAGGGGCCGCAGGCTGGCCGGCTCTGATGGCGTCATTGAACAGCGCAATGTTCTGCTTGGTCACGTCTGGAGCGAGGGTGCGCTTGGGATCCTCAAGGCTGGGGTCGCCCACATGGACGGCTTCCACCACTTGGGGCCCGTGCTTGATGATGCCGAAGACGTTATCGGTAAAACGCAAGGGTTGGCGGCTGCGCTCTTCGGCATCGCTCTCGGCAATCGCTTCCTGCGTGGGCTCGGGAACGGGGCGGTTCATGGCCACCAAACGATCGCGGGCATCTTCCACGTGCGGTGCCATCGGATAGCGCGTGATCACTTTGGTGTAGGCCTCGGCAGCCCGGTCCTGATAGACCGCGCGCAACCGCTCCTTGATAGCTCCGGGAAGATTGGGCGCAATCTGCACGGCGTGAGCCTGGCCGGCATAGGCATCGCCGATGCCCAGCAGCGCCTGGTCGCTCTTGGAGTAAAGCGGATAGGTGTCAACCACCGTCTTCAGGCGCGCGATGGAGGCCGGATAGTTCTCCCGGCTCCCGTAAT
>JBEKFS010000121.1:0-10151 GCA_050013195.1 Occallatibacter sp.
ACCAACTCGGTGGAGCTGGAGTACAACGGCGGCGGAGCCATGGGCACTGAGCGCACGGTCTTCAACGACTACCTGACGCGCGAGGACGAGAAGGCCGTGCTGGCGCAATTGCCCGGCGTGATGTACTCCTCGCCGGTGATGGAGATGCACGCCCCCATCAGCTTTGGCAGGGGCGTGGTGAAAGATACGCTGGTGCTGGGCGTAAGCCCGCAGTACCAGCAGATTCGCAATTTGATCATGCCAGCGGGCCGCTTTCTGGACGATACCGATGACTTCGCCCACATCAAGTGCGCCGTAATCACCGAGAAGTTTGCTCATGACCGCTTCGGCGGTAACGATTCGGCCGTGGGATCGAGCTTCGAGATCAGCGGCATCCCGTTCACGGTGATCGGCGTCTTCCGGCAAAGCGTGGACGACATGGGCATGTCGGAGATTCAGGATCAGACCATCCTGGTTCCCTATTCGGTGGCCCGCTACTTTACCGGAACGGAAAACGTGAAGCAGATTTACTTTTCCATGCACAGCATGGACGAGGTGACGGAAGCCGCCAGCGAGATCAAGCGCATTGTCCAGGCGCGCCACCGGCCCGGCTCCGTTTATTCGGTGCAGACCCTCAAGGAGGTTCTGGCAACGGCCGCCAAGGTGGCCGACATCCTGACCGCGGTGCTGTTTCTGGTCTCCGCCGTCACGTTGATGGTGGGCGGCGTGGGCATCATGAACATCATGCTGGCCAACGTGCGCGCCCGGACGCGCGAGATCGGCATCCGCAAGGCGCTGGGCGCCACCTATCGCGAAATCAAATATCAATTTCTGGCCGAAGCGGTCATCATCTCGCTGATCGGCGGCGTCGTGGGCATCTTTGTGGGGCTGGCCCTGCCGCTGTCGATCCGCTTCTTCACCGACTTTGACCTGCCCATCTCCAGCTGGTCGGTGGCCATTGCGCTGGCCGCGGCCACCTCGGTGGGCATCTTCTTCGGCACCATGCCGGCCACCCGCGCCGCCCAGATGGACCCGGTCGAGGCGCTGCGGGATGAGGGATGAGGGATGAGTAAGCCTGAGCGCAAGCCGTCCGGCTCCGGCAGCGAGCCGCCTGACAGGCCTGCCCAGGGGCCGAGTCTCGCGCTGCTCTTCGGACTGCTGGCCTTGGCACTGGCCGCGGCGATTGGCTTCGCGTTGTTGATTGTGCTGCCCTTCTATCACCGGCGGTAGTGATTGGTGAGCGCCGGCCCGGCAACGCACCTTGAGCCGGCAAACTAAAATGCTCCTGACGGTCGATTGAAAGAGCAACTATGAACCTGACTTTATCGAAATCCTGCCGCTGGCTTGCCGCGGTAGCACTCACTCTCACACTTATCCCAACATTCAACGCGCAGGAGCGCTGGACGGAGGCGCAGGCCAACACTTGGTATGGCCAGCAGCCCTGGCCCGTAGGCGCAAACTTTCTGCCCTCTACGGCCATCAACGAGCTGGAAATGTGGCAGGCGGAGAGCTTCGACCCCGTCACCATCGACCGCGAACTGGGCTGGGCCGAGGGCATTGGGATGAACACCATGCGGGTCTTTCTGCACAATCTGGTCTGGGAGCAGGATCCCAAAGGCTTTGAGCAGCGCATGAATGCCTTTCTGACCATTGCCGCCCGCCATCACATCCGGCCGGTCTTTGTTTTGTTTGACTCCTGCTGGGACCCGCACCCAAAACTCGGCCCCCAGCATCCGCCCATCCCCGGCGTGCATAACTCGGGCTGGGTGCAGGCGCCAGGCGCCGAGATTCTCTCCGACCCCGCGCAGTACCCGCGGCTGGAACGCTACGTCAAAGGCGTGGTGGGAGCTTTTGCGCGTGACCCGCGAATTTTGGCCTGGGACCTGTGGAATGAGCCGGACAACGGCAACGACAGCTCATACGCCAAGGGCGACCCTCGCAATAAGAATCAAATCGTCCTGGAGCTTTTGCCGCAGGTTTTTCGCTGGGCTCGCTCCGCGCACCCTACGCAGCCCCTCACCAGCGGCCTTTGGCACGGCGACTGGAGTTCGCTGGAGACGATGCCGCCTCTGGCCCGCATACAGATTGAGCAATCCGACGTAATCAGCTTTCACGACTACGGCTGGCCGGAAGAGTTCGAGGCGCACGTCACGCTGCTGGAACAATTCCATCGCCCGCTGATATGCACCGAGTACATGGCTCGCAGCGCCGGCAGCACCTTCGACACCGTCCTGCCCATCGCCCGCCAGCATCATGTGGGGGCTATCAACTGGGGACTGGTCGCAGGCAAGAGCCAGACCTACCTGCCCTGGGACTCGTGGCAGCGCCCCTACGTTACAGAGCAGCCCATGATCTGGTTTCACGATGTCTTTCACCCTGACGGGAAACCCTATCGGGAGCGAGAGGTGGAGATCATTCGCAAGTTGACGAGCGGAAAATAGGCAATCTAGATCATTTTTCCAGATGATAGTAGAGAGCAGCGTGGACCAGGAGGTCCACGCAACAGCCGGCCAGGAGGCCAGCGCTACATGTTCGTTCAGCGTTCGGCAATCAGAATCGGAATTCCGTCTACAATCGGGTAGGCGCGGCTGCATTGTGCGCAGACCAGTTTGTCCGTCTCAATGCGAAGAGCGCCGTGACAGGCCGGACAGGCCAGTTGGGCCGCAACGGAAGGGTCGAGGACGGGAAGAGCTGTGGAATCGGCAGGCATGCGGTTTTACTGGATGGTTGTATCGGGGGTGACCTGACTTGCCTGTGGGCCGGCCGCCTGGCCGTTCATTTTCGGGATGTTGGCAAACTCGGCCTCGATGCTCTGGATGGTGCCCGCGGTGACTGACTCATAGGCCACGCGAATGCCGTTGTAGATGGCGCGGTCGTTGGAGGAGCCGTGGCCGATGATGCAGATTCCGCGCACGCCGAGCAGTGGCGCGCCACCATATTCTCTGTAGTCCAGGCGATGGCGGAATTCGTTGAAGGCGCGTCGCGAGAGCAGCGCTCCCACCTGGGCGGTGACGGTGCGTTTGAGCGACTCGCGCAGCACCTCGCGCACGAAGCGGCCTACTCCTTCGCTGGTCTTGAGTGCCACGTTGCCCACAAAACCGTCGCAGACAATCACGTCGGCCTGACCGCTGAAGATGTCGCGCCCCTCCACGTTGCCCACAAAGCGAATGGGCAACGCCTTGAGGAGCGGAAAGGCTTCATGGGTCAGTTCGTTGCCCTTGGTCTCTTCTTCTCCGATGGAGAGCAGGCCCACGCGCGGCGACTCGATCTTGAGCACGCTGCGGGCATAGATCTCGCCCATCACGGCAAACTGGGCAAGATTGGAGGCCTTGCAATCCACGTTGGCGCCCACGTCCAGCAGCACGCATGGGTTGCCACGGGAGCTGGGCATGGGGTTGGCCAGAGCCGGACGATCGACACCGGGCAGCGCGCCCAGCACCATTTTGGCCGTGGCCATGGCCGCGCCGGTGTTGCCGGCGGTGACAAAACCCGCCGCCACGCCCTCGCGCACCAGCTTGAGCCCCACACGGATGGAGCTGTCCTTCTTGGTGCGGACCGCTTGCGCCGCCTTCTCCTCCATGCCGATGCGTTCAGAGGCATGGTGAATGACGATGGGCAGATCTTCGTTTTCCAGCATTTCATCGAGGAGATCGCGCAACTCCGGCTCTGGCCCAACCAGGTGGACCCGAACGGGCAGAGCCTTGCAGGCGAGGATGGCCCCACGAATCTCCGCCTCAGGAGCTTTATCGGTGCCTACAGCGTCAAGCGCAATATCGATGAGCATAGGCGCGGAAAACTACTTGGCTTCTTCCTTGACATCGACCACGGCGCGACCCTTGTACTCGCCGCACTTGGGGCAGGCACGATGGGGCAGTTTCTTCGCATGGCAGGCGGGGCACTCAGAGACGCCAACGGCGGTCAGAAAGTCGTGCGAGCGGCGAAGGGCGGTGCGGCGCGTCGAGTGGCGCCTTTTCGGATTAGGCATAACAAGAATTCCTTTCGTGATTCGGCCCGTTACAGGAGGCGTTCTCGGCCGGTTTCAGGCCATCGAACACCCTGGCCACAGGCTTCGGCACCCTCAATTCATCCAGATTTAATCCAGATATAATCTGGGGGGCTTGCTTACCTGGACTCGATCCGGCCGCGGAGACCGGCCAGCGCCTCCCATCGGGGGTCGCTCCCGACACAGGTACAGGGCTGGATGTTGCGGTTGACGCCGCAGCGCGGGCAAAGTCCCTTGCAGTCGGGCTTACACAGCGTCCTGAGCGGCAGAGACAAAAGCACCTGCTCACGCAGCACATCTTCAAGCACAAGACTGTCTCCTTGATAATAACCGATTTCGGTCTCCTGCGCAGTAATGGAGCGTTCCGTGGGGTCCGCATCCGCCGCCACGGGCCGGTAAATCAGGTCAAAATCGGACTCGAGAGGAATCTCCACCGGCTCAACGCAGCGGGCACAGGGAACCTGAAATCTTCCTTGAAAGCGGCCCTTGAGCCGTATGTCGGCCACGATCTCCCTGGGGCCGCGGTGTTCGTGCAGCACCTCGGCATGGCCGGAAGTAGCCAGCGGCCCCTGCTGCTCGGCCTCGGAGCCCAGATCAACCGCGCCCGGAGTTAGTTCCAGGTCAAAATCGATCGGCTCTTTCTCTAGGTCGCTTACTTTGAAGTTCATAGATTGAGCGTAAGGCCGAGGCGCCGGGCAGTCAAACGGGGTTATACTTGCTCCGGCACAAAAAGTTTCGCATCACCAAAAATCTGTCATCCTGAGCGGGTGAGAATGATTCTGGAAAATACTGATTCAACTCGACATAACTCCATAGAGTTTTGCGGTGTAGGAACTGTGCAGGGAAATTGTGCAAATTCTAGCCAGTACAAGTTTCTCCGGGCCTCTTGGGTATGAGAAGCATACTGCTTCTCGTGGCGTTGAACACTGGTAGGTATCCAGGCGGAAACGCTCATTCCCTCGCGGCTGGCAGCAGCCTCGACTTCGGCAAACTCAGCCTCGGTCAGCCGGGTACCGGTTTGTTTGACGCGGTAATTCTCGGATTCCCGTGCGAGGGAAATGGCTGGCGGGATCAGCGAAGTCGGCTTTGGGTCAGGGGTGGCCACAGCAAAATTGACTCCGGCGAGGACCTGGGCTTGCATTTCCTTTGATGCCTGGATGCCGCGAGGGGTTCTCATAAAGACTGCTGAATCATCAGGTTTACGCACGCAAACTTTTCCGCTTACGAACGCAAACACTAAGTTTTCGCATGAAAACGCAAAGCTGCAAGGTATTGAAACCGCACATGTTAACAAGCGCAAATCTGCGTTTACGAATCAGTACCCAGTTGGGGATGACGTGTCAACCCTGCATCCGCTGCGCAGCTGCGCGACTCCGGTCCGCAGGCGACTCGTGCCTCGCCGGCGACCGAGATGATATGGAATAGCGACGCCTGCCACGACCTGAACAAGTCCGCGTGCCGCTACGCACTACCGGCGGCACTGCCCGTCGGGAGGGGACAAAAGACGCCCCTGCGCTTTTCTGGGGCATCGCTTAAGGGCGGGTGGACGGGCTCCAGACAATTCTTCTTGGTCCGCCGAACCGCGTTATTGAGTTGCTAGGGGGCCATTAACGAGCTTGCCACAATACACTGGGCCCCCAATGTGTTTCCGGCGAGAGCGGTTCTCTGGCTGGTGCGCTGCTGGTAAGGGCGCCAGCAGTGCGGCTTGAAGCTGTTTGGGTGATCGTTCAGCACAGAAAGGATGTGGGCTGAACCTGCGGTTCCATCCGCAGTAGCCTATCGACATCGGCGTGGCTGGTAACGGCTGAATCGAAACCTGTCGAGACAACATATTTCTGTCTCATCGACAAAGAGAACTTCGTGAGAAGTTCTCTGCCACTGCAAGCGTCAAGGCGGTGGGAGGGTCAAGCTGAATGATATGTCCAACAAACGTGACCTGCCGAAGGCACCGTGACCTCCGATGAGCCAAAGACGCTGACAGGCTCTAGCCAAAAGGCACGCAGCCGGATGTTTCCACCGGACGGTTTGGAGCACACAGACACAAAGGCTGCCGGTGTAAAGCCGGGGACTACGTCATTCGTGTCATGCAAACGAAACAAGGTAAGCCCGATGTCTCGCCCCTTTTGGGGCAGGGTCTGTCGCGACGCACGTTATAGGGGCAGCGGGTAAAGGATGTGTTCCCCTTTGCGTTCCCAATCAAGGGCTCACTGAAGGATTGCTCTGGCCACCGCCTGCAACGGCAAGACCTTGTCTACACCGCCCAGCTTGATGGCCTCCTTGGGCATGCCGAAGACCACGCAAGTGGCCTCGTCCTGAGCGAGGGTGAATGCGCCGGCCTGCTTCATCTCCAACATGCCGCGCGCGCCGTCGTCGCCCATACCGGTCAGGATGACGCCTACCGCGTTGCGCCCGGCATAGCGCGCCGCGGAGCGGAAGAGCACATCCACCGAGGGCCGGTGGCGGCAGACCAGCGGGCCGTCCTTGATCTCGACGTAGTAGCGCGCGCCGCTGCGCTTGAGCAGCATGTGATGGTTTCCCGGCGCAATCAGGGCGCGCCCGCGAATGATGGTGTCGTTGGTCTCGGCTTCTTTGACGGTGATGGCGCATAGTCCGTCGAGCCGGGCGGCAAAGGCGCGCGTGAACAGCTCCGGCATATGCTGCACGATCACGATGCCGGGCGTGTCGGCGGGCAGCGCCTCGAGGACAGTCTTGAGCGCTTCAGTTCCACCCGTGGAAGCGCCAATGGCGACCACCTTCTCCGTCGTCTCGGCCATGGCGTGCGTACCCTGCGAAAGAATGCAATCGGCGTTGAGCTTGGGCTCGACCGTGTGGCTGGGCGTGAGGTTATGCAGCCGTGCGCCCGCGGCCGCCTTCACCGCAGTGCAGATCTCGATGCGCGAGTCCTCGATAAACTGCTTGGTTCCCAGCTTCGGCTTGGTGATGATCTCGACCGCGCCGTACTCGAGCGCCCGCAGGCTGCTCTGCGCTCCCTCCTCGGCCAGGCTCGAACAAATAACGACGGGGATGGGATGCTGGCTCATGATCTTTTTGAGGAAGGTCAGACCATCCATGCGCGGCATCTCGATGTCGAGAGTGATGACATCGGGGACCTGCTCGGCGATGCGGTCAGCAGCCACAAAGGGATCGCCGGCCGTGGCGATGACCTCGATCTCCGGATCCGATTCGAGAACCTCGCGCAGCGTCTGGCGCACCACGGCGGAGTCGTCCACGATCAGTACGCGAATCTTTTGTGCGCTCATGTGCCGCGCCTCATTGCATGTTCTTCTGCGTCAAGCCTCATCCAAGCAGCCTCGCTCGCCCGCCGCGGGCTGGAAGTGCGATTGGGTTTCGTGCGTGCCGCTTAAGCAGCACTTCCCCGGTCTTTGTATTGAATAGAATGTTGACGCCGCGTTCGCCCCCTAGGGAAGAAGCCATTACGGCGAAGCCTTCCTCCTCGAGCACCTTTATCGCAACTTCGCAGTTCAGCCTGCCTACCGTGGGCCGCGCTGAATCATTGACCATCAACAACACATCTCCGCCTCCGAATATCTTCACCTCCACCTCTTCTCGCCGCACGCCGAGTGAATCGAATTGCCTGGCCAGATCGCGAATAGCGTAGTCCACGTACCGCCGCCCAGCGGAGCGGCTCAAAGTAGCAGCCTGCTTAGCCGGAAAGCGAGGCAGCATGGGATGGCAGAGCGCGCCCAAACCCAACCGCGGAACCCGGAATGCGATGCCCACGCAGGAGCCCAGCAGGGTGCGCAGAATCGACGGCTCCCTGACCAGGCGCGATTCCCCCGGCTGCAAGTAGACTTCGGGTAATCCCTCCTCAGGCTCTGCCATGGTTCCTCCGGTAGAGCGCTGGAGCCACTGCTGTCAACGGCAGATCCATGTCGTGCAGGGTTTCGGCATGGCCTACAAACATATATCCGCCCGGAAGCAGGCAGTTGGAGAGCTTCTGCAGAATGCGCTCCTGCGTTGCGCGGTCAAAGTAGATGATCACGTTGCGGCAGAAGATCGCGTCCATCTTCTCGGAAACGCCGTAATCGGCATCCATGAAATTCAGGCGGCGAAACTCGATGCTTCGCCTCAACTCCGGCACTACACGCACCTGCTCGGAGCCGGGCTCGCGGCTGCGCATGAAATACTTTTGTCTGAGCAGAGGCTGAACCGGAGCTACAACAGCGCTGGTATACACGCCCATTTCGGCTTTTTCCAATACGATGTTGGAGATGTCGCTGGCCATAATGCGAAAGCGGAAGCCTGGATGTGTTAGCGCATACTCGCTCAGCACGATGGCCATCGTATACGGCTCCTCGCCGGTGGAGCAGCCCGCGCTCCAGATCAGAAACGGACGCCCGCCGTTGCGCTCCGTCAGCTCCGGCAGCGCATGGCCTGCAAGAAAATTGAAATGCTTGGGTTCGCGAAAAAAATCAGTCTTGTTGGTTGTCACCACGTCAATCAGATGGGTGATCTCATCCTTGAGCCCCTCATGACCGAAGAGATAATCGCAGTACTCGCTGTAGGATTGCAGGTTGAGAATCTTCAGGCGCCGCTTGATGCGCACCTCGAGCATGGTCTTGCGTTCCGTGCCCAGGTGAATGCCCGCCTCGTCATAAATCAGGCCACAGAGCCGCGTATAATCTCTTCCGGAAATCGCTTGGTCGTGAACACTCATCGTGTGAATGGGGCGGAGTTACCCGCCCCATTCCCCCTTTATGCGGCTACGCCCGCAAGCTGCCTGTCTGCAACAGGCTGTTTCTCCACAGCCTTCTTGACGGCTTCCTTCTTGACGGTTTCCTGCTTGGCCGTTTCATGTTTGACAACTTCCTGCTTGATAACATCCTGTGCCTGTCCACGAACCGCGGAAAGCTCCTCGGTTGAGAAGACGCGATCGATGTCCAGGATCATGATGAACTGCGTGTCGCGCTTCCCCATCCCCTTGATGAAGTCGGTCTTTATCTGGGTTCCGATGCGCGGCGCCGGCTGAATCTGATCCGGCTCCAGGTCGATGACCTCCTCGACCGAATCGGTTAGCGCGCCGATGACAGTCGATTCGTTGTCCAGCAGCACCTCGACGACGACAATGCAGGTGTTGCGCGTGTTCTCGGTTTTGGACATCTCAAAGCACAGCCTGAGATCGACAACCGGGACCACGCTGCCCCGCAGGTTGATCACCCCGGCCATGAACTCCGGCGTGCGCGGGATTTGCGTAATGGTGGTTAGGTCGAGCACCTCTCTTACCTTGGCCACATCGGTGGCGAAGATCTCGTTGCCGAGCTTGAAGGTGAGGTACTGACGAGTCTCCGTGATTTCGCTGACGCTCATACTAAAACTCCTCTCTCATACGGAAGACAAGGCGCGGCGCGTTTTGCGCTCCGCGCCCTCCCGGTCAGTAACGCTCGAACTCGCCGTCCAGCTCGTCGTGTTTGTCTTTGAGGCGGAGATTGACCCCGCCCGCGGTTTTGGCGCTTGCGCCGGCAGCGTGGCTGCCTGATTTTGCCGCTCTGGCCGGCGCGGCCTGCGTTGGCCGGGCAACCTTGGAACTGGCGGCCTTCCGTCCTCCTCCGCCCTCGTCTCCGGTATGGAAGAAGCCCAGCGCGCTGACTAACTGATCGGACTGCCCGGTCAGCTCCTCGGTCGTCGATGCCATCTCCTCGGAAGCGGAGGCATTCTGTTGAATGACCTGCTCCAGTTGCTGCAGCGCCTTGTTGATCTGCTCGGCGCCGGTGTCCTGCTCCTTGCTGGCCGCGCTGATCTCCTGCACCAGTTCCGCGGTGCGCTGAATATCGGGCACCAGTTTGTCCAGCATCTCGCCGGATTTCTCTGAAACCCGCAGCGTGGTTGCGGAGAGTTGGTTGATCTCCGCCGCCGCCTTCTGGCTGCGCTCGGCCAGCTTCCTGACCTCGGCCGCCACCACCGCAAAGCCCTTGCCATGCTCGCCGGCGCGCGCCGCTTCAATGGCCGCGTTGAGAGCCAGCAGGTTGGTCTGGCGGGCAATCTCCTCGATGATGGAGATCTTGTTGGCGATCTCCTTCATCGCGGCCACTGCTTCCAGAACACTCTTGCCGCTCTCCTGCGCATCCTTGGCGCTCTTGTTGGCGATCTTGTCGGTCTGCGATGCGTTGTCGGCATTCTGCTTGATGTTCGAAACCATCTCCTCCATCGA
>JBEKFS010000122.1:0-10520 GCA_050013195.1 Occallatibacter sp.
GGCATCTGCATGGCCTTGCGCTCGGCCATGGGCAGATAAAGTCCGCCGCCCACGGCAAACTGCGAGATCATGACATGGAAGATGGCGATGATGCCGATCACCCAGCCCGAGCCGAGGAATGGTATTTCCCAGAATGGATAGTTCATGACTGCTTTCCCTCAGAGGCTAAAGCCCACATTCTTTTTTGTTGCCTTTGCGGCACGACTAAAGTCGTGCCCTGATACAAAGCCGATTTATGCAACCAGTGCCAGCTTTTTGTTTCCCAGGTCTCAAAATCGAGACTTGGTGCACCCACCAGGATTTACGAAAAAAGCAGCAAGTTAGCCCCGCTTCGCGGGGATTGCGAGTTAGCAAGTTAGCGAATGGTCCAATAGCCGATGACGGTGGTGGACAGCAGGGCGAAGATTGCCAGCAGGCCGAAGTAGTGCGCGGCGCGGGCACGCTGCCCGAATTCGTTGCTCCTGTCGTAGAAGGGAATCAGCAGCCATCGTAGAAGGGAATCAGCAGCCAGAGCACAATGCCGAGCGTGAAGAGCAGAATGCCGGCAATTTCGCCGACACCGGCATACTTGCCGGAGAATATGAAGCCGAGCAACTTGAGCATCTCGAAGGGACTCATGAAGTACCACTCGGGATGAATGCCCATGGGCGCGGGCGAGAGCGCGTCGTATGGTTTTCCGAGGCTCCAGGGAAAGACGGAGGCCAGTAGCGCCAGAATATTCAGCGAGATGAGCCACATGGCCAGATCTTTGCGCATGAAGTTTGGGAAAAAGGGCATGAACTTGCGCTGGGAGGTTGGCAGGGCTTCGACGGATGGCGGGGAGGCGTTGCCATGGCGCTGGACTAACCATAAATGAAAGCAGAGCAAGGGAAGGAAGATGGCCGGGAGCACGACTACGTGCAGGGCAAAGAAACGCTGAACTGTAAATTCACTGACGTCGGGACCGCCGCGCAGCATGTTGGCGATGGCCTCTCCAACCACCGGAATCGCCGACGGAATCTGCAGGCCGACTTTGGTGGCGAAGTAGCTCAACTCATCCATGGGCAGCAGGTAACCGGAGAAGCCAAAGACCGAAGCGATGCCCAGCAGCAGCATTCCACTGAGCCAGCCGAACTCGCGCGGCTTGCGGTAGGCCTTCATGAAATAAACCGAGAACATGTGCACCAGGATGGAAAAGATCATCAGGCTGGCTGACCATGCGTGCGCCGAACGAATCAGCCAGCCGAAGTGCATCACGAAGGTGATCTGCCGGACCGACTCGTAGGCTTCAGCGCCGGGGCGGTAGTAGACCAGCAAGAGAACGCCGGTGAAGCACTGGACAAGAAAAAGGAAAAGAGAGATACCGCCCCAGTAATACCAGAAAGACTGGGAATGTACCGGGACGGTTTTATGGCGCGCGAAGGCGGCCAGCTCTGATAATCCCAGCCGCTCATCGACCCAGTTGTAGATTGCTTTTGAAGTCATGCTTCTACTCTTTCCGTGATTTCAGGGGAATCGATCCATTTCCTCAGGGGCTAAAGCCCGCGTTGATTTTTCCGCATTTGCGGCACGACTAAAGTCGTGCCCTGACGCTTCTTGCTACTCCGTTTGCATTTTTCCACAAGCTGTAAAACCTCCCTATCGACGAAGACCTTTCGATGGGCACGACTAAAGTCGTGCCCTGATACAAAGCGGTTTCTGAAATACGCTACACGAATCAGCTCTAGCGGCAGAGCCATCCGCCATCGACGACCAGGATGTGGCCGTTCACATAGTTGCTTGCATCCGAGGCGAGAAAGACCGCGGCGCCGGCGAGATCCGAAGGCAGGCCCCAGCGTCCCATGGGAATCCTGGCAAGGATAGCGGCGGAGCGCGCGGCGTCTGCCCGCAAAGCAGTGGTATTGTCGGTGGCCATATAGCCGGGAGCGATGGCGTTGACGTTTATGCCCTTGTCGCCCCATTCATTGGCCAGTGCCTTGGTCAGTTGCGCAACCGCGCCTTTGGCCGAGGCATAACCGGGAACCAGAATGCCGCCCTGGAAGGAGAGCAAAGACGCGGTGTTGATGATTTTTCCGTGACCTTGCGCCAGCATCAGCCTGCCAGCGTATTGGCTGAGAAACCACACGGAGTTGAGATTGGTATTGATGACGGTGTTCCAGAACTCTTCGGAGTGCTCGGCGGCGGGAGCGCGGCGGATGGTGCCGGCGTTGTTGACAAGAATATCAATGGAACCGAATGCCTTGACGGTGTCATCGACGAGCATGTGAGCGATCTTCTGATCGCAGACATCGCCCGAGCGGCAGATGAACTTGACACCGGTTTTCTTGACTTCGCCAATGGTCTCATCCAACACCTTGTCGTAACTATGGAGCGTGACATTTGCGCCAGCCTGCGCAAATGCGATCGCCATGCCGGCTCCGAGACCCTGCCCGGATCCGGTAACCAGCGCATTTTTGCCCTTGAGGCTGAAGAGATCGAGAACACTCATGATATTTCTCCTTTGCTTCATTGTATGAAATTGCTATTCGCATTTACAGAATTAAGCTCTTGAGACCTCCACGCCGGTTTCGTTGACGGCCACTTTGAAGAGCTTAAGTGGATGGGGCGGCGGACCGCTGACATTGGCGCCGGTGTATGGGTTGTAGACGCCGCCGTGGCAGGCACAGTGGATGCGGTCGGCCTGGGGCTCATATTGCACCGTGCAGCCCAGGTGCGTGCATACGGCGGTCATCGCCACCCACTTGTCGTCCAGATGGTGAATGAGCATGGCCGGCGAGTGGCCGAACTTGAACATCAGCACCGAGCCAGCCGGCAGCTTCTGCGCGTCCTTGAGCGTGACCTCAGTGACCGCGGTGGCTTCCATGGCCATCTCCGCGGGCGAGGCCAGGTAGCGGTAGATGGGATAGGCCAGGGCCGCTATATACGGGATGCCGGTCACGCCAGCTACGGCCACACCAGCTATGGCCAGAAAAGCGCGGCGAGTATTCTTATCGCCAGGTTCCATGACGATGTTTGCGGGGAGTTTAGTCTCTTGGCTCATAGCATTCTCTTCGCGTGCAGTTATGCCGCGCCCTCCATCACTTTTCTGGCGCGCGCCACTACGGAGACGAGCCAGCCGATCACGCCCAGTCCGGCGACAAAGAGGACCAGGAACAGGCCCACGACCCACCAGTTAGTTTCGACAGCGCGATTCCAGACGTTGTAGCCGGAGGCCAGCAGGGAGAGATCGCGAACGCCATCGCGATAGACGGTAAACATGATCTCGATAAGCACGGCGAGCAGGACGGCTACCCAACTGGGCAAGCTGAAGTGGATATTAACGAGCTTGCCGAATCCGGCGGCAGCGGATACAAGCACCGTACACACTACCAGGGCCAGCCATCCGTAACTCGCAAATCCGGCATATTTGTAGAGCGGATCAACGAGCAGACCAGCCTTGACGATTTGTGGCTGCACGAGGGCGACCCAAACTCCTGCTCCCAAATAGATGATGCCGAAGACAGCGGCCACCTTGCCGCCGAGAGCGGCGACAAAGCTCTTCTCCTTCGCGGTGAAAGTGGAGCGGCCGGAGAGATAAATGAGCCACAATCCGCCGATGAACAGGCCGCCGGCCATCATGAGAAGCCAGCGGGGCGTGAGGGTGGGATCGCCGGTGGGCAGATATGCGCCCATGGCGGAGGCGGAGTACATTTTGCGCCAGACCTCGGGACGCAACATCAGCGTCATATTAGTGGAGAGCAGACGGGCAATGGAACCGGCTAGTATCCAGGCGATCAGACCGACCCACCAGGCCGATTTGCCAGCCTCAAGCAGCCCCGAGAAGCGGTAGAGAAGCCAGTAGGTCAGCATGAGTAGGCCGATGATGGCGATCCAGTAAAGGCCAATGAGCACGCTGCTGGTGTAAAGCGCGCGGCCATAGAGTACCTGTGCAAAGAGGAGCGGCGGCACGGCGAGGTTGATGACAAATGTCATGACAATGGTGAGCCGGCGGGCCAGCGCCCGGGCGGTAACCATGGAGGCGGGCGAGCCGCGGAAGAGACTGAGTAGAACCGCCAGCAGCAGCCCTCCCAGCAGCATTTCCACGGCGACAAAGTGCAGGGCCAGCGTAACGATATGCAGCAGTTTCAACAGCCATATAGGCGCCGGCAAGGGAATCGGATCGACAGCGGGAAAAGATTGCATAGTGCCTTTTGAGACCCCTTCAAGCCGCTATTAAGACTAACATGGTCCAAAATGCCGTATGTGACGGCAGTCACAACAGAAATTAAGCGTACATCAAATGCTGAACCATACCACGCAATGATCTTAAACCTGTGCATCAGCAGATCAAAGCCTGCTGGAAAATCAATGCCCATTTTTCAGGGGTTGCAAAAACGGACCGAGAGTGTTTCAATCAGGATATTGAAACAGGGGTGCTCCACGAAGTGGGGCTGAGAAATACCCTCGAACCCGATCCGGATAATACCGGCGTGGGAAGCTTTCGTAGCCGAACGGCCCTCTTCCTCGAAATGCAGTTGAGTTCTCTTGTTTCAATAAGTAGGAAACAAGGGGAAGTTATGTTAGGAACTGTCGGCGCCGATCTGGCTCATCTTGTCTACCATTTGCATATGCACAAAATCATGGGCCTGTTTTCCGGCCATAAGGCTGTTTGCCGTCGAGCGTATGCGTGCCGCGTGGCATGGGCGGCGGGATTGCTGCTTTGCTGTCTGGCCGCGCCACTATGCGGCCTCTCGCAAAACCCCGCGCTCAACCCAGCCGGCGCAACTTCACCGCAACCCACGTCCAAGACCGCCGCTACCTCACAACAAATTCCGCGCGTGACTACCACGGTGGTGGTGCATGGCGAAACGCCGGAGTATCTTCCCGAGGCTGTCACGGTGGGAAATCTGGATGGCGTGCCGTTGGAGCAGACGCCGATTTCGGCCACAGTGGTGACACGCGAACTGCTCACGGACCAGGCGGCGCGCGTGCTCTCCGACGTGGTGAAAAACGACGCGTCGATCGGCGAGGATTACGCGCCGGTGGGGTACTACGGCGACTACGAGATTCGGGGCTTTCCCATCGATCTGGCCACAGGTCTGGAAATCAACGGCATGACCATCGCCGGAGAGCAGGATGTGCCGCTGGAAAACAAGGAGCGCGTCGAATTTCTCAAGGGGATTGCCGGCGTTGAGAGCGGCGTGGCCTCGGCTGGAGGGTTGATCAACTTTGTGACCAAGCGACCGGCGACCGTCAAGGCCGTCGATCTGGCTACCGATCACCGCGGCACGGCCTACGGCGCAATCGATCTAGGGCGGCTATTCGGCAGCCGCAAACAGGTGGGCGCGCGCGTAAATCTTGCCGGCGAACAAATCATGAGTTATGTGAACGACGCGAATGGGTGGCGCGCGATGGGGGCAGGTTCCGCAGACTGGAAGATCAGTCACAGGGCGATTTTGAAGGGTGATTTTGAATACCAGCACAAGGTCGAGCGCTCGGTCTGCGGCTATCAACTGCTGGGCGGAGCGACCGCGCCTGACCTCAGCAAAGTTTATCCTTCAACGATGTTAGGCGAGCAATCATGGGCAAAGCCGAACACGTTTGATACATTCAACACTAACTCACGGCTGGATTACAATTTGCCACATGATTGGAAAATCTTTGTAGCTGCGAGTTATAGCCATTCACTGATCGACGATAACGTTATATATGCTTACGGAAACAGCGTTGCAGCCCCCAGCTATTTCTTCGCACCCGATGGCACTTACGACATATATGACTATCGCAATCCAGGCGAACTGCGTATTGACGCAGTATCACAGGCAATTGCGGCAGGTCATGAGAAGACTGGCGCAATCACTCATGATCTTGCCTTTGGCGGATCGATCTTTTTGCGCAGAGTGCAACAGCCAGGCTACTACACCTACGCCAATCCCTCCTCCCAAGACGGCATCATTCAAGACGGCGCGGTTTACACGTGGATAGGCTCCGAGAACATCTATCAGCCAATAGCTCCATTTTCCGGCGCAACTAACAGCGACGGCGTTCGCCAACTTGCCGGCCCACGCCGACTATGGGAAGACAATCATCAGTCGTCTGCAATCGTACAGGATCGAATACATCTTCCCGGCCACATTCAGTTACTCATAGGTGGACGGGAAGATTCGCTGCGTGATCATAATTATTCCCTGGCCGCCACGAATCCCTGTTCAGTCACCAATACACCGGGTCCGGCGAACGACCCTTGCCCGACAACCTATAATGCGTTGAACCAGCCGACCTACTTCGTCCCCACATTGCCCACAGACACAAATAGGTTGATCTGGCTACCGCAGTATGCTGTGACCTATACCCCGATGGGTAACCTTACGCTTTATGGTAACTACGGAGTGATGCTGTCTCTAGGTCCGCAGGGGCCATGGTGGGTGGATAACGCAAACCAGTTTCTCGATCCGTACATAACCCGCCAGGCAGAGATCGGCGCGAAGTACGAACCTGGACACAACATTCTTCTGACGACGGCGCTTTTCCATATGCGCACGCCGTTCTTCTATCCGAAAATCATTCAAGCTCCCGACAGCTTTTGCACGGCCAATGAATTCAATGCTCCCGGCGACCTCTGCTTTGAATCTGAGGGCCGCGAAACCCACGACGGGATCGAGTTCAACACACAGGGCAAAGCGACGAGTTGGATGCAACTAAGCGCTTCAGTTACTGCCATGAAGGCTACTTCGAGCGATACAGGCACACCAGCCTACGATAACAAGCAGGTTTTGAATGTTCCCCATCTGCGCACGGCTTTGTTTGCCGACTTACTTGTGATGAAATCGCACAACCTTCACCTGATGCCCGGCTGGAGTTATACCGGTCGCAAGGAAGCTACCCGCGACGATGCGGTCAGAGTGTCGAGTTACAACTTATTCAACCTGGGCGCGCGTTACACGCCAGGCGGAGAACAAGGCCATGTTACTCTGCGGCTCTATGCTGATAACATCACCGACAAGCGATACTGGAAGGATACCGGCGCCAGTTACGGAGACACGTTCATCCACTTAGGCGCTCCCACGACGGTGCGGTTTTCCGCGCACTACACTTTTTAAATCAGGGGCAGAGGATGCACGAGTGACGAACACGAAGGCAAAAGTGCATGGATTGGACGGCAGCCTGGTGGAACCCGACTGGCCTCCGCTCACGCTGGACGAGGTGCGCGCACTGCTCTCTATCTTCCCGGGCTGCGGAGAACCTATCGAAATTCTATCGGTGAGCCCGCGGCCGTTTTCCGCGGCGAGCGTAGTGGCGACGAAGAACGGGCGAGTGTTCATCAAGCGCCATCACAGATCGGTTCGCGACCGGGATGGATTACTTGAGGAGCATCGCTTCATGCAGCATCTAATGGCGCACGACGCGCTAGTGCCGCGCGTCTTAACAGCATCATCGGACGAGTCGGCGATAGAGCGTGGCGATTGGACTTATGAGGTGCATGAAGTTCCGGCGGGAGTGGACCTTTATGAAGAGGCACTTTCGTGGACGCCGTTTCGCTCGACGGCTCACGCGCGCTCGGCTGGAGAGGCGCTTGCGCGGCTTCATCTGGCCTCTCAGGGGTTTGACGCGCCAAGGCGCAAGGCGCAACCTCTGGTGGCAGGATTCACGATCTTTGCGGCTGAGGATCCAAATGCGGCGATGGATTGCTACCTGGCGGCGCGACCCGCGCTGACCGAGGATGCGGTTGTGCGCGAAGGCTGCGACGAGGCGCTTGAATTGCTGGCGCCGTTTCATGCAGAACTTAGGCCGCGATTACCTGCGCTGAATTCATTGTGGACACACAACGATCTGCATGCGTCAAACCTTCTGTGGAGCGATGCTGGCGACAATGCGCGGGCCGTGGCGGTGATCGACTTCGGGCTGGCCGACCGCACTAATGCTGTGCACGATCTGGCGCAGGCAATAGAGCGCAACATTGTGGAGTGGCTTGATCTGATCGAAGACTCCGCGCGAGGAGAGGCGCGCGTGCATATCGATCATCTGGAGTCACTGCTCGACGGCTACGAGCAGGTGCGGCCACTCTCTGACGGTGAGGCCGCGGCGCTGGCGCCGATGACGGCTCTCTGCCACGCGGAGTTTGCGCTGACAGAAGCAGATTATTTTCTGGGCGTGCTGCATTCGAAGGAGAAGGCGCGGATTGCCTCGATAGATTATTTGGCAGGTCATGCACACTGGTTCCGTAGCCCTGGCGGAAAAAGGCTATTGAATGCAATTGAACGATGGGCAGCGAAACGGAACGGAATGCAGTGCCGCTGATTGGAGCTGAAG
Source organism: Occallatibacter sp. (assembly GCA_050013195.1). Taxonomy (GTDB): domain Bacteria; phylum Acidobacteriota; class Terriglobia; order Terriglobales; family Acidobacteriaceae; genus Telmatobacter. Next base: position 8,269 of record JBEKFS010000122.1, read on the forward strand.
ACGGATGCATTGGACGATTATCGCGAACTATCTTGCCGCGAACTGGATGGAAGATGTCGGTGCTGTCACTTCATTAGTGGGCATCTGGCTTATCACGCGCCGTAAACTGCTTTGTTGGCCAACGGTGCTGATTGCCGAAGTGCTTTACATGATTGTGTTTTATCGAGTTCGTTTGTATTCCGGCGCGATGTTGCAGATTGTCTATATGGGCGTTACGCTCTATGGCTGGTGGTATTGGTGGCGAGGCATGCGCGATGAGGGCGAGGTGCGCATAGTGCGGTTGCCAAGGTCCAGCCTGTTCGCTGGATTGGCGGTGGGCGCGGCAGGAAGCGTGCTGATGGGGTTTCTGATGGAACGCAAGGGCGCGTCGCTGCCTTGGCTGGACGCAACGCTGATGAGCTACAGCCTGGTGGCCACCTGGTGGCAAACGCGCAAACACGCGGAGAATTGGTGGCTTTGGATTGCGGTGGACATGATCTATATCGGCGAATATCTCTACAAGGGATTGGGGCCGACTGCAGTACTCTACGCGCTACTTACAGGTCTGGCCGTGCTTGGGCTGCGGGAGTGGCGCAAGGCGGCAGCGACTCAAACTGCTGCCTGAACGACATTGCGCAACGGCTCGCCGCTGATGTAGCGCCGCAGTTCATCGGCGGCGGTCTTGAGCGAACGGGGCGCGAACTGCGGGCTCGATCCGGCCACGTGAGGCGTGAGCAGCAGGTTGGGGCAACTCCAGAGTGGGTGGCCTTCGGGCAGCGGTTCTGGATCTGTGACGTCGAGTGCGGCGCGAATGTGACCGGCGTTGAGCGCATCCACCAATGCATCCGTATCGACAATAGGCCCGCGTGCGGCGTTGACCAGCAGCGCGCCCTGACGCATGAGAAAAAGTTGGTGGCGGCCTATCAGTCCTTGCGACTCGGCGGTGTGGGGCAGGATAAGGATCACGACATCAGCGTGTGGCAAGAGGCTGTCGAGTTCGCTGACGGCGTGAACCGAAGGCTTGATGCGCGCGGATCGGGCTACGCGCTTGAGTTCGACATGAAAGGGCGCGAGCATGCGCTCGATCTCTTTGCCTGTAGCGCCGTAGCCAACCAGCAGCACGGATTTGCCGGTAAGTTCCTCCAACATGACGGGCGGATAAATCGGACGCGCATCGCAGGTGATGCGGGCGTAGTACGCGCTGGCCTCGAAGCGGCGCTTCCACACTCCGGAGTGCTGCACGTCGAGATAAAGCGGGAAGTACTTCATCATAGTCAGAATGGCGCTAAGAGTCCATTCCGCAGTGGAGATGCTGTGCGCACCCTGGGCGTTGCAGATGGTGACACCAGGCCCGGCCACGCCGGGGATCCATTCGGTGCCGGTCATCAGCGACAAAATCAAACGCACACCGCGCAGCCACGGCCAAATGCGCATGGCCCGTGTCGAATAGGGGTCGGGAATCCAGACGTCGATATCGACATTGTGGTCGAGACCGTCAGGCAGGGGAATGAGCACGGCTTCTGAAGGGAAATCGCGCAACAATTCCGGGGCCAGGGTGGCCGGGTAACCGACTCGCAACATAGCAAATGTCTCCCGGGGGAAAGTGATTCTGTGCAACAAACTACATGAGATGTGATGTTCGGCGCGATATTTTGATTCGTTTATCTTTTGCAACAGGACGGAAAGAATTAAACCGTGAGCAACTCCGTGTAGACGGCCATGCCGACCACAGCATCTGCGCCCAGCGCGTCCAGGGCGTCCACTTCCTTCTGACTGCGAATGCCTCCAGCCACGATGAGTTGGCGCTGAGTGAGCTTGCGCAGACGCGCGGCTGTGGCGATGGGAAAGCCCTGCATCATTCCTTCACCGTCGACGTGCGTGTAGAGGAATGCGGCGACGTGGGATTCAAGTTGCGGAATCGCTTCATCGGGAGTGAGCGCAACCTGCGCCTTCCAGCCCTTCACGGCGATGCGGCCACTTTTGGTGTCGATGCCGGCAACAACACGGTCCGTGCCCACTTTGGCGGCGAGCGCAGCAGCGAATTCTGTGTTGACTGCGCCAGACTCCGAAAAGAAAGCAGAGCCGATGATAACGCGCCTTGCGCCTGCATTGAGCACCTGTTGCGCGCGCTCGATGGTGTGGATGCCGCCGCCTGCCTGGACGGGCAGGCGCTTGGCGATCTGGGCGACCAGTTCCGAGTTATCGCCCTGGCGCATGGCCGCGTCGAGGTCGATCAGTTGGACTAACGGGAATTTAGAAAACTTTTCGATCCA
>JBEKFS010000123.1:0-19628 GCA_050013195.1 Occallatibacter sp.
GTTCGAGCAGCCGGTGACGGTGGGCTACATCTACATGCTGAAGCTGTCGCACCTGGTGGACGACAAGATTCACGCGAGGTCGATTGGGCCGTACTCGCTGATTACGCAACAGCCGCTGGGCGGCAAGGCGCAATTTGGCGGGCAGAGATTCGGCGAAATGGAAGTGTGGGCGCTGGAGGCTTATGGCGCGGCTTACATTCTGCAGGAACTGCTGACGGCGAAGTCGGACGACGTCTATGGCCGGACAAAAATTTACGAGGCCATTGTGAAGGGCGAGGCGGCGATTGAGCCGGGCGTGCCGGAGTCGTTCAACGTGCTGATACGCGAGTTGCAATCGCTGTGCCTGGACGTGGAGTTGATCAAGCGCGCGGACCTAGTGAAGAAGTTGCCAGCGCCGGAAATTGCGATGGTGGCGGATTAAGTGCAGCTTTTAGCCTTTAGCTCTTGGCTGCCAGCTTGTGTCGTGCTAAGACGATGCAGCGGGATGCAGCAGGAAAAAGCTAAAGGCTAATAGCTAAGAGCTAGAAGCTTTTGTTTAGGGTTCTTCTTGAAAGCGGGTTACGCCGCTTCCCGGGAAGGAAGAATCCATAAATTATCCCGGGAAAAACCGAGGCAGGCGCCTAAAAGGCCCGCCAAGGAGGGTCGCCTTGTTCCGTTCGAACCCGTTTGAGCTTTCCAGTCCGATTACCGATTTTGACGCAATCCGCATCATGCTGGCATCACCGGAGAAGATCCGCAGTTGGTCGCATGGCGAGGTCACCAAGCCGGAGACGATCAACTACCGCACCTTCAAGCCGGAGCGCGACGGCCTTTTCTGCGCGCGCATCTTTGGGCCGGTGACGGACTGGGAGTGCCTGTGCGGCAAGTACAAGCGCATGAAGCACCGCGGCGTGATCTGCGACAAGTGCGGCGTAGAAGTAACGGTGAGCAAGGTGCGTCGCGAGCGCATGGGCCACATTGAGCTGGCGTCCCCGTGCTCGCACGTGTGGTTCTTCAAGGGGCTGCCCTCGAGGATCGGGCATCTGCTGGATATTTCTCTTCGCGACCTGGAAGCGATTCTCTACTTCGAGTCCTATGTGGTCGTCGATCCGGGCGACGCTCCGGTGAAGGAACGCGAGATTATCAAGGACGAGGTCAAGTATCGCGAACTGGATGCGCAGTTCCGCCCTTCAGGCTTCAAGGCGATGATGGGCGCAGAGGCCATCAAGGAACTGCTCAAGAGAGTCAGCATCGAAGAGCTGGGCCTTGAGCTGCGCGAAAGAATGAAGACGGAAACATCGGCGCAGAAGAAGATGAAGTACGCCAAGCGCCTGAAGGTAGTGGAAGCCTTCCGCAAGAGCGATAACAAGCCGCATTGGATGATTCTGGACGTGCTGCCTGTGATTCCTCCCGAGCTGCGCCCGCTGGTGCCGCTGGATGGCGGCCGCTTTGCCACCTCCGATTTGAACGATCTTTATCGCCGCGTAATCAACCGCAACAACCGGTTGAAGAAGCTGATGGACCTGCACGCGCCGGAAGTGATTGTGCGCAATGAGAAGCGCATGTTGCAGGAGGCGGTGGACGCGCTATTCGACAACGGCCGCCGCGGCCGCGTGCTGAGGGGCGCCAATAACCGCCCGCTGAAATCGCTCTCAGATACGTTGAAGGGCAAGCAGGGACGCTTCCGGCAGAATTTGCTGGGCAAGCGCGTGGATTACTCGGGCCGCTCGGTAATCGTAGTGGGCCCGGAGTTGAAGTTGCACCAGTGCGGATTGCCCAAGAAGATGGCGCTGGAGCTGTTCAAACCGTTTATCTACCATCGCCTGGAGCAGACGGGCCACTGCACCACCATCAAGCAAGCCAAGGAAATGGTGGAGATGCAGGAGCCGGTGGTGTGGGACATTCTTGAAGAAGTCATCAAGGACCATCCGGTGTTGCTGAACCGCGCGCCGACGCTGCACCGCCTTGGCATTCAGGCATTTGAGCCGGTGCTGGTGGAGGGCAAGGCGATCAAGATTCACCCGCTGGTCTGCACGGCGTTCAACGCAGACTTCGACGGCGACCAGATGGCGGTGCATATTCCGCTGTCGCCGGAGGCGCAGATTGAGGCCAGTGTGCTGATGCTGGCCACGCACAACATTCTTTCGCCGGCCTCGGGTCAGCCGATCACCGTGCCCTCGCAGGACATGGTGCTGGGCCTTTACTACCTGACCAAGGCCAAGAAGAACGCCAGGGGCGAGGGCCGGGTCTTCGCCAATACTGAAGAAATATTGATGGCTCTGGAAGCCAGGGAAGTGGAGACTCTGTCGCCCATCCGGCTGCGCTACACGGGCAGGGTGCTGGACCTTACCACGGCCTATGACGATCAGGACCTGACGCACATCGAGCCTGTGGAGTTCAACAAGCAGTACATTTCGACGACGGTAGGCCGCGTGATTCTGAACGACGCGCTGCCGGAGGGGATGCCGTACATCAACGGCCTGTTGAAGAAGAAGGGCATCGGGCAATTGGTCAACTATTGCAACCAGAATCTGGGCCTGGAAGTAACGGTGGGGATGCTGGACCGCATCAAGGACCTGGGCTTCCAGTACGCTACGCGTTCGGGGCTGTCGGTGGGCCTGGACGACATGGTGATTCCGGACAGCAAATACACGGTGGTGCGCGAGGCCGATCTGAAGGTGATCGAGGTCCAGAAGCAGTACATGGACGGTGCAATCACCAACGGCGAGCGCTCCAACAAGGTGATCCAAATGTGGTCGGCGGTGACCGAGAAGGTGGCCGACGAGATGTTCGACAACATGAAGCACGCGGACGAAGAGGGAGCCATGAATCCGATTTACATCATGGCCGACTCTGGCGCGCGCGGATCGAAGCAGCAGATTCGGCAGCTTTCGGGCATGCGCGGACTGATGGCCAAGCCTTCAGGCGAAGTGATTGAGACGCCCATCACGGCGAACTTCCGCGAAGGGCTGACGGTGTTGGAATACTTCATTTCGACGCACGGAGCACGCAAGGGATTGGCCGACACAGCGCTGAAGACAGCCGACTCCGGCTACCTGACGCGGCGGCTGGTGGACGTTGCTCAGGACGTGATTGTGACGGAGCATGATTGCGGCACGGTCGAGGGGATCTACGTGGGCTCGATTGTCGAGTCGGGCGAGATTATCGAGGAATTGAGAGACCGCATTATCGGTCGCGTGTCGCTGGAGCGGATCAAGGATTACGACGGCAACATTGTGGTGGATGTGAACCAGGGCATCGACGAGGATATTGCTTCGGCGATTCAGGGCGCTGGCGTGGAGAAGGTGAAGATCCGCTCGGTGCTGACCTGCGAGTCGCGGCGCGGTGTTTGCGCGCTGTGCTACGGACGCAACCTGGGCTCGGGGCGCATGGTGGAACTGGGCGAGACCTGCGGCGTGATTGCGGCGCAGTCCATCGGCGAGCCTGGCACGCAGTTGACGATGCGCACCTTCCACGTGGGCGGCACGGCCAGCAGAGTACAAGACAAATCGCGCCTGGACGCCAAGAACAACGGCATTGTACGCTTCATCAACCTGAACTATGTGGAGAGCAGGGACGGCACGCTGGTGGCCATGAACCGCTCCGGCTCGATCGCCATTCAGGACGAGCGCGGTCGCGAGAAGGAGCGCTACCAGGTGGTTTACGGCGCGCGCCTCAAGGTGAAGGACGGCGAGCATGTGGTGCTGGGCCAGTTGCTGGCTGAGTGGGATCCATACACCTACGCCATTCTGACCGAGATCGGCGGCGCGGTGCAGTTCAAGGACTTGCAGGAAGGCATCACGCTGAACGAAGAGGTGGACGAAGTGACCGGCCTCTCGCGTTGGGTGGTAGCCGACTCTCCGGATGAGAAGCGGCAGCCGACCTTCGTCGTGAAAAACGCCAAGGCGCACAAGCGGTACCTGTTGCCGCGCGGCGCTCACCTGATGGTGCAGGACGGCGAAGATGTGGGCCCAGGCGACGTGCTGGCGAAGATTCCCAAAGAGAGCACGCGCACCAAGGACATCACTGGCGGCTTGCCCCGTGTAGTGGAGCTCTTTGAAGCGCGCAAGCCGCGCGAGACAGCCATCATCAGCGAGATCGACGGCGTGGTGCGCTTTGGCGAAGTTGCCAAGGGCCAGCGCAAGATCTACGTGACGGCGGACAACGGCGACGAGAAGGAATACCTGGTGCCGCGCGGCATCCACGTGAACGTGCAGGAAGGCGAGCGTCTGGGCGCGGGAGATCCGCTGATGGACGGCCCGCTGAATCCGCACGACATTCTGGATGTGCTAGGAGAAAAGGCGCTGCAGGCTTACCTGGTGAATGAAATCCAGGAGGTCTACCGGCTGCAGGGCGTGGCCATCAGCGACAAACACATTGAAGTGATTGTGCGGCAGATGCTGCGCTGGGTGCGGATCGACGATGTGGGCGACAGCAACTTCCTGCTGGAGCAACAGGTGGACCGCTTCCGCTTCCGCGAGGAGAACGAGCGCGTGCTGGCCAATGGAGGCCGTCCGGCGACCGGGCGCCCGCTGCTGCTGGGCATCACCAAGGCATCGCTGTCGACCGATAGCTTCATCTCCGCGGCCAGCTTCCAGGAGACGACACGCGTGCTTACCGAGGCCAGCATCAATGGCGCTATCGATAACCTGCGCGGGTTGAAGGAGAACGTGATTGTCGGACGTCTGATTCCGGCGGGCACGGGCCTGGAGTACTATCGCAACGTGCAGCTCTCGCCAGAGCTGGAGGAAGCGGCGGCCCGCGTGCAGCAGGAGGTTACGGCGGAGATTGAAGCCGCCGAACGCGAGCTGGAGCTGATGCGCCAGGAAGGCGAGGCCGAGGAGATGGCGGCAGAGTAACCGCCTGCGGTGAGGCCAGCGTCCTTCGGCAGTCAGGTCTGGCCGTCCAGGCAATGTTTCTGAATTGCCTGTTGTTCAATCGATCAAGCGGCCCGGCTTTATGCCGGGCCTTCTTGTGCGCAATTCCGGCCGGCTGATTGATGTTACGAGGAGATATTTCGATGTCGAATTCCACTGAAGTTACCAACCATGCACCGGCCGGTCCGCATTACGGCGCGCAGGCGCAGCCTCCACGACGCATCCGCGTGATTGGCGTTCCGCTTGACATGGGCGCCAGCCGCCGCGGGGTGGACATGGGGCCCTCGGCGGTGCGCGTGGCCGGTCTGGAGGCGCGGCTTGAGGCGCTGGGCCACGTGGTGACCGACGGGGGCAACATTCGCGTAGAGATTGCCGAGACGCAGGCAGCGGGCAAGGAAAACGCGCACTATCTGAAACAAATTGCCCAAACCTGCACGCGCACCGCCGAGGCAGTGGTGAAGACCCTGGAGGAAGGGATGACGCCGTTGGTGCTGGGCGGGGACCACTCGCTGGCCGCCGGATCTGTCTCCGGAGTGGCGGAGTTCTATCGCCGCAAGAAAGAGAAGATCGGGGTGGTGTGGATCGACGCCCACTCGGACATCAACACGCCGGAGACCTCGCCCTCGGGCAACGTACACGGCATGCCGCTGGCCGCGCTGCTGGGGATGGGGCCGGATGCGCTGACGAAGATCTTCGGCTGTGCGCCGAAAATATTGGCAGAGAACACGGTGCTGGTGGGTGTGCGGGAGATCGACGCCGCCGAACGGGAGACCATTCGACGCGCCGGAGTGACCGCGTACACCATGCGCGACATAGACGAGCGCGGCATGAGAACGGTGATGGAAGAAGCGCTGCGCGCGGCTGGAAAAGGGACTGCCGGTTACCATGTTTCGATGGATATGGATTGGATCGACCCCGAGGACGCGCCGGGAGTAGGCACGCCGGTACGCGGCGGAGCAACCTATCGCGAAGCTCACCTGGCCATGGAGATCATTGCCGACCACGGGCGGCTGCTCAGCTTTGAGATTGTCGAGGTCAATCCGGTGATCGACGAGCACAACCGCACGGCGGATCTGGCGGTGGAGCTGGCCTGCTCTGCATTTGGGAAGAAGATTCTGTGAGCGGCAAATTGTCACGGTGCATCACTGTTTATTCACGCTAAAATTCACTTATGCCTGCCGTCGCGCTGTCGCCCCAAGTTCTGGCCAAGTACGAGCCCGTCATCGGTCTCGAGGTTCACGTGCAACTGCTCACCCGCACCAAGGCCTTTTGCGGTTGCCGGAATCACTTCGGCTCGGAGCCCAACACCAATATCTGTCCCGTGTGCCTGGGGTTGCCGGGGGCTTTGCCGGTGCTCAATTCCCAAGCTGTCGCTTTTGCCACGCTGGCCTCCGTGGCTCTCAACTGCGAAGTGAGAGAGCGCTCCATCTTCGCGCGCAAGAACTACTTCTACCCCGACCTGCCCAAGGGCTATCAGATTTCGCAGTTCGACAAGCCCCTGGCCGAGCACGGCTGGATCGACGTACCAGATGCGCACGGCAAGACAAAGCGCATTGGCATCACACGCCTGCACATGGAAGAGGATGCGGGCAAGAGTCTCCATGACGGCTTTGCTGACTCCGCTTCGCGGACTTATCTTGATTTGAACCGCTGCGGCACGCCGCTGGCCGAGATTGTCTCCGAGCCTGACATCTGCACCCCGGACGAGGCCTTCGAGTACCTTACGCGGCTCAAAGAAATCCTGCTCTACTGCGGCGTCTCGGACTGCAACATGGAAGAGGGTTCGCTGCGTTGCGACGCCAACGTAAGCGTTCGCCTAAAAGGCGCGCCAAGGTTCGGCGAGAAGGTTGAGGTTAAGAACGTCAACAGCTTTCGCTTTGTCCGCGTTGCTCTGGAGTACGAGATTGAGCGCCAGATCGAGGTTCTGGAGTCCGGCGGGCATAACGTTCAGGAGACGCGGTTGTGGAACGCGGATGAGGTACGCACCTATTCGATGAGGTCGAAGGAGCAGGCCCACGACTACCGCTACTTTCCCGAGCCGGACCTGCCGCCGCTGATTGTTTCGGCCGAATTTTTGGCGACGACAAAGAAAAAACTTCCTGAGTTGCCCGAAGCGCGCCGCGCTCGCATGATTTCCGAGTACGAGCTGGCAGAGCAGGACGCTTTCACACTAACGGCTACGCGCGAGTTTGCCGACCGCTTTGAAGCCGCCGCCCGCACCGCCCGCAACCCACGCCGCGTGGCCAATCTGCTGCTCAGCGAGTTGGGCGGACGCTTGAAGGCCCTGGGATTGGAGCAGGAAGAGTCGCCGGTTTCCATGGCGGGCGTGGTTCAGGCTGCCGATCTGCTGGATGAGGGCAAGATCAGCTCCAAACAGCTCAAGCAGCTCTTCGACGTGTGCTTTGAAAAAGGCGAGGATTTCGCGACTGTCTATGAACGCGAGAAGCCACAGCAGATTACCGACACCGGCGCGATAGAAACTATGATCGACGAGGTCATTGCCGCCAATCCCAGGCAGGTGGAACAGTATCGCTGCGGCAAGAAGACCCTGGCGGCATTCTTTGTGGGCCAGGTGATGAAGGCCTCCAAGGGCCAGGCCAACCCGGCGCTGCTGAACGAACTTGTGACGAAAAAGCTGGAGAGGTGAGGCGGCGAGATTCTGTGAATGCCGTGGCCCTTTGTTCTATTTCAGCTTTAGCTCCACCTCGAACTCCTTGCGCGCATCCCAGGAGCTGATGGTCTTGACGGCGGTCTTTTTGCCGTCCTTCTCCGCCCACAGCTCATGTTCTTCGGCCATATTCACGCTGGCAAAGCGGAACCTGCCCTGTTCGACAGTTGAATAGCTGCGAATGGCCTTTGACTTTATGTCCTTGAGAAAAACGGTGGCGCCGACCACGGGGGCGGAATTTGCATCCACCACGTTGCCAAAGACCACGCGAAATCCCAGGTTCTGTGCCTCGGCCTTGAACGATCCTATTCCTGTTGACCCATCACGTGACCCTATGGGAACCAAACCTGCCGCCAGGAGAGCAAACGCTGCCCCGGCCGCGAAAATCGTGCGATTTAACCTCACTATTCCTCCTCTTCCTCGTCGAGCAAATCTATATCGTCCTCATCCAGGCCATTGCTCACCCGCGCCAACTCCAGTGGTTCAACGCCAACAACTTCGTATTCCGTGCCACATTCCTCGCAGGCGATCACATCGCCTTCTTCCACCTCGTCCAATTCAACGTCTAGATCATTCTCGCATTCAGGGCAGCTGGGCATGGCAGCCTCCTCTTTTCACGATATTTTGTGTTTCACGATGACGGAAATATGTTGTTCTACACCGTTATTCTTTGAGAAAGACCGGCCTCAGGTCAAGAGGTTGAGGCCAAACCGTCACCGAAGCTCCCCAGAGAAAGAATACGCCATGGGGTTAGACGCATATAAGCGCGCCTGACCTCTGCGGAGTATTCTGGTCAGAACCGCGCCGAAACTGCGGGAATCGCGAAGGCCGTCTGCCATTTTTCGGGACATTCGCCCGCCTTTCGGTTTACCCTTAAACTGGCCACCATGCCCAGGCTTGGATCCACTTCGTTTGCCTTTCCCGAGTTCCGCGGCGCCACCCGCCGCCTGGTTCTGTGGAACCTGGCTGCCTACTTTGTGCTGGTGGTGGCGGGGTTGGCCTTACATCCGGAAGTTCCCTTCAATGTGCGCTTTGGCTTTATCCCCAGCGCGTTTCTGCACGGCTGGTTCTGGCAGCCCTTCACCTACAGCCTCGTTCATCCTACGCTGCTGGGCACGCTCTTCGAACTTTTGTCTCTGTGGTTACTGGCCGGTTTTCTGGAGAGCACCCATAGCAAAAGCTGGGTCACTGGTCTCTATACGGTTGCCGTATTGGGAACAACCGCCGCCGCAACCGCAATGGATGCTTGCAGCCACACGCTGGGGTACTCCGCGAGCGTGACTCCGCTCTACGGCTGCTTTGGCGGCATCTTCGGCCTGCTGGTGGCCATCGGCACGCTCTACGGTGACGTGCAATTTATGCTTTTCCCCCTGCCCATAGGCATCAAGGCCCGTTACCTGGTGGCTGTCTATGCACTGGTCGCAGTCGCCATGCTCTTCGGCGAACAGCGCATGTACGCCTTTGCCCAGTTGGGCGGCGCCCTGGCTGGACTGCTCTATATCCACCTGGCCCCGCGCCGGGGCTTTTCGCTCGGTTTGAGTGAAAGAGGGTATGCCCTGCGCAACCGCTACTACCGCTGGAAGCGCCGCCGCGCCGCCCGCAAGTTCGAGGTCTATATGCGCCGCCAGGACCGCACTATCCACGTCGACGGCTACGGCCGCCCGATCGACGACGATCCCGACGACAAAAAGCATTGGAACTGAATCAGCACGCCTCAGCCTTTATCCGGTAAAATCATCTTTGCATGGCCATTAAAATAGCCTTTCTCTTTCCGGGGCAGGGGTCGCAGGCGGTTGGCATGGGCCGCGAACTTGCCGATCGCTTTCCCGTTGCCCGCGATACCTTCGCCGAGGCCGACGAGGCCCTGGGCTTCCCTATTTCGAAATTGATCTTCGAGGGGCCCGCGGCTGATCTCAGGCTGACGGAAAACACCCAACCCGCCATTCTTACGACGAGCATTGCCACGCTGCGCGTGTTGGCCCTGCATGGGATTGAGCCGTCGCTGGCCGCCGGTCACTCATTAGGCGAATGGTCGGCCCACGTCGCAGCCGGAACGTACTCCTTTGCCGATGCTGTGCGCTTTGTCAAAGCGCGCGGACGGGCCATGCAACTGGCGTTCCCTGTCGGTCAGGGCGCCATGGCCGCCATCCTCTCTCTCAGCCCGGAACAGGTGGCCGAAATCTGCGCCTCTGGCGGCGGTCGAGAAGGCATCCGAGATTGCCAAGGCCCGCGGTGCAAGACGTGCTGTGATGCTGCCCGTAAGCGCACCTTTCCACTGTGCCCTGATGCAGCCTGCTCAAGAGGAGGTGGCGCGGGTACTGGGCGAGTTGACGCTGGCTGATCCTCGCTTCCCCGTGGCCGCCAACGTTACTGGCGGCATGGTTACGACCGCCAACGAGGTTCGCGACTGCCTCATCCGCCAGGTAACCGGCGCAGTGCGCTGGGTGGATTGCATGAAAACCCTGATCGGCGCGGGGACTCAAGTCTTCATCGAGCTCGCCCCCGGCACAGTGCTTTGCGGCCTGCTCAAACAGATCGACCCGGCGCAAAAGGCGCTGAATGTGGAAAATGCCGCCAGCCTGGAGAAGACGCTGAAGGAGCTGGCGGAGATACATGCCTCCGCTGGGTAAATCGCAAATGCATGGGCTTTCGGCCTATTTTTGGGTGGACTTTTCCGCTTCCCCGGCGATTTGCCCGGAATGCTGGTAGGCGTTCTGCGAGAGTTCGTGAGCCTTCCGGCTGAGTTCATGAGCGGTAAGATGATCTGCTTTGCCGTGGGCTTCAGCGGCGGCGGCGTGGGCGTGGGCTGCCAGGTTGTGAAGTTCCGCGGCTCGATCGTGTGTGCTCTGCGACATGACGTTCTCCTTGCCGGTTCGATGCAATCGGGCAGGTAAAGACGCTGGAATGTTTTTTAGATGACGGCAGAAAGCGCGTGGGATCCATTCTCATCGTACGTGGCTGTGAAGATGGAGCCTGCACTCTAAAAGCATAACTTTTTCTCGTTTCCCGCATGAAAGCGAGGAGGCGTTCCTACGAAATTCCCCCAGGTCCTTCTAAAAACTGAACGTCTTCCGGTGAAAAGCCCAGGGTATGGTTTTTCGGATCGTAGTCCAGATTGATCGCCTTGCTCTTTCGCTCGTTGATAAAGGTTCCGGTCTGAAGCACGTTGCCAATCATGCGCGAGGCGGCAATTCTGTGACTGTGAATCTGGCCGTAATCGTTATCCGGACTGGTTGCGCTCCAGTCCTTCTCGAAGCGATCAAATGTGTAGCCGGCGTGCTTGTCTGGATGCTTCTGCCAGTTTTTGTCGTGGATCCAGATGCCATAGGCCGCGGGCAGATCGTTCTTCTCCAGGTCCTTGAAGAACGCGTTCACCGTGAATCTTCCCATCAGATGGTTGTTCCACTGCCAGGGCCAGTCCACCGGCCGGCCGGCCACGAGCCACCATGCCACAAACAACACAAGCAGCAGCCCCGCCGCGCTGTAAAGCATCACAAGCCGGCGCTTTTCGCGGGCTTCGTCATACGCTGGAGGGTTAAGAAGGGTCATAGCATTTCTTCCTCAAATTCAGAATACGGTATAGCGGGGACTAAGGGACTAGGGACATAGGGACTGCCGCACTTTTGCTTTCAAATTCCACCGGTTGCACTTGACTCTCAGCAATCATGGACGCAAATCACCATTCCCCTATAAGTTTAGACACCGTCAGCGAGCCGTCTGTTCCCTAGTCCCTTAGTCCCCTAATCCCTAGTCTCTGCTGTAAATCGTTCGATTTTTCTCCGCCTGCCGCTCCAGGGCCAACTCAATCAGCCGGGTAATCAGCTCTTTGTAACTGAGCCCCGAGGCCTCCCACAGCTTGGGGAACATGCTGATGCTGGTAAATCCGGGCATGGTGTTTACTTCGTTCAAAAAGATGCGCCGCTTGCCCTCCGGCTCCATCAGGAAGTCCACCCGCGCCAGGCCTGCCAGATCACAGGCTCTGAAAGCCGCGACGGCGAGCTCCCGGATCAGCTTTGTCTCAGCCTTGTTCAGCCGCGCGGGAATCACCGCTGCCGAGCCTTCGGAGAGATATTTTGCCTCGTAATCGTAGAACTCCTTGCTGGGGATGATTTCGCCAACCACGCTGGCCTGGGGGTCGTCGTTGCCCAGCACGGCGACCTCGAACTCCAGCGCCTTGGCTTTTTTGCCGCCCACGCCCTGCTCCACGATCAGCTTGCGGTCGTATTTGGCGGCCAAGTCTAATGCCGGACCCAACTCCTTGCGGTTGTGAGCTTTGGAGATGCCCACCGACGAGCCAAGATTTGCCGGTTTCACAAAGACCGGGTACCGGAGCGCCGCCTCAACCTGAGCGACTGCTTTGCGTGGCGCCCGTTCCCAATCCGCCCGGAGCACTGTGACGTGCTTGACGATGGGCAGCCTGGCTTGAGCAAAGAGCCGCTTCATCACATCCTTGTCCATGCCCGCCGCCGAGCCAAGCACGCCCGAGCCGACATAGGCGATTCCAGCCAGCTCGAATAGCCCCTGAATCGTTCCATCCTCGCCAAAGGTTCCGTGCAGCACGGGAAAGACCACGTCCAGAGATTGGCCGCTTAGCGCCGCATGGCTGTCCAGAGCCGCGACTCCGCCCCGAGTCAGCGCCGCTGCGGCCGGTTCTGGCGCCATCAACGTTGGCTGCCCCTCAGCCAGCACCCGCGCGCCGGGCGTAGCTGCCGGATCGCCCGCACGGAGTTTCGTTGGCTCCGCTGCATCGGTCCCGGCCCCCTCCAGCAGCCCTTGCGCTGCCCCTGAGGTCAGCCAGTGACCGGCTTTGTTGATGCCGATGGGCACAACGTCAAATTGATTGCGATCAATCGCTTGCAAGATCGAAGCCGCCGAGAGCAGCGAAACCTCGTGCTCCCCGCTTCGTCCGCCAAACAAGATTCCGACTCTTAGTTTGTTTGCCATTTCTTCTCAATTGTAGTTTGAAGAATCGAACCGGGCGGTCGCTAATGCAATGACGGAGCAGAACATGCTTTACGGAACGAATCTCGTCTTGGTTGGGAGTTGCTGGAATCCAACTCGATGCCACGGCGTCTAACCCAACAGAGGCATGCCGTATAAGAGCGGTTCTCCAATTCACGTGTCCTTGCAGGCGCTGTGCAAGGTGGCCCTTTTTTAAGAAAAAAGCCACTCAGCGGTTGCGGTTTCGTAGTATAGCAGTTGGAGAACCGCTGTAGACAGTGGGCAGCGATTGTACCTCGAAGGAGGAATTCGCATGATGAACCGGAGAATGGCGATCTGGATGACCGCAGGAGCGCTGCTGTTGGCGGCGCCGGCGTTTTCGCAGGGTGATAAATCCCTGGGGCAGGGACGTGCCGTGGTGACGATTCTCTCCAAACAGCATGGAGAGTCACCCGCAAGCATCTCCCAGAAGGATGTGAGTATCAAGGTAAACGGGAAAGACTCCACTGTTACCGGTTGGGCGCCGTTGCGTGGGCCGGAGTCCAGGCAGGAACTGGTGATTCTGATCGACAGTTCCTCACGCAACAGCGTGGGAAGCCAATTCAGCGACATCGAGCATTTCATCAACGGCCTCCCACCGAATACCAAGGCCGCAATCGCCTACATGATGAACGGGCGTGCCGTTTTCGTAGGCCCTTTGACCGCGGATCATGCAGAGGTGCTGCGCGCACTTCATATGCCCGGTGGCTCGCCGGGCTCGAACGCCAGCCCTTACTTCTGCCTATCCGATCTTGCCAAGCACTGGCCTTCCGGGGATCGCGGGGTACGGCGCGAGGTGGTGATGGTGACCGACGGAGTGGATAACTACGAGAGGCGATTCGACCCCGAGGATCCTTATGTCGAGTCCGCAATCAACGACTCAATCCGCGCGGGCCTGGTCGTCTACTCGATCTACTGGCAAAATCAGGGCATCGCCGACAACACCATGTACGCGGACAATACCGGCCAGAGCCTTTTGGTTGAAGTGACCGAGGCGACGGGTGGCAAGAACTTATGGAATGGGATCGGCAACCCGGTTTCCTTTCAGCCGTGTTTGGAGGAGCTCGTCCGCCGTCTGGACAATCAATACATGCTTGGCTTTTCCGCTCGCCTGGACGGCAAGCCTGGCACCGAAACTCTAAGGGTTAAGGTGGAGGGGTCTGCAGTTGACGTGACGGCCCCGAAGCAGGTGTTTGTCGATCGAACGGGCGCTGCGGAGTAGGAACCACGCGGCAGCAGCCGTTGCTGGAGCGCAGCCTCACGAGGGGGTCCATCCGACCTCCAGACGTATACTCTTGTGTAGTTTCCAGAAGAGATATTCCGGAGCGGGGTGCGCGATGCGATTTCCTGCAAGGTGTGTTTGGCTCTGCGTGTTGGCGCAGGCAGGGTTTGGCGTGTTTGCGGCGGGCGCGCAAACGAACGATCATCCACGGTTGATAGCGCAGGTGGCTTCCGGCCAGGTGATTGCCTGTGCTTATTCTCCGGATGGCCGCTCTGTGATGACCGGCGGCAGGGAAGGCAAGGCGCGGCTCTGGGATGCTGCTACGGGCGCGGAGCTTCAGTCTTTCCAGGGAGAGGCGTGGATCAGGCATGTGGCCTTTTCTCCGGACCATCAGCGAGTGCTCGCCGTCAGCAGCGTCGATAACAAATACGCTGTCCAGTTGTGGGATGTGGCAAGCGGCAAGGAACTGGGGCGGATCTCGCCACCGGCGGGCAAACTGATCTTCGGGCTTGCATCTACCGATGGGAGCACGGTGGCCACGGCGAGTCAGGTGGAAACCGACGAGCAGGGGAAAAAGCTGCCGGCTCCGGGAGCAACCAAAATCCAGTTTTGGAATCTGCTGACGGGCCAGGAACTCAAGTACTTCCTGGTGCCCGGTGCGGCTGCTGCCGGGGTGCATTCTGTCCTGTCTCCGGATGGGAGCAAACTCTTCACGGGAGATTTCAACGGGCCCAGGCTGTGGGACGTGCAGACAGGCAAGTTGCTGCGGCAATTCGCAAACAACTCTGAAGTCGTGAGCGCCGCCACGTTTTCCGCCGATGGGCGCAGAGTGGCCTGGGGCACGATTCCAGGCAACATCTGGCTGTGGGACGTGGAAGCCGGCAAGGAGATTCAGCACTTTGCCAGTACTGGGGTAATGGATTTCATCGGGACGATAGAATCAGTGGTCATTTCTCCGGATGGGCGCAGCGTGCTGAGCGCAACCGATGACCGTAAAGCTCGGATGTGGGACGTTGAGACAGGCAAAGTTCGCCTGCTCATTCATGCTTCCGGCGATCAAACCAACATGGCGGTGAATTGCGCGGCTCTTTCGCCGGACGGGCGCAAGGTGCTCACCGCTGCCGACGACCTGACAGCCCGGCTCTGGGATGTGGAATCTGGCAAGGAACTCCACCGGCTGGTGGGCGAGGCCGATCCGGTCGCGTCTCTGGAATTTATTTCCGATGGGCTCGGGGTTCTGATGGTAAGCAGGACCGGAATGGCCTGGAGAATGGATGCGGAGGGTGGCAGGGCGCTGCCATCGTTCGTGACGACTGCGAAGGTAAATCCGCCGTCCGCGGCTGCTTCCACCGGCGCAGCCACGGCCAATCCCCTGCCGGCTACCTTCGGCGATGGGCGGTATGTGTCCGTCGTAGTCCTTTCCGCGGACGGCCGCCGGATTTTCATGGGATATTTTCACGGCGAGCAGGGAGTATGGGATGTGGAGACGGGCAAACAGATTCAGCGTTTCGATCAGCATGACGCCGGGTCGATCTTTGCCGCTGATTTTTCTCCGGATGGAGGCCGTCTGCTGACCTCGAACGATGGGCCAGGAGCCTCGCTGTGGGATGTGGAGACAGGGAAGGAAGTTCAGCACTTCACCGTGAATCCGGGATGGCGTCCGCGTATTCTTTATCCCGAGGGAGATACCCGCGACACAGTTGCGAATCTGGCTTTGTCTCCGGATGGACGCAGGGCGCTCACCTCCGACTGGGAGGGATCGACCCGATTGTGGAATGTAAAGACGGGGGCACAACAGCGGGTTATCAAGGCGCGTACTTTAAATCTTTTGGCCGTCGGCTTTTCTCCGGATGGGCGCAAGATGATTACGGAGAATGCGGACAAGTCGGCCACGCTGTTGGATGTGAAGACGGGAAATGAACTTCAGCACTTTGGGGCAGCTTCCAGTCCATCGTTTTCCGCGGATGGAAGCAGGGTGCTGCTGGGCAGCTCAGTTTGGGATGTGAAGACCGGCAAGGAACTGAGGCGCTTTGCGGCGCCCCTTGGCATTGAGCCGTTTGGGGCGCTCTCCCCGGATGGGCGCAGGGTGCTGATAGGCAGCGGGGACGGCACGACGAAGTTATGGGACGTGGAAACCGGCAAGGAACTTGCCAGTCTGTACGGCTTCCAGGACGGCAGTTGGGCAGTGGTCGATCCCGAGGGCCGCTTCGACACCGACAAGATCGAGGGAAATGCTGCGCTGCATTGGGTGATGGACGGCGATCCGATGCGGGTCTTGCCGCTTGCTGCCTTCAAGGACGGTTTTTACACACCGGGCCTGCTTAAGCGTATTCTCGGCGGCGAAAAGCTGCCGCCCATTCAGTAGATGGACAATCGTGGGATAGCATGTGAGACGCTGACCGTTTGCGTGTTCCGCGATTCGCTGTCTGTTTCTATGTGGACCTTAGAGGTGGGATGTGAGGATTTCGGCAAGGACTTCTCTGGCTTGCGTTTTTATATTACTCGGTGTTGGAATAAGCGCGGGGAATGCGCAATCGGCGGTCTCCATGGTGAACTCCGTAGCCTTTTCTCCCGATGGGCGCATGGTGCTCACCGGTAGCGAGGACCACGTTGCGTGGTTGTGGGACGCAGTCAGCGGCAAGCTGTTGCGGCGGTTCGTGGGGCACACCGGCGGAGTACTATCCGTAGCCTTCTCTCCCGATGGCCACTTTGTGCTTACGGGTGGTCGCGACGCCACGGCGCGGCTCTGGGATGTGACAACGGGACGGGAGTTGCGACGATTGGAAGGGCATGAGGTTGCGGTCAATGCGGTCGCTTTTTCACCCGATGGGCGGCAGTTGCTGACCGGTGGATGGGACACGACAGCGCGGCTGTGGGATGCGGCTACGGGACAAGAGTTACGGCGATTAAAAGGGCACAACGGCGATGTCGAGTCGGTTGCCTTCTCTCCCGATGGCCATTTTGTGCTGACCGGAAGCAGGGATGATACCGCGCTCCTTTGGGATGCCGCAACCGGCAAGCAAGTGCGGAAGTTCGAAGCCCATCCGGGAAACAATGACCATTACACGGGCCGCCATCTCCCATACGCTGTAAACTCTGTTGCCTTCTCGCCCGATGGACAGCGCGTGATGGTTGCCACCCTGATCGAGGTGCAACTGTGGGACGCAGCCAAAGGCAAGGAACTTTATGTGTTTGGCGCTAACGTGGATTCGGCAGCCTTGTCGCCCGATGGCCGCTTCCTGCTGACGGGCGAACGCGATGCCAAGGCGCATCTCGACGCCAAGGCGTATCTTAGGGACGCGGCTACGGGACAAGAGGTGCGGCAGTTCGAAGGGCACACGGGCAACATCGAGTCGGTTGCCTTCTCTCCCGATGGCCGATACGTCTTGACCGGCAGTACGGATGGAACAGCCCGGATGTGGGATGCGGGGAGCGGCAAGGAGTTAAAACGGTTGGATGGCCATTTGGTAAAGTTGAGCAAGTAGTATTCAACTGAAAGCAAGGCCCAATGGCGTTTCCCGTTCCCTGTACACCCTCGCTGATAAACTAGCATCACATGATTCTCCCGTTCGTCCGCGAAATCTTCGCAGAGCTGGAGCACACTTCGGGATTTGAGCGCGTACGCAGGCATCTGAGCCTGGGTGCGGGGCGTAGACGTGTCTCTGGATTGACGGCGACGGCGCGGGCGATCTATCTGCCGTTGATGGCGCGGGCCGCGCGGCAGCCGGTGATTGTGGTGGTGGCCGACAACAAGGCCGCCGAGACGCTGGAGCCGTTGTTGTGCGCCGGCTGCGAGCTGACCGGCGCGGTTGATCCTGCGCAAGTGGTGAGGCTGCCGGCCCACGATGTGCTTCCCTTTGAAAATCTATCTCCTCATCCCGATGTGCAGGAGCAGCGGGCAGCGGCGTTGTGGAAGCTGGCCACCGGGGCGATCTCGATTCTGATTGCGCCGGTGGAGGCTGCTGCGCTGAAGTTGTTTGATCGCGATTACTACGCGGGGCTGGCCGTGACGCTGAAGCGCGGCGAAGAGGTGGATGTGGAGGTGCTGACCGGGCATCTGGCCTCGGTAGGTTACACGCAGATGGATTTGGTGGAGATGCCGGGACAGTTTACGCGGCGCGGCGGGATTCTGGACATATATTCGCCAGAGTCGGACAGGCCGGTGCGCATCGAGCTTTTCGGCGACGAGATTGAGACGATCAGAAAATTTGACCCGGAGACACAACGCTCACAGTCGGCGCTGGACGAGGCGCTGCTATTGCCGCTGACCGAGACGCCGGTGACCGAGCGG
Source organism: Occallatibacter sp. (assembly GCA_050013195.1). Taxonomy (GTDB): domain Bacteria; phylum Acidobacteriota; class Terriglobia; order Terriglobales; family Acidobacteriaceae; genus Telmatobacter. The sequence goes on from JBEKFS010000123.1 coordinate 18,018, forward strand.
CTGCTAGCTGCGGTGCATGGGCGGCTGAGCCGGCAGCGGGTGGAGTTGGAAGGCGCGGAAGATGACGAGATGGCCGCAGAGTTGGCCTCTGCCGGCGGGGCGAGTGTCTTTCCGGGGTGGGAGTTTTTCTCCGCGGTGGCCGGGGCGGAAAAATCGCTGCTCACCCTGCTGCCCAAGTGCGCGCTTTTTATCGAAGAGCCGGCCATGGTGCGCAACCAGATTGATCGCTGGTGGAACAAGGTCGAGCAGCGGCATGAAAGATCCGGAATTGGCTCGCTGATAAGCCCCGAGGACATCTATCTGCGCCCTGAAGTGTTGCAGGCGGCGCTGGACGCGCACATGGGGTTGGATCTCGATCAACTGGGCGTAGTAGACGTGCTGGATGTGGACAACACGCTGGGCGAGATCGAGCTGAACACGCGGCCGACGCTGCGGTTTCATGGATCGATTCCGGCGCTGACCGAGCAATTGCGGACGCTGATGACGGCGGAGACGCGGATTGTGCTGGCCGCGCCGCACCAGGGCGATGTGGAGCGGCTGGCCACGGTGCTGCGCGAGTACCAGATTCCTTATCGCCTTGGCAGCCGCAACCCGCATCCCGGCGAAACGATGCTGGATGAGGCGAGTTACCTGGCTGGCGATATGCGCGTGCCGGTGATCGTGCGCTCACCGGTGGCTGCGGGAGTCAGTTTTCTAGATTCCAATTTGATTTTATTCGGGGCCAACGATCTCTCCGATGAAGCCGATGTGGCGGCGCGGCCTGAACCCAAGCGCTCCAAGACTGCGGCCTTTGTCTCCGATTTCCGCGACCTTGGCATCGGTGATTATGTAGTGCATGTGGAGCACGGCATCGCGCAGTATCAAGGCCTCAAGGAAATTGTGCAGGACGGGCTTTCGCTGGAGTTCATGATCCTGGAGTTTGCCGAAGCCGCCAAGTTATATGTGCCGCTTACGCGGTTGGATTTGATTCAAAAGTATCGCTCGACGGATGCGGGACCGGCGCCGGTGCTGAATCGCCTGGGTTCGCAGCAGTGGACTAAAACAAAAGCAAGAGTCCGTAAGGCCATGCAGGAGATGGCCGGCGAGTTATTGAAGTTATACGCTCAGCGAGCCACGGCGCAGGGAACTGCATTCACGAAAGACAATGAATTTCAGAAGGAGTTTGAGGACGCCTTCGACTACAGCGAGACTGACGATCAGATTTCGGCGATTCGCGCCATCAAGTACGACATGGAATCGGCCACGCCGATGGATAGGCTGCTGTGCGGCGACGTGGGCTATGGCAAGACGGAAGTGGCCATGCGCGCGGCCTTCAAAGCGGTGCAGGACGGCAAGCAGGTTGCAGTGCTGACGCCGACCACGATTCTGAGCTTTCAGCACTTCGAGACATTCAAGAAACGGTTTGCGCAGTTCCCCATCAACGTGGAGATGATCTCGCGCTTCCGCACGGCTAAAGAACAAAAAGATATTGTAGAGCGCGTGGAGTCGGGCAAGGTCGATATCCTGATCGGCACGCACCGGCTGCTGTCGAAGGACATCAAATTCCAGGACCTGGGCCTTCTGGTGGTGGATGAGGAGCAGCGCTTCGGCGTGCGCCACAAGGAGCGGCTG
>JBEKFS010000124.1:0-10103 GCA_050013195.1 Occallatibacter sp.
ATCTTGGTGCTGGTCAAGTGCTGAAAGCGCTTGAAGTGCTCCTTCGCCTCCGCGGTGTGGCCGGAGCGCTGCAACGCGCGCGCCAATTGAAACTCTGCCGATGCGTGCAGCGGGTCGATCTCCAGCGCTTTCTCGAAAATCGCAATGGCCTTGTTGAACTCCTTCATCTCCTGGTAGCAGACGCCCTCGAAGTAATAGGAATCCGCATCCCAGAGATTGATCTTCACTGACTGCTGGAAGCTCGCCAGCGCCGGCTCCAATTCGTTGCCCGCGTGCTGCGCAAGGCCCAGGTTGTACCACGCCTGTGCGTTGTTCGGCTCCAGCTCGATGGCCTGTTGCAGCGCCTTCTTGGCTTCTTCCAGCTTTTGCAGCGCCAACAGCGCAATGCCCTCATTGAGCGCGGCCTGCGCCAGCTTCGGATCCTTCTTGAACGCCTCGGCAAACGACGCCGCCGCACGCTCGGTGAACTGCTGGCCCATCTGCGCCACACCGCGATTGTTCAGCCGCACCGCCTCGGCGTCATAGCGCGCCTGCGCTCCAGCCAGAGCCGCGGTTGTCACAAAAAGAGCAAGGGCCAACGGCCCAGTCATCCTCATAGTTCTCATCCCCAATTCGGCTGGAATAACTTGACTAAAATGCCGCATAACCCTTCAGTGTATGCGAGCGGCCAATATTGCCGCATCGCAGCAAAGAATGGGCATTTGATGGCGTGCACGGTCGGGACGCGAGGCTAATTATACTTCAGGTGTGCTTCCGTCCCTCCAAAACTTCAACTGGCGCAGCTTGCTCGCTCGTCCGCAATTGCCGCCTCCTCCACCACACATACTGGAGGTGCTGAAGATTGAGATCGGTTACGAATAGCTCTAAAGAGGTTTTAGGAGACCACGAAATGCTAGCATCTCAGCTTGAGGTAGCACTACCCATCGAGAATTAGGGCCGAGCGGTTTGAATAGCCAACAGGCAAGCGCTACCGGGGTGCGATATACTCCGGTACGTAGTAAAAAGAAGGAGGTTTCACGATGCGTAACCACGCAATTGTGAAGATGGCTGCGGCCAGTGCGCTGGCATTGACGATGATGGTGGCGCCGGGCTCAATGAAGGCGCAGCAGGGCAGCGTGACGATTCTGAAGCCGGAGGATACACAGAAACTGCTGCCGGCCAGCGTGTACTACAGCGGGCAGGCGGCTACCACACAGGTGCGCAACTCGGGCGGCGTGAAGTTTGCCGACGGGCACTACGTGCTGGCGACCCTTGTGGACACCACCGGCTACTCGGCCGCTGTGGCGTCGAAGTACCAGGCTTACTTGATCGTCGAGGTTCCCATCAAGTTGGGCGGGCACAGCCTTGCCGCGGGCATCTACGGCGCGGGATTCGTCGGGGACAAGTTCCTGATCACCGACGTGGGCGCTCACGACGTGCTCACGGTGGAGGCGGGCAAGGATGCGGGACTCAAGCGGCCCATGCCGCTACAGATTGTGGCCGACCCGGCCGGCGGCTTCCGGCTCTATGCCGGGCGCCAATATGTGATCTTCAGCCGGTAGGAGAAGTCGGGTTGGTTGAGAGCCAGCCCTTCGAATCAGCCTAAAAACGGCAGTTGATTCACTGCCAGATGAGTCTTTGTCTTTAATCGCAAGTGTTTGCAAATAGGGTACTTGTCTTCTATTTGTTGAATCGCGTGTCAGTTGAAAACCCATGCAGGTGTAGCACTTAACGGTCACCCTGAGGGTCAGCTACCGTTTGTAGGATCAGCAGGCCTCCCGGTTTTTACTCCGCCCTTGCGACTCGCCAAGTCCAAAGGCAATAAGTTAGGGCATCCGCGTGTCACGGTGAACGCCAAGCAGTTGGCCGAGCTACGGGCATCCGGCGCCTCGTGATGGGTCGTCTCCGACCAACTGTGTATTGGCGTCGGCACAGCCTGTTGAGCCCTCCAGCTTCCTTCCAAAAACCCTGGGGATACCTACAGCACTGAGGCGGTGAAACGCGCTCCATTTGCGCTCTGTTTATTCGATTTGGGCTGCTTTGTGCGGTCTTAGGTGTCATCCGCTGACCTGCATGTTGTTGAAAATACGTTAAATCGTTGATTCGATTCCTACCGTGTCCACCATACAATCAATTATTTTTCGAAGCTCCAACGGAACAGCCAACTCCACAGGACCCCACAGCAGATCAAACCACCACCGGCTGCCGCAAGACGGCGAGGGCGCTTGTTTCATCCCCAAGGGAACGATACAAGCGCCTCAAGACGTGTCTACTAACATTGAAAGCCGATCTATATAGCTTGCAGTCAGGCGGTGAAAATGCGCCCGATGGATTCGTACATCTATTCAGCCTTCCCGATGCTTTCATCCTTGTAAGCCTTTTGCAGAAGGTAGAACGCCTTCTTTTTTTCGCCTTGATCCGATATGAGGCCCTTGCGATTGAAGCCATCCTGAATGCCGGGAAGCAGGCGTCGGGGAGAGCGGAAATCCATCAGTATCCACGGGCTCATTCCGCGCAATTGAGGTATGCGGTTCAACATGGGGAGCTGATGCCTGTAAATGCTCTCCTGGTATTCCTCGGTCCAGCGTTCTGTCTCCGGCCCGTGCAAACCAGCTTTGGCATCACCCCCAAATTCGCTGATAATAAGCGGCTTATCATAGGCGATCTTCCACACTGTAGTGTCGGCTCCCTCCGGGAGTTGTTCATACCAGCCGATGTATTCATTTGCGCCAATAACGTCGAGAGCCTCGCCAAGCGAATCATCGACATACTTGACATGCCCTTCGGAACGGACAAGAAGCGCCGCTGTCACCAGCCGTGACGGATCGAGCGCGTGCACATCGCCCGCCAGCGTCTTAAGGAATTGCGTTCGCTCGGGCGTGTTCGGTGTTTCATTTGCAATCGACCACAGCAAGATGGAGGCCTTATCGCGATCGCGGCGAATCTCCTCGCGCAACTGCTGCTCGGCTTTTTTAAGAACTGCAGGATCTCCAAAGTGTTCGGCCCAATAGACCGGGATCTCCGACCACACCATGAGACCCATTCGATCGGTGGCACGTGTCATGCGCTGATCGTGGGGATAATGCGCGAGCCTGACATAGTTACACCCAAGCTCACGGGCCCAACCGAGCAGCGTGGCTACGTCCTCATCGTTGCTGACGCGCCCGCCTCGATAGGGGGCCTCTGCATGGATTGAAATTCCCCGCAGAAAGATTGGCTTTCCATTTAACAAAATCTTTGTGCCGCTTACTTCGACGGTACGGAAGCCCATATCGTCATGCAGCGTATCTTCGCCGGATTGCAGCACCACTCGATACAACCTGGGTTGCTCGGGTGACCAGAACTGCATCCCTGCAACATTGAGCTTGATCAGCGCGCGGCCCTGGCTGTCAACAACGGCATCAGTTACCAGCTTGAGTTCCGGAATGGCGACGCTGACGCGAGCGCCGGGAGCCGCGTCCTGAACATGCACCCAGCCTTCGATCGCTGTGCGGCTATGATTCAGGTGCAGGTCATAGTCGTCGATGAACTTGTCCGGCACATCCACAAGCGCCACATCGCGGGTGAGTCCGCCGTAATTAAACCAATCCGTATTCGTGGTCGGAACGCCGTCTGCCTGGCGTGTATCGTCTACCGCGACCATCGCGAAGTTCTTCCCTGGACGCAGCAGATTGGTGACTTCACAATCGAAAGGAGTGAAGCCTCCTTCGTGCTCGCATACCTGAGTTCCGTTGACCCATAGGATTGCTTTGTAGTTGGCCGCGCCAATATGGAAAAAAGCGCGATGATGCTCGCGGGGCTGGTAGTCGAAATCCCGCTGATACCAGATGAGCCCTTCGTAGTAGTAGAGCAACTCGCGCTGCGAGTTCCAGTCGCCCGGCACCCTCAGGGTGGGCGATTTGCTGAAATCATATTCCAGGAGCTTATTGCTCCCAGGGCGCGGAGCCTCGTTCAGAAAATATCCATCGTTGCGGATTTCATGATGAAAGGTGTACAGGCCGTCAAAGTACGGATCGATAATGGTGTGCCAATCGCCGTTCAAACTGATGGATTGGCGGTGATCCACATCGGCCAAAATCGTGGGGCTTGACTGCGCATTTGCATGGATGCTTCCTAATATCGAAAGACCAATGATTGCGATAAAATAGCGGTTCCAGATCGCGGATTTCACGAAACAAATCCTCCAGCCTCTCAGTAAAGGTGGGCCGGCGGACAATCGCTTGCCGCCGGCCCTTTGGATGAGAAAGAACAATTAGAAGGTTAACCGGCCGCCCAACTGAATGATGCGCTGGGTGCCGGCGGCTGAGGTGATGGTGCCCTGATTGGTCGCCGTGATGTTGCCGGAGTTCGGGTTGTTGAGACTCACCCAGTTCATGACGTTGGTGATTTCCGCACGGAACTGGAAGACTGTTCCACGCGGTAATCTAACGTCGCGTAACAGGCCCGCATCCATATCCTTGAGGCCCGGTCCGATCAGGGAGTTGCGCCCCACGTTGCCGTCTGCTCCGCCAGGTCCGATGCCGCCCGGTTGGCCAGGCCCGTTGGCAATGAACGCCTGCCCTGCCGCCTGAGCTAACGGGATAGTCGTGTTAGCCGCGCTATACGTGGCGTTGAACCATTGCGTCACTACGCTATTTTGGCTCTGGCCAGTGGCTCCGCACACACGGCAGCGGTGTGGGCCTAGCTTGGGGCTGACGCCAGGAACCGCGTCGGGGCGGTTTGCGTTCGCAGTGTCAAAGGTCTTGTCTGATCCCGTGGACACCGAAAACGGCAAGCCGCTCTGAAAATAGGCGGCCGATGTGATCGACCAGCCGTTGGCCGCTACCTTTGCTATCTGGTTCGATCCGCGGTAGTAGTTGATGTTCCAAATGCCGTAGATGGCCGCATTGCCGTCACGATTGTTATTCATGAGGCCTTTTTCTTCCCCAAGGCCGCCGCCGACAATTGGATTGCTGTTTTGATCGAGCATGCCGTGGTCGTTGGCCGCGGTGAAGGGCTTGCCAAAATAGCCGAAATTCTGCGCGCCCTGCCCTCCATTCTCCACGAACTCTGCGCTTTCCAGCGCGCGGCTCCAGACATAGAAACCGCTGAGTGAGAAGCCGCGTGACATCGTCTTGGTCGCCGAGATTTGAAGCCCGTTATAGTTGGAGGTCTGGTCTGAGATCAGGTAGGTAATCCCGGACAGGGTGCCAGCCGCAAGGTTGGCGCCGGCATCCCATTGACGACGTTGCTCGGTGCTTGCCGCTGAAGTGCTGAGCCCGGCAGTGCCTAACGAGCCGCCGCCATTGGCAACAGTTGAGTAAGGCGCGTAGTTGGCGTCGATGAAGGTTGACAGGTGACGGCCAAGGGTGCCTACATAAGCTGTCGTCACGCTGATCTTGTAAGGCAATTGCCGCTGCACGCTGAGGTTGAACTGGTAGACCGACGAATCTTTGAAATTCGGTCCGATCGCTTCAATGGATTGGCTCGGATAGAATTTCGGAGCCGTCGGCGTAAAGGTGTACGGGAAGATGCCGCCACCAGCGGGGCAATGCGGGGGGGTGCCGACAGCGGTGCAGGGGAAACCGACATCGTAAATGTAGGACATGGATGTTTCGTTGCCAAAGCCGTTGCGAATGGAGAACGGCATGGCATTGCCGGGCTGGTTCCACTCATTGCCTGCGGGATTGCCGTAGAAGATGCCCGCCGCGGCGCGAACCGAGGTCTTGCCGTCCCCGAATGGATCCCATGCAACACCGAGACGAGGCGAAATGTGGTTGAACTGCGTGTTGATGATGCCGCGATACATGCCCTTGTCCCCAACGAACAGTTGGCCCAACGGCGCGGTTGGAGTAATGGTGGATTGCTGGCCGGGAACAAACGTATCCGTCCTGTTATGGGCTTCGACGGGAGGCGTATCGATGTCCCAGCGGAGTCCAAGGTTGGCGGTTAAACGGGGCGTGATGCGGTAGTTGTCCTGCGCAAACACCGCGGTGTGCCACGTGCTCAGATGCGTGATATAAGTCGTGTCCTGCTCAAATGAGTTGACTTGGCCGGTGATAAAGTCCGCAATCGCATTACTCGTGCTGGTGGCTCCGGAGGTCGAGAAGGTAAGGTCGCCATAATTATTCAGATTGGCGGCGAACATGGTCTGATCGAGAGCGAACTCACCGCCAAGGGAAAGGTTGTGTTTGCCCTTGGTCATGCTGACTACGTCGCGTAACTCATAGTTGTTGGAACCCGTGACCGGGCCGGCGTTCGGGTTTCCCGTGCTAAAGCCGGCGCTGACGTTTAGATAGGGCAGTCCGGCCGGTCCCTGGATTTGGAAGTTCGAGCCGAAACTAGTGAGGGTTTGGTTGCCTGGGCCGGTCACAGGGATGAGAACGCGTCCGCCCAAGGCCCGCGTGAACGTTAGCCAGGCCTGATTGGCCGTGCTGGGGCTGAAGGTGTGAACGTCGCTGATGTTGGCATTCGTCTGTTTCGACCGGGATTGATTTCCGGTCCAATTGATGTTGCCGCCTCCGCTGGGAGTTGACGCGGTATTGCTATAGAAGTAGGTCACTTCCACATGGTCCTTGTCGCCCATGTTCTCGTCAAACTTTCCCAGGTATTCGTCTTCGTCTGTCGGAGTGACGTATGTGGTGAGGTAGGCCCCGCCGCCGCTGCCTGTCTGCGCTGCGCCGGTGGGCAACGGAACGGAAACACCGATTGTGTTGCTTACGTTCAGGAAATTCTTAGCGACCGGGTCCAGAAGGGCTGTGGGTATACAGTTCAGTGTGTCAGTCGCGCAGTAAGTGCTGCTGTTTGTTCCATGAATCTGATTGGCAGGGACGTCCCAGACAGCCGCGCTCGTACCGGACGGCTTCGGGAAGTAAACCTTGAAGGTGTCGCCAGTGCCCGCCGTAGTAAAGTCGCCCATGCGCTCCTCGGCCGTGGGCGTCACACCGCCTGAGACCGGTGCTCCTTGTACCTGGCGCAGACCGGCGTAGCTGAAGAAGAAGAAGGCCTTGTCGTGCTTGATGGGGCCGCCGACGGTTCCGCCAAAGTTGTTGCGGTGGAAGGGGGGCTTCAGAAATGCCCCGGTAGGGGAGAAGGGGTTTTTGGACGGAATCCAGGGAAAAGCGTTGAAATCCGTGGTGCGGTTGAACTCGAACAAACTGCCATGGAATTTGTTGCTTCCCGACTTGGTGATCACCGTGATCACGGCGCCGGAGAATTGGCCGTATTGCGCCGAGAATGCGTTGGTCTCTACGCGGAACTCTTCAAGTGCGTCCGGGTTGGGCGCCGGGTTTCCGTAGTTGCGCATACCGGTAATGTTGTTGCCGCCATTCAGATAAAATGCGACGGTTCCGTTGCCGGAGTCGAGCGAGCCGTTGACCTGGACATCGGCGGACGCAATTCCAACGGTCATTTGGGGGGAACCGGAGGGGTTCGAGGTGGGGCTCATGTTATTGGCCATCACGCCCGGCGTCAATGAGAGCTCGGCATAAACATTGCGGTTGACCAGGGGCAGGCCGATGAGCTCGTCCGGCTCAATGGTCTTGCCCAATACCGCGTCAGACGTATTGATCGCCGGCGGAGCCTCATTGACCGTAATGGTCAGATTCTGCGCGCCAACGGTCAGCGTGGCATCAACAGTCAGTGTCTGATCCACGTCGAGGGCGAGATTCTGTTGCACAAAGCGTTCAAAGCCTGCCGCAACCACCTCGATGGAGTACTTTCCAACGGGAAGGAAATCGATGCGGTACAGCCCATAGCCGTTTGCCGGCGCCGAGCGCGTGAATCCTGTAGCCACGTTGATTGCTTTCACGGTAGCCGTGGTGATCATCGCGCCTTGTTGATCCTTTACCGTACCGACGATGGACCCGGTAACCTGCTGTCCAAACGCGATGACGCTGCAGGTAAGAATGAATACGAGCGTCGCGAGAACTCGCGCGCTTGCAGATACCCGGAAGTATCTTGCTAAATTGCGTGTGTTCATTTTTGAAGCCTCCTGAGATTTGCGTGATTCAGACCGAATTGCCTCCCGCTGCCCCCCGCGTGTTTCCATGTACCGCATAGATTACCTGCGATGCAAAACACAGGGCATTCGGGCTTGATTCGTCGGGAGCAAGCCTAGCAACCCGTTTCCTGATAAGTCTTGTGAATTGAAAGTGAAATTTTGTGAATTAGAAGTGAATACATTCACGGGATCGGCGTGAATTTTTCCAGCAGTTCAGAACATATTGAAAAAAAAGAGGGACGCGGCGTGTTAAGGCAATTATTACGAGCTGTTAATGTTGTTAAAGTTCCGGCAATCGTCATGTTAATAAAGGAGTTAATGAATACACAGGAACACCTGTATTTGATGTTAAAAATCGAAGCGGTTCGTTATCAGTGTGAAGGTTCGGGGAAAACTTCGATTGCGTTGACCAAGGGGTAGTTGACCACCGGTATAAAGGAGAGTTCGATCTTACCCTGGGCACTGGCCGGGATATTGTCAAATGTCTTTGCGACGGGGTTGGTTCCTCCCTCGGCCAAAATATCGAAATTCTTCAAAATCAAGCTGCCGTTGCAGGAGACATCGAATATCCGGCTGCCGGGTCCACCGTTCCCCCAATTGTGCTTGCCGAACCAAGGATCGGAGAAATACAAGGTGACGCGATACTTTCCAGGGGAAATGACGGGTATGTCATAGCGAAAGCGCCCAATTCGATGGTTACTATATATGCCGCGGTTCGTAATCTTTGCCGCATCGGGAAGCAGGCCTCTTCGACCTCCGCGGAAGTATCGATCGGAGAGCCATGTTTGATTGGCGGAGTCTTTTATCGCAAACGGACTCGCAGTGATTCGAACGGGCAGCATACTATCGGAGTCCGCAGGCAGAATCTCGACCGCATCCAGCAAAGAAATTTCGCTGGTGTAGTCCACATGGATAGCGCCGTCGTTCTCGGGATGGATACCTGCCAGAACGATGGACGTAGCAATGCCATTTCCACCGGCATTGTCAACCACATCGAAGTTGATATCAGGCCCCGCATTCATGGAGATGATGGCGAGGCGAGTCGCCATTTGCAGATCGGTGGTCTCCGCAAAGTGGAGGTGAACCTCGTACACGCCCGGGTTGACGGGGAAGATGCAGTGTGCAATTCCGCGAATGCCGCCCAGGTAAATGTATGGATCCTCTGTCCCGGCGATGTTCTGGGCGGGCACTGTTACGCTGTCGCCGCTGGAGCAGTATTTGCTTGGCGTCCAGGTATATCCGGAGTGATCGACATACGTTTTGCGGCCGGTTCCCATCAAGGCGCGGATTGTGTTGGTGGGTTGCGGCAGAGTGGCCGGTGATTCCTGGGGCGTGGACGAGGCTGTCTTTTTTGTGTTTCGGTACGAGAAGACGAGGAAAACGCACACCAGGGAGACCGCCAAAAAGAATGCGGCAGCCACAAGCCATCGAGAGAGTCGCTTTGGCTGGGGCATGTCCGCAGCAGGATGGGCGTCAGGAAGAATATGCTCCGGCCCCGAAGAGGCCGACGCTGAAGCGTCCTGCACGTCCTGGGTATGGTCCGCTCCTTTAAGGACAAAGGACGGCATATAGTTGCCCAGCGGTATATGAATATGGAGGGGCCGATTTACCCCGTCCGTCTGGTAGATCTCCTGCAGGCGCTTGCGAAGGGAATGTGCAGTTACCCGGACGATGGTATCGTTTTGCGGGTCGAAATCGTCGCGCCTGCCCAGCGCTTCAGTCGCGATCGAGTGTTCCGTGACCTGGTCATCCAGACCCAGAAAATGCTTCTCGCAGACAAAAATAAGCATTCGGGCTAGATTGCTGGAGCGCCCCAGAACCCCGGAGGTTAGCAGCCAATTCAGCTCATCTTTCTCAGCTTGAAGTCGATCGGGATCCGTTGGCGTTGGCACACAATCTCCGATTTAACCTGAATGTCCATTATACTTTTCCGGCTATGAGGCACTATATCACCTATTGGAAAGGTTGCGGGTTAGATTTCTGCGTTTATCTAATAAAATCAATAAGTTATGGCTATTCGATTCATAAATTTCGGCACACAACGAGATCGAATTTCAGCTCACAATGGGATCGCATCCGAGTTGTTCGTTATCGCCCGAAACTGGTGGCAGGCGGAGAGCTGTGGCGATGAGGGCCGCAAGCA
>JBEKFS010000125.1:0-10408 GCA_050013195.1 Occallatibacter sp.
CACACGTCATTGTTTGCCCGTTCTTCAGCGGGCAGGATAGTATTTGGATACCGCTGACACGGCCCGGCTCCCTGGAATCCCCTAAGGCTGGTTTTGAATCCCTAATAACAGCGGAATGGACGGTCCCTACCAATATGAAGATTCACGAGTATCAGGCGAAAACAATCTTGCAAACGTACGGCGTCTCCGTGCCCCGGGGCGAAGTGGCCAACACGCTGGAGGAAGCCTCGGCGGTGGCCAGCAAACTGTTTGCCGGTGGCGCCAGCGGCGTCGTCGTCAAGGCACAGATTCACGCTGGAGGCCGCGGCAAGGGCGGCGGCGTCAAGGTGGCGCGCTCTCAAGCCGAGGCCGAGCAGTATGCCCAGCAGATTTTAGGCATGACGCTGGTGACGCACCAGACCGGGCCTCTTGGACAAAAAGTCCAGCGGCTGCTGATTGAAGAGACGGCCAGCATCGACCGCGAGCTATATTTGGGCATCGTGCTGGACCGCGTAACCGGCAGGCTGGTCTTTATGGCTTCGCAGGCGGGCGGCATGGAGATTGAAGTGGTGGCCGCAAAGACTCCGGAGGCCATATTCAAAGAAACGATTGATCCGGCAATTGGATTTGGCGCATGGCAGGCGCGCAAGCTGGCTTTTGCGCTGGGACTCAAGCCGACGCAGATCAACGCGGCGGTTGGGTTTTTGCAGAGTTTGTACAAAGCTTTCATTGAGACCGATGCCTCGCTGGTGGAGATCAATCCGTTTATCACGACGACGGACGACAAACTCTTTGCGCTCGATGCGAAGATTACCTTTGACGACAACGCGCTCTTCCGCCACCCGGAGATTAAGGTGCTGCGCGACACCGCCGAAGAGGACCCGTTGGAGGTGGAGGCCAGCAAGTACGCGCTTAACTACATCAAGCTGGACGGTTCCATTGCCTGCATGGTGAACGGCGCTGGGCTTGCCATGGCGACCATGGACATCATTCAGTACGCTGGCGGCAGCCCTGCGAATTTTCTGGATGTGGGCGGCGGGGCGACACAGGAGCAGATTGAGCACGCCTTTGAAATTCTGCTGGCTGATGCAAATGTGAAGGCAATCTTCATCAACATCTTCGGCGGCATTCTGCGCGTGGACCGGCTGGCCACGGGCGTGGTGGCGGCTGCGCGCAATCTGAAGGTGAAGGTTCCCATTGTGCTGCGGCTGGAAGGCACGAATGTGGAGGAAGGCCGCAAGATTCTGAAGGAGTCGGGGTTGAATTTTCAGGTGGGCGAAACGATGAAGGACGCGGCAGAGTTGGCGGTGAAAGCAGCAAAGTAATAGCTGTTAGCTTTTAGCTTTTAGCTTGCACGTGACTTAGTCGGGCGTGAAACAGAAAGGATAAAATGCCGCAGAATTTTCATGATTTGACAGTTTGGCAACGAGCTATCGATCTAACTGTATGCATCTACAAGTTGACTCAGAAGTTCCCTAGAGAAGAGACTTACGGACTTACTGCGCAATTGCGCCGCGCAAGCGTTTCGGTCGCGAGCAATATTGCAGAGGGGCGAGGTAGGCTCCATTCAGTGGAATTTAAGCAGTTTCTCGGAATTGCATTGGGATCGGCATTTGAAATCCAGACACAGCTTATAGTTGCCCGGAAGCTTGAAATGGGAAATGAGAAAGCAATCAACGAAGCTGTTGCAGTATGCGATGAAATCTCAAAAATGCTAACAGCGTTCATCCAACAACTAAGCTCGAAAGCTAAAAGCTAAGAGCTAAAAGCTAGGAGCTGTTTTCAATGGCCGTTTTGGTGAATAAAGAAACTCGACTGATTGTGCAGGGAATAACTGGCAAGGAAGGCACCTTCCACGCCATGAGTTGCGCTGAGTATGGCACGAAGGTTGTGGGCGGCGTTACTCCCGGCAAAGGCGGAACGACGCACGAGGGCTGGCCGGTCTTCAACACAGTGACAGACGCAGTTGCCAGGACCGGCGCCAACGCGACGATGATTTTTGTGCCGCCGCCGTTTGCCGCGGACGCGATTCTCGAAGCCGAGGATGCGGGGATTCCGCTGATCGTCTGCATCACCGAGGGCATTCCCACGTTGGACATGGTGAAGGTGTGGGCTAAGCTGAAAAATTCCAAATCACGGCTGGTCGGTCCGAACTGCCCCGGCGTCATCTCACCGGGCAAAGCCAAGGTCGGCATCATGCCGGGGCGCATTCACAAGGAAGGCTCGGTGGGCATCGTATCCCGTTCCGGAACGCTGACTTATGAGGCGGTGTATCAGTTGACGCAGCGCGGCATTGGGCAATCGACCGCAATTGGCATCGGCGGCGACCCCATCATCGGCACCACGCACATTGACGCGCTGCGCCTGCTCAACAACGACCCGGAGACCGAAGCGATCATCATGATTGGCGAGATTGGCGGTTCGGCTGAAGAAGCTGCCGCCACGTTCGTCAGAAAGCACGTGAAGAAGCCGGTGGTGGGATTCATCGCCGGGCAGACCGCGCCTCCAGGCCGCCGCATGGGCCACGCTGGGGCAATTATCAGCGGCGGTCAAGGCACGGCTGCAGAAAAGATGAAGGCCATGACCGCGGCGGGGATTCACGTCGTGGTTTCGCCGGCGGAGATTGGGGCTACGCTGGCGAGGGTGATCGGGAAGAACTAGCTGACAGCTAACAGCAAACATTAAAGGCTCGCCGCTATGGTGGGCCTTTGTGTTTCAATAATGACGATGAAAGAGTTATGGACAGGCCGCGTCGAAGTGCTAACCCCGCCCACTGAGTTCGGCGATACGAAGGCATTTACCAATGTCGTCACATGGGCGGTAGACGCGCAACAATTCAGGACTCGAGTCGCGTCAGTTTTTGAAGAATACGGTTGGACACTGATTGGCGTTGAAGAATGTGGGCCGGTTGCCGCGTACGACTGCCTAGTAGAAGAGGTCTCCGCGGTAATAGAGAGCGCAAAGGACAACCCGAACGCTTGTATCTATATGACCTTTCACTATTATCCCTCGAAGCCAGCCTGATTCCCCGCAAGAAAGAACAGCCCTCCGCAATGGAAGGCTGTTCTTATCTATGCATCCGTAAAAAAGTTGCGTCACCACACGCGGCAGGGCTTGGGGTTCACCATGGCCGCGGTCTTCTTGCACTGGAAGCTCTTGGCGAACTCCGGCAAATCCTGAAGCACGGTGTTGGTGCGGTATTCATCAGGCGCGTGGGGATTGCTCTGTGCCTGTGTGCGCAGTTGCTCGGGGCGGGTCTGCGTGCACCACTGCTGCGCATAAGCGATCCAGAAACGCTGCTCGGGCGTGTAGCCGTCCATGGTGGCGGTCATATCCACGTGCGCGGCCTGCGCCTTGTCGAGCCAGGCAATCCAGGCCAGCCATAGCCCGCCCAGATCGGCCAGATTCTCGCCCAGCGTGAGCTTGCCGTTGAGGTGAACGCCGGGAACGGCTTCGATGGCGTCGTATTGCTTGACCATGCACTCGGCGCGCTCGGTGAACTTCTGTTCGTCTTCCTTGGTCCACCAGTCGCGCAGGTTGCCTTCTTTGTCGAACTGGCGTCCCTCGTCGTCGAAGCCGTGAGTCAGCTCGTGGCCGATGGTGGAACCCATGTCGCCGTAGTTGGCCGCGTCGTCCTCCTTGCCGCTGAAGAAGGGAGCCTGCAGGTATCCGGCGGGAAAGTTCACGTTATTCATCTGCGGGTCGTAGTATGCGTTCACGGTGGGCGGGGTCATCATCCACTCGCCCTTGTCCACCGGCTTGCCGATCTTGGCCAGGTCGCGCGCAAATTCAAACTCATGCGCCCGCATCTGATTGCCCAGCGCATCGCCGCGAACGATCGAAAGCGTGGAGTAATCGCGCCACTTGTCCGGGTAGCCGATCTTATTCATCACCGCGTGCAGCTTTTCTTTGGCGCGGATTTTGGTGGCGGCGCTCATCCAGTCCAGCCCGTCAATGTCCTTGTCCATGGCCCGCTCGATGGCCTGCGTCATGTCGAGTGTGCGCTGCTTCTCGGCGGGCGGAAAGTAACGCGCCACATAGACCTGGCCAAGCGCCTCGCCCAGTTCACGGTCCACGCGGGTGGTGCAACGCTTCCAACGATCCTGCTGCTTCTCCGCGCCGTTGAGCGTGTGCGCGTAGAAGTTCCAGTTCTCCTGGTCAAAGCTCTCCGGCAGGCTGGTGCCCGCGAAGGCGTGGAGCAGGTGCCAGCGCAGATAGGTTCTGATTTGATCGATGGGCGTATCAGCCACCAGCGCATTGAACTCGGCAAAGTACTTCGGCTCCATGTCATTGGCTTTGCCCACGGCCGGAGCGTGCGCGGCAGAGACGTAGTCGGCGAGCGAAAAGTGCGTCAACTCCTTTTGGAAGCTGAGAACATCGGTGGGGTGATTCAGGTTTTGCGGATCGCGCTGCTCGGTCATGGTGAGCGAGGCTTTGGCTAGGCGAGTCTCGATAGCCATCATAGTGTCGGCGTCTTTGGCGGCCTGCGCCTCCGGCTCGCCGGCCAGCATGAAAATTTTCTTCACATGAGCAACATACTGCTGACGCTGCTCGACGGACTTGGCGTCGGTGCGGGTGTAGTAATCACGCTCCGGCAGGCCGAGGCCGCCCGCGCCATAAAAGCTGATGACGGAGGTGGAGTCGGCGAAGTCCTGATTCGAGCCCATTTCGAAGAAGGCATGCACACCGATGGAGTGAAGGTGCGCTAAAAGCGCGGGCAAGCCGGCAGTTGATTTCAGAGCGGCAATGCGGTCCAACTCCGGCTGAAGAGGCTGAAGGCCCAGCTTGTTGATCGTCGCCGTGTCCATGCAACTGGCGTACTCGTCGCCGATCTTTTGCTCATTCGCGGTGCGAGTGGCAGCGGGCGCGGAGGTGCTTTCGAGAATCTGTTTCAGGCGGAGGCGATTCAGCTCGGCCAGCTCGGTAAAGCGACCATACACGGCCTGATCGGGGGGCAGCGGATTGCGCTTGAACCAGCCGTTGCAACTGAAGCGGTAAAAGTTTTCGCAAGGGTCGATGGTCTTGTCAATCAGGGAGGCATCGAAGACGCGCAACTCGGGGGAGGCGGGCGCGGAGGCAGGCGCGGTGGTTTGGCAAAGCGTGGGATGAACCATCAGTCCGGCGGCAGTGAAGACGACGAGAATTAACGTGCAGCGATGGGGTGAAACGGCGAGGCGCGACATGCAGAAACTTTAGCAGATTGGACGCCCTGCGAGCAGCTGCCTTTCTATCTTCGCTATGGTTACAATAAGAAGACAGACAAAATCCCCTCAGGAGAAGATATTCCGTGGCGCAACGCACCTTCAGCATCATCAAGCCGGACGCGGTTCGCAAAGGTTTCACCGGGGCCATTCTGGCCGAGATTGAGCGAGCCGGCTTTCAGATTGTGGCCATCAAGCGGCAGTCGATATCCAAGGAGCAGGCCAAGGGCTTCTATGCCGTTCATGTAGGCAAGCCGTTCTTCGAGGGGCTCTGCGAGTTCATGTCTTCAGGGCCGCTGGTGCTGATGGTTCTGGAAAAAGAAAACGCCATCGCGGACTGGCGGAAGCTGATGGGCGCGACGAATCCGGCCAACGCGGATGAGGGAACGATTCGCAAGAAGTATGCTGGCTCGATGTCAGAGAATGCCGTACACGGCTCGGATGGCGAAGAGACGGCGGCCTTTGAGATTGGCTACTGGTTTGCCGGGTATGAGCTGATTTAGTTTTTCCGCTTAGGTCTAAATCGATTTCGTGGTATCCCACCCTTTCGCAAAGATCGCGAAAGGATGGGGCACGGAGCTATTTGTGAGGCGCGGTACTACTTAGGATTGCTCACGACCGCAGGCTGGGCAACCAACGCTCTCAGATCGCTGACGAGTTTGTTGATTGTGTCATCAAAATTCTTGTCGCGTTCTGTTTTCGAAAAAGTGCTCTTGAGCCGTTCATACTTTGTCCACAGTACAATACGTGTCTTTGGATCCAAAACACTCATTTTGAATTCCCAAATGTCCGAATTGGCGATTACATATACTTCAAGAACCAAATCGGCATCGCCCGGAGCTGAGACAATCTCAAACGGCCCCGCACTCTTCATGGCCGCGTAAAATTCGTTGTAGGTTCGATCTTGTCCTCCGCTCCAAATATTAAAATCGTACCCATCGCCATTGTTGGATATAAAGACCTTCTTCGCGGTGAGAATTTGGGAGGGTATTGGCGCGGATGGCGCTGCTCCCGTTTGTGCCTGCAAAACCAATGACGAGATCATTGCTAATCCAAGAAATATTGCTGCAATTCTGACTTTGAGCATGATTGCGTCCTTCCTTTGTATCCCTAGAACATTAAATAGACGGATTTCACTCGGGAAAAGAGAATCCCAGCCTGATTAATTTCCAGACAAAACATCGATCTTCTGCCGCAAGGCCGCGACTTCCTGACGCAACTCATTCACTGTCACTTCCAATTGTGCAATGCGCTCGAGAGCTTCTGTGCTCAGGCCGGTGTCTTCACCGGCTTCACGGTGCGCGAAGGCTGGCTCGGCTGAGGCAATAGACTCCACTGGCCCGGAAAGCAGATGCGCGTAGCGGGACTCTTTGGTTCCCGGCTGACGCGGCAAAACGGCTGCGAGGGGCGGCTCGCGCTCCATCAGCTTTTGCAACGCGGCCAGCACATCCGCGATTTCCTCAAAGTGGTGCAGCCGCTCAGTCCGTCCGCGCAACTCCCCTGGAGTCTGCGGGCCGCGCAGCAGCAGCACGCAGAGGAGCGCCGTCTCCGCGCGGCTGAAGTTGAAGGCCTCGCCCAGCCAGTGCTCGTACTTGGCGACGCGGCCATCGGCGGAGCGCGCACGGCCGGCCAGATGCAGGTCTTCCAGGCCATGCAGAGCCTGGCGGACCGCTTCTTCGTCAAGCGCCATCACCGGTTCGCGGTTGGAGCGCTGATTGCAGGCGTTGATGAGCGCGTTGAGAGAGAGCGGATAGTACTCCGGTGTAGTGACTTCTTTTTCAACCAGGGCGCCCAGGACGCGGGCCTGGGCGGCGGTGAGGACGAACGGGGCAGTCGGGTTTAGATCGGGAGAGGACATAAGTATATTTTGCCACTACGCCTTTTAGCGCACAAAACAAAAAGAAACCCCGCTCAATCAGTGCTTGAACGGGGTTTTCTGTTATGAATGAGATTTTTTATCGCTTGCCCTTGATGGTGATGGAGCCGCCACCGGGCTTTTTGGCGGCGCGCCGGGCGGCGATCTCGTGCATCTCCTTGCCCATGCTGGATTGATTGATGCCCAGCTGCATAGCCAGGTTGATGACGTTGCCGGTTCCCCAGTAGAGGGCCAGACCAGAGGCAAAGTGCAGCATGGTGAAGCCGAAGATGGCGGGCATCATAATGGCCATCATCTTGCGCTGTGCGGGGTCCATGCCCGGCGAGGGGGTAATGAACTGCGTAATGAACATGGTGACGATGATGAGGATGGGCAGGATGTACCTGGGGTCGGGCGTGGAGAGGTCGGTGAGCCAGAACCAGCCGGCCTGACGCAATTCGACGGCGTTGAGCAAGACGCGATAGTAAGCGAAGAACAAGGGCATCTGAACCAGCATGGGCAGGCAACTGCCGTACATGTTGACGCCTTCGGTCTTGTAGAGGGCCATCATCTCGGCGTTCATCTCGGCCTTCTTGGGGTCGGTTGCCTTGAGATTCTTATAGCGCTGCTTGATGGCCTCGACCTTGGGTTGGATGCGCATCATCTTCAGCGAGGACTTCATCATCATGAAGCGGGTGGGCAGCATAAGCAGGTTGAAGATGACGGTGACGATGATGATGGCCCAGCCCCAGTTGTAGATGCCAGGTCCCATTTTGTCGTGCAGATAGCGCAGGGCCAGGTAGAGGGGCTTGGCGATGATGGTGAACCAGCCGAACTGGGTGAGCGACTCAAGCGAGGGCCCGGTGGGCTTGCCGTCGGCGCTGGTGGCGTGGATGGATCTGAGCACATCGGTTTCTTTAGGGCCGGCGAAGAGGCGCACGCGGGTCAAGCCGCTGGTGTCTCCCACGGCAAGGCCAATCACATCGGAGGGACGCTTCTGGCTGTTGGGATCGCTGGGGTCGCCGGACAGTTCGATGGCGTTGTGCAGAGTGACCACAGTGAAGCGCGCGGGCACGTCGGGCAGAAAAGCGGCTGCAAAATAGAGATCGCTGACAGCGGCGAAGTCGAAGGGCTGATCGAGCGTGCCGTTGCCGCTGACCTTCTTGGCGTCTGTCGAGTCGTCCTTGCCGTCCAGCGACCAGGCAAACTTTCCGTAGGCGAATTGCATGGCTTCGGTCTGGTCGCCGAGTCCGCCGGGCCATGCCAGCAGGGCGCGCACCGGAATACCATTGCGC
Source organism: Occallatibacter sp. (assembly GCA_050013195.1). Lineage (GTDB taxonomy): Bacteria > Acidobacteriota > Terriglobia > Terriglobales > Acidobacteriaceae > Telmatobacter. The sequence goes on from JBEKFS010000125.1 coordinate 8,331, forward strand.
TTCACCTCGACTTGAGCTGTGACCACATAGCTTGAGTCGAAGCTGAAAGTCTTCACCACATCCAGGCCATTGGCGGCGTAGTGGAACGAGATGGAACCGGGAGCCTGGAGAACGCCGGCGTGCGAAGCAGCGCCGGAGACAGTGACCTGGTAAAGGGCCTCGTTCAACTGTTTGGTCAGCTCCGGCTCATAGGTGTAGAGCGAGAGCGGAAGACCGAAGGCGGTGGTCTTGGAATTAACCAGATCAAGCTGCTGGCTGCCTGGGCCGTTATGGTCTTTGTACTGGCTGCCCTTCAGAATCCAGTGCTCGACCTGCGCTCCTTGGTTGGTGAAGACGATTTTCAGGTTCGCGTTCTCCACCGTTGTCTTCTCAATGGCGGCGGCGACGATGGCCTGAACAGCAACCGGAGGCGCCTGCACTGCGGCTGACTGCGGCTGGGCAGGCTGGGCCGGGGAGGCAGACGGTTGCGACGGCTGCGGCTGGCTTTTGTTCTGAGACTGAGTTTGGGCAGTGGGCGCCGGGGTGACCTGCTGCTTGGGCTTGGTAAAGTACTCAAAACCGAGAAGGACGACGAGAGCAAGAATGGTCATCGTCAACAGGCCGCGCATATCGCCGCCGCTTCCGCCGCCACTTCCGCCCGGAGATTGAAGATTGGGGTTGCTGAATTCTGCCAAGGTAAACTTCCTATTCGTTCAGGGCCTGGTCAAAGGCCGTAGAGGAGGCGCGCCCTCAGGCTGCCGCTCTTCCTATGGTAACGGTTCGTGGGGAAAATGGCGTGAAATCGGTGCCGGTGGCACAGGGTCAAGACCGCCGCGCGTAAAGGGATGGCAGCGCAGCAGTCTCCAAAGCGCCAGGGCCGTGCCGCGCAATGGTCCGTGCGTGGCGATGGCGACGGAGGCATACTCCGAGCAGGTGGGCAGGAATTTGCAGCCGTGGCCGGGCGAGATCGAATGGATAGCCGGGGAGAGCCAGCGGCGGTAGAAGGCGAGGAGCGCAAGCAGTATGCGGCTCACCACCTGCGGTGGGGCCAACTGCTCGCTATTCGCTCGCATGGGTTTCGTCTCCCCTTGCGAAGCTACCTGCGGTGGGGCCAGGCTGAATGGAATTCTGTGTCATGCGTACAGCCTCAATCTTCGCCTGCTGAAGGATACGCACGATTTCTGCCTCAAGTTTCTTAAAATCCATGGTCAACACAGTTCGCCTCGGATGGAGAATGAGGTCGCAGCCCGGGGGCAACAGGTCCAGGTGGCGGCGCAGGGCCTCTTTCATGCGGCGCTTGATGCGATTACGCTCATGGGCTTTGCCCAGCACCTTGCCGGCGGTGAGGCCGACGCGCGGGCCGGTTGGGGTCCCCGTTGACGCGGGGTGGGGGGCCAGAAACCAGCTCATGGAAGCGGATTGGCGCTTGCGGCTTGCCGCATAGGCGCGTTGATAGTCGGAGTGCTTGCGCAGACGCACACCTGTAAAAGACTGGCGCGGAGCAGGCTTGAGAGAGGTGGTCATGGGGAAGCCAGAAGGCGATTCAGCCGGAATACTGTCAGAACGTACCAGATTCCGGCTGGAACAAACTGCGGGCAGGGTTAGTCGCGGAAGCCCGCGCTGACGGCCACGCGTTTGCGGCCGGTGGCGCGACGGCGGCTGAGCACGGCTGCGCCGGCCTTGGTCTTCATGCGAGCGCGGAAGCCATGGGTTTTCACGCGTTTGCGTCGATTGGGTTGAAATGTGCGCTTGGGCATGAAAATGCGCTCCTGTTTAGATGGGGGGAAATGGCTCTGATTCACCCAGGCAGAAAAAACAAAGACCTGGGCAGAAAAATAAAGATTTGGCGATAGTCTGCCCTGAGCGCAGTCAAAGGGGCGAGACACCCATAAGCTTATGTTTCCTGAAAAAATACTCTCGAATGGTCACGGCAAGCGCTATTCCGTTTGCTTTTAGCAGACACTCTGGTAACCTTACCGGCGAATTTCACTATCCATGGTGCAACTAATGTAGACGCAAAAAAACTTCTGTGAAAGATTGATTAAAGCGACCCCAAAATGTGCTACTCTTGGGACCGTCTCAAGAAAGTTTCCCAGAGC
>JBEKFS010000126.1:0-10084 GCA_050013195.1 Occallatibacter sp.
GATAATGTGCGGTAGAGCTGTGTGGGGTTGAGGTTAGCCTTCTCCGCTACACTTTGAACGCCGCCAAAGGCTTTGGCCATCTGGCGCAGAGCGATGAGCAATTCGCCCTGTTCGCCCTCCTCAAGAATGCCGTTCAGCAATTCCAGCGCGTAGGCGGGGTTTTGCTTGAACTCCTCGGCCATCGCTTCATCGTGGTTTCTGTCTCTCATTCCCCCACCCTCTCTTGCCAATCCAGCCAGTACGCGCAGGCACGGTCAATATCCGCATCCTGCATTCGCTTGTCGCCTCCACAGAGCAGCAAGATCACCTGCGTTTCCGCGATGGCGTAGTAGAGCCGATAGCCCTGCCCAACGTCGACGCGCAGCTCCCAGACTCCATCACGGCATGGCTTGTGATCGCCGAAGTTGCCTAATTCCATCCTGTTGACCCTGCGGTCGATTGCAATCTTCGCCTTCGTGTCGCGGAGTTGACGGCGCCATTCCATGAAGAGGTCTTTCCCGCTCCTCGTCAGGTAATGGCGAATCTCGTACACGATTGAATTATCGTTTATAAACGAATTGATGTCAAGCGTCCTCCCTGCGAGGAAACTGCGTCCCTTACACAATTTCTAATTCCACGCGACAATCTCGCTATGCCGCATACCTACGAGTAAGTTCTACAATTCGCGCAAGAGCTACTGGAGGGCGAGCGGATGCGGCTAGCAAACTCGTTCTGTGAGGCCGCGAACCCCATTTCAAGTTGTTGAATCCGCTAGCATGAGATGAATTTCATGTTCAGAATCGCATCCTTCACAGACCTGTAACATCAAACTTGATATACTGTTATCAATCTATTTAGCCCGGCCATCAGAGCCGGTTTCCACTACACACTAACCTAAGCGAATTGCCCGTCAACCCCTTCCGAACGAGATAGAAAAAAGTGCATCAGGAGGAGTGTATATGGAACCAGATAGCGGACGAATTGCAAAGGAATTTCTTCTGGTCAGCGATTTCGATCAGACGCTGAGCTTCAACGATTCGGGGATCGTGCTGTGCGATTTGCTGGGCCTCACCGGATTCGAGGAGCGCATCGCCGGCCTGTCGCGCATCAACATGGTGCAACAGGGCGGAGAGCTGGCCTATCTGTTGTTGCACGACCCTGAATTCCGGCGCGTTCGCCGGGAGCACCTCGTCGAGGTGGGCAAGCGGATTCGCTTGAAAAAGAATATCCGCCTGCTGTTGCAACTGATTGAGAACCTGGACGGCAACCATTTTACGTTCTACGTGGTTTCGGCCGCGCCCGAAGAGGTGATTCAATCCGCGCTGGAGGGCATAGTGCCCGCAGACCGCATCTTCGGCACGCGCTTTCACTATGCCGCCAGCGGAGAGATTGAATCCATCGTGAGAGTCCCCGCGGGTTACGGAAAGGTGGTGGTGGTGGAGGAGCTGCGCAACCGGCTGCGCGTCGGCCATGACCGCATCGTTTACGTGGGTGACGGCAGCTCGGACGTGCATGTGATGCTGCACGTGAATCGCCTCACCGGGCTCACCATCGCCGTCTCGGAGAATCGCTACATCACGCCGATTGCCCGCCGCACAATTCTGAGCGAGGATGCGCTGAGCGTGCTGGTGCCCATACTTGAGGAGACCGCCGGATGGGACTCCGTCCACATTCGCGCATTCTTCGAATTGCACGGGCTGGTGCTGCAAGAGTGGGAAAAAGTGCGAACCGACTCGCTGACCATCTGCAGCGCTGAACCGGCGGCCGATCGTGCGGTGGCCTGATAAGACTTGATTATGTTAGAAGGCAACGACAGCACGAAAACTAATGAATTACTTGCAATTTCAATATAGACCATTTATTATGGTCCATATTGAAAGGCGCATGACCATGCCGGCAAAAACTGAAAACTCGATTGGCGTCACGGCCTTCAAATCCCAATGCCTGGGCTTGATCGACGACGTGGCCCAGGGCAAGACCGGCAGGGTGGTGCTGCTCAAGCACAATCGCCCGGTTGCCGCGATTGTGCCCTTCCCGGAAAATGCCGCTGAATACACTGATCTCTGGGGCGCCATGCGCGGCACCGTCACGGTGGCGCCGGGGGTAGATCTCACCGAACCAACAGGTGAAACCTGGGATGCGGAGCGCTGAAGTGGCCGGCCCCGTTCTTCTGGATACCTGCGCAGCGATCTGGCTGATGAACCGGTCTCCGCTCTCCTCCGCCAGCCGTAGCGCAATCCGGAGTGCACAAACCGCCAATCTGGGAGTCTATCTATCGCCTTTCACCGCGTGGGAGATCGGAACGCTGGTTGCGAAGGGACGCCTGCATCTAACTCTCTCGCCCGAGGTCTGGTTTGAGAGCCTGCTGGAGCTTCCAGGCGTGCGGCTTGCGGAGCTCACTGCGAAGCTTCTGATCAGCTCAACGGCATTGCCGGGAACTCCACCCGGCGACCCAGCGGACCGAATCATCGCCGCCACTGCCCGGCTCTATGGTTATCGCGTGATCACGCGCGACAGTAAATTGCTGGGCTACGCAGCACAGGGCCATATTATGGCAACTGCGTGCTGATGCGCCTTGCCTACACGAGATCTACTTGACGCGGGAGGCGACGAACTCGCGCGCGGGGCGGTCGCCGGCCTGACGGGTGAATTTGATGGTGTCCCCGTCGATCTTGCCCGTGTAAGTCATTTTGAACTCGTTGCCGTCGCGGTTCATCACCTGAGCAAAGGAGATGTTGTCGCCATCGATTTTGCCGTCGGAGATAGGCATGTCTCCGCGCGGGGTGGTGACGGTGCCGGTCAGTTTTGCGCCATCGACATGAAAGTCGAAGGTGAGGGTTTGCGTGCCTCTGGGTGATTCAACGGTGGCGGTCCACTTGCCGTTGAAGTCCGCTGCCAGAAGGGTGACGGAACCGAATGCGAGGAAGAGTACAGCGAGCAGAGCCTTGCGAAACATGAATTTCCTCCGGGGATACAAGATTTTGGCGGAGATACAGGATTTGCCGCCTGTGATGAGGACGCAGAGCAGATCCGATAAGTCTCAATCGACGGCAGAGCACAGGAGGCCTGGCTATTTTTCCTTCGGCACGCGAGGGGGTGCGTCCACCGGCTTGTCGTAGCGGCCGCGGAAGGCATTCCAGCGGACGACGGTAATCTCCTGGAGCATCTTGAATCCGTCTTTTAGGTAGCTCATGCGGGAGCGCTCGTCGTGGGCCCAGCTGACCGGGACCTCGATGATCCAGAAATCGCGCTTGAGGGCGATGAAGAGTATCTCCGGGTCGAAGCCCCAGCGCTCAATGGTCTGGAGCTGAAAGACGGTCTGGGCGGCCTGGCGGGTGAAGGCCTTGAAGCCGCACTGGGTGTCGGCAAAGGGCAGGCGCATGATGAAGCGGGTGACGGCGTTGAAGCAGCGGCCGAAGAACTGGCGGTAGAGGGGCTGGCGTTGGGTCTGGCGGTCGCTCTCGAGCCAGCGGGAGCCGATGGCGATGTCTGCGCCATGCTGGATGGCGGCAAAGAGGCGTTCAGCCTCCTCGATGGGCGCCGAGAGGTCGGCGTCGGTGAAGAGCACCACATTACCCCGCGCCTGAAGCATGCCGGAGCGCACGCTGTAGCCCTTGCCGCGGTTGCCGGGGTTTTCGAGCAGCCGGACCTCGGGCGCGGTTTGGGCAAAGGCGCGCACCACCTCGGCGGTCGAGTCGGTGGAGCCGTCGTTGACCACCAGGACCTCGGCATCCCAGCCGTGTGCACGAATGCAGCCCACTACCGAGGCAAGCGCCGTCGGGATGCGGGCGCTCTCGTTGTAGACAGGAATCACGATGCTGTACTTTGGCCGGGCGCTTTTGCCGGTTTTGTGCTTGGAATCGTCTTTCACGTTTCCGCTCCGCTTCCCGAGCCCCTTCCCGCCCCTTATCGGGGGAGGGAAAGCTCAGGGAATGACACAGGACATCATAAACGCAGCGGGGCGAAGTTGGCTGATGAGTGCCTGGGAGCAGGGTATTTTCGGCAAACTATTGAGGGGAAAAGGCTCAAATTCACAGGGAGGCTTTGTTTTTCGTGCCAGAATGGGTAGAATCCGTTTATGCTGAGAGGGGAGGCTAGAGGACATGACAAAGGCAGACCTGGTGGAAAAGGTGACCACGGCGGGCGAATTGACACGGCGCGACGGCGAAGTCATCGTCGAGACCATCTTCGATGCGGTGATCGGTGCTCTCAAGAGCGGAGACAAGATTGAGATACGCGGCTTCGGGTCTTTCCGCACCCGCCAGCGCAACCCACGCATCGGGCGCAACCCCAAGACCGGGGAGCGCGTTGAGGTACCGGCCAAGAAGGTTCCCTACTTCAAGCCGTCCAAGGAGCTGCGCGACCTGGTGAATCCCCAGGAAGCCAAGGCCTCCTGAGTAGTACCGGCTCTCAAGGTTCCAGCGCGGCCCCTTTTCGCTGCCCTAGCCAATCCAGGAAGAAGATTCCCGCCAAGAGCGGAACCAGCCAGATCACGCGGCACTGATAGCGGTCATCGACGACCGACAGGACGCCTGTGACCCATGCGTTGGCGACGACCATGCCTGCAACGACCAGGGTGAGGCCGGCCAGCCGGGGAGAGTGGCGGCGCCAGAGGAAGGGAATCAGAACGGCAATCGCCCCGAGCGAGGCGACGATGGTCCACCAGTCAATCACTGTGAACAGCTCCAGAGGCAGAGCACCATGCGCCTGCCGGCTCTGAAGATAACGCGGTCGCTCCCTGGGGAATACCTGGTCAAATTGCGCAAGCATCCAGTCATTCGGATCGAAGCCATACACGCCGAAGCTTACGAACTGATTCCAGAAGTTGGCGGTTGAACGGGAGAGCTGTTGCAGGGGATAGGCGCGAATCGTGGCCAAAACCATGGGCATCTCCTCCTGCTCCATCTGCGTTTTTTCCGTGTCGGATGCGTCCTCGTAAGCGCCATTCGTTTCCCAGAGAAAATCGTCTGGATTGTCAGTGAATTGGCTGATATGGTTGCAGACTGCCCACTGCAAGCGGGGGCAATTTTTCTCCAGATACAAGCGTCCGGTGCCGTCGGCGACGATGCGCGCCATCAGATAGGGCGGTCGAATGCCGTTCAAGGTGGGCTTGCCGTAGAGATAGCCGTGCAGCGCCATCTGGGCAGCCGCCGCCACCGCAATGATCGCCGCCAATTCGCCCAGGCTGCGCAAGCGGCGCCAGAATGGCTTCGGCTCGAAGGCGGCGAAGAGGACGAGCAGCACAAACAGGCACGCGGCCAGCAACAGGTGCGAGGCGTGGGCGGTGATTCCCCAGGCGGCGATGAGATAGAGGCCCCACCGCTCGGTGCGGCTGAGAGTGTCGCGCGCAAAGGCCAGCAGATAGAAGGAGAGATAGAGGAGCGGGCCGAGAACGTCGGGCATGATGAAACAGGCATACCAACTGACGCTGGTAAGCAGGCTAATAAAGAGAATGAGGAGGAGATAAGACGCCACGATGCGCCGCGTGGAAACGGAACGGGACAGAAATGCACGGGCTTGAAAGGAACGCACGAGCAGCCAGACGATCCAGGCAACCAGCAGGCTTTGCAGGGCGACGATAGGCCAGGGCGAGATGTTCCAGTGAAAGGGAAGAATGCCCAGGCTATAGAAGAAGGAGCGCACGCCGTAGTAATCCGAAAGCCGGTGCAGAAATAACGCCCGCGCCACCACGTGTCCATCCCAGAGATAAGTCATTGAATCCGGGTAAAGCAGCGGAAAGCCGTTCAGGAAGGCCGGCCAGGAGAGCAACAACGCGCCCAGCAACACCGCCCCGCCGCGCCAGGCGCGAGGCGAGCCTTTCCCGTTCCGCGCGAGTTCTTGCCCTTCAGCTTTGGCAACTGTCATGGAAGGTCGCCTTCTCTTTGATTTTCCGGATAACGCTCATCATCGTATCACCAGGAAGGGTCCAATTCTTGATTCACTTACAGTCGCTGCCGGTTGGTATCGGGCCGGATGCCGATTACGCTCATCATGCGCCCAGCATGGCCCTGAGAGCCGCGATGAGAGAAAAACAGAACCCGATGGCAGCTTGTGCAGCCGCCTAATAAATGAATGGCCCTGGGTTTCAGGCCCGCTGCCAGCAACTGGCGGCGGTTGGCTTCCACCAGATTCAAATGCAGGCTGGGACCTATCTCCGAGTGGCCCGGCGCGCGCTGCGTCATGAAGAGCAGAGGATACCTGGTCCGCACCGGATCGGAGTCGTAGACCTCGCGGAAGAGTTCGCGGGCGTAGGCGAACTGGGACTCGAAGCTGGAGAGAACCTCTTCGCCCACGGCGTAGCAGCAGGGGCCGATGCCGGGACCAATGGCGGCCACCAAATCCTCAGGGCGAGAGCCGAACTGGAGCCTCATGCGGCCGATGCCGGACTCGACGATACGCTCGACTGTTCCTCGCCATCCGGCATGAAAGGCGGCCACTGCGCGCCGCTTGCGGTCGGCCACCAGAATCGGGATGCAGTCGGCGGTCCGGACGCCCAGCAGCAAACCGGGCTCGTCTGTCATCAGGCCGTCAGCACTCCGGCGCCGTTCGCGGTCGGCGTCTGAGGCGCGCGCCAGGAGCACCAGGTTGGAATGAATCTGGTGAACATCAACCAGCGGCGTGGTTGGATCTCCGCTGACAGCCTGCGAAAAAAGCCGGCGATTGCCGGCCACCGTTTCGCGGTCGTCCTCAGCAGTAAAGCCGAGATTCAAATCACCTTGAGAATTTTCAGCGCAGTAAACCCGGCTGAGGCCGCCGCGACGTGTGCTGAAGCCATGCCAGAGCCAGTTCATCTTTTCCCATGCGGGAACCGCGAGCCACTGGACACCATTGGGAGCGATGCGGGGCAGCGGCGCGGCAGGGGTTAGCTCCTGCTGCGTTGAGCGCTCAAAACGCATTCGGAGTGTCACGCCGGCGGCTGTATCCCGCAGGTTGCGCTGGAGGCCTGCCCGTTCAAAAAGCGCGTCAATCTTCTTAATTTTCTGCTCGAGGCTATTCTTTGGAGTGGAAGGGCGCATCTGGCCTTGATTTTATCGGACGGCACACAAACAATGGGCCCGCCTTCCGGCGAGCCCTTTTGAGAGGCATTGTAGGAGGGGGTCCAAGAGGGTTTATGGGGAAGAGGTTCTTACTGAACCTTCAAGAAGGAGGGAAGTCCTTTCTTGGCGGGTGGTATTTCGGGGAAGCCTCTGCTAATTGTCATTATAGATGCGGGAAAACGAAAAAGGTTTCCTGACCATCGTGAATATTATCAATAGATTTCCACAGAGCCCACGAAATTGATAGGGATCTTCACCAGAATAGGGCGGATACGGATCAAGGTGGGCGCCGAGCTGATTGTGCGGGAGTCGACAGCGTGGGCTAAAACGGTCTAAGTGCGGTTCCAACCCTTCATGGCCTAAAATCCAATTCATATCCACCGAAAATGCTTGACTCAAAAGAGCGAATCTTCACCCCGCACTCGACTGAAACCCCGGTGACAAAAAGTGGTTGAAATCATTGATTTTGGCTCGAAAAGGGGTCAAAAACGCCAGAAAAGGGGCCAAAATACGGGGTTTGCAGTTACTGATTCGCCAACAGGGTAAAAATGTATGCTATTGATATTGTTCATGTTACATGCGATAGACGGGTCGAAAAACGGCCTCAACAAGGTAGGGGGGTGGGGGTGGGGCGATTTCTGGCTGGATTTTGAGCTCCACACGACCTGGAAGAGGCTTTGCATAGAGACATCATGCACTATCGGAGCTTAATTATATGCAACTATCTGCGGTGGGGCAGCCGACGCTTGCGCGCCATGGGATTCGGGGGTTCCCACCCTAGATCACCAAAAATCGCTCGTTGGGGACCCCGATAGCCGCAAAAACAAGAACGCGGCGAAGGTGGGGCACCCGAAGTTATCTTAGAGCATCTCTTCTATCGGTGTAGAGTGAACGTGGGCCGGGAGGCCCACGCTACAGCCGGCCAGGAGGCCGGCTACAAGTTCTTGCAGGTATTGGCAATGGATATCGACAACAAGATTGACTCGATACCAATTGGAGAGATGCTCCTAGGAAAAGCGGGTTCTGCGCCAGAGCAGAGTTCCGCATAGGCCGAGGGGCAGGATGGTGCCGATGACCAGCACGATCATCCAGGGCATGCTGAGAGTGAGATGCTGGCTGACTGTACCGATGCCCAGCCAGACAAAAATACCCACCGCAACAATCATCACCACAGCTTCCCACCAGCGGCGCACGGGCGGATGCTCGGCCAGCGGATCATTACCGGCGACTACCGCGCCAACTTTTTTCGCGTCCAGGCCATAACGGTCACACTCGCGGTCCATGGCCAGCTTCCAATTCACCAGCTCGGATGCGCCGGGGTCGGCCATGCTGATGGCGACTGCGCCGGCAATCATCACCAGCGAGCCGGTGAGGATCAGCACCTTTCCCGTGGTGCTCAATCCGGAAAATTCTGCGAAGACCAACGCGCCCCACGCCAATCCCCAAAGTTGATTGGTATTGGACAGCGGGATGCCTCGCCCGATGCCGATGTACTTGGCCGCAAAGTTTTGGAAGAGGTCGCCGATGACCCAGCAGAAGCCGCCCAGGAAGGGCCAGAAGAGCATGGGCCGGGCGCGTTGCAACTCGCTGATGAGATTTCCCGCGCCGCCATGAAAGATGGCCGCCAGAATAGTAACGGTGCCCAACTCGCCGAAGGTGAAGATGGTGACGAAGGAGAGCGGGTTCATGCCGCTGATGTAGGCCTTGCGATAGGGAATATACATGGTGCCCAGCAGCACGCCCGCGCCTAAAGCTGCCACGATGCCCAACATCGCCTTGCCCGGCGTAGTGGTCTCGCTGGCTTTGGCAAAGGCCAGAACCGCCGCGCCACCGACGATGGCGAATGCGCCTCCCAGCACCTTCGACCAGCCCTTGATGCCAGCGCCGCGCAACTCCTTGAAGAGCAGCCAGCCCCAGAAAAGGCCCACCAGGCTATTGGTGTTCCACAGCGGAAAGGCGATGGAGAGGCCCACGTTGCGCACACCGAAGATGGTGAGCGTGTTGGCCACGGCCCACAACATTCCGGCCAGCAGCGCCCACACAATGAGGTGGGGTTTGTCGCGCAGGTCGGAGAAGATGAAGCCCGTGCCCTTGAGCAGCGTGGGCACGGTCCAGCGGGCCACGAAGGCGCCCATCACCATGCCCATGGAGATGAGGAAGGGCGAGAAGCCGGCGTTCACCAGCTTGGTGGGCGCTTCGGCGGTGCCCAGCCAAACGGCAGCCGTCAATCCGCAGAAGACGCCGAGCTTATGCAGGGAGAGGGTCGAACGCTCGCGCGAGGCGGGCTTATTGTCGCTCAAGAAATCACCTCAAGCTCATCAGTAGGATTATTCCCAGAATCAATACGCCGACCGGAACCCACAGGTGCACGTCGGTAAGAATTGCAATCAAACGCGACCGCTTCATCCGCCCACCTCTTTCAGTCGCACGGGCCGGTGTTCGTCGTAGGACTTGCGCGCCGCCAGCGCCATGGCCACGGGAATCCGTCCGTCGATGCCGGTCACTTCGGTCGTCCGCTTTTCGCGGATGGCGGTGACAAAGGATTTCAGCTCGCTGGCAAAGCTCTCTGTGTAGCGTTCCATGAAGAAATTGAGTGGCAGGTCCGTATGCACGGATTTTCCATCGCTGACTGTGGCCTGGTTAGGATAGCAGTTTTCCGTCGCGATCTTTCCCTCGCTGCCCAGTATCTCCACCCGCTGGTCGTAGCCGTATGGAGCTTTGCGGCAGTTGTCGATGGTGCCGATGACGCCGTTGCGGAAGCGCAGCACAACCAGCGCGGTGTCCAGGTCGCCGGCCTTGCCGATCTCCGGGTCAACGCGAACGCCGCCGGCTGTGTAGATCTCTTCCACCTCGTCGCCGATGAGGAAGCGCGCCATGTCGAAGTCGTGAATGGTCATGTCCAGGAAGATTCCGCCGGAGATTTTGACGTACGAGATTGGCGGCGGCGCGGGATCGCGGCTGATGATGTGCATCAGGCTGGGTGTGCCGATTTCGCCCGAGGCCACAGCTTTGCGGACGCGCGCGAAGTTCGGGTCAAAGCGCCGATTGAAGCCGATCTGCAGTTGCAC
>JBEKFS010000127.1:0-10068 GCA_050013195.1 Occallatibacter sp.
TTATTGCCGAGGAAGCCGGGGCAGTCCTCGGTGATGCCGTATCCGCCCATCAGGCTGACGGCTTCGCGCAGCAGGTTGGCGCCGTGACCGGTGTTCCAGAGCTTGGTAGCCGGGCAGAGCACATTGGCTTCGGCGTCCTTGAGGACGAAATTCACCAGCGGATTGGCCTCCAGCTCATGGCGGCGCGGTGAATCCGAGTCCTGTGCGATGAGAGACGCAAGCTCGATGGCGCCCTGTTCGCTCTCGCGGAGCGCCTTCAGCTCGGCGCGTCCGCCCTGAATGCCACGCTCTTTCAGGATGGCCGTCTTCTGTTTTTCGATAGGATCCAGTTCGTCAAAGAGGCGTGCGGTGGAAAAGCCCAGCGAGGTGGCCGCTTCGCCGGTGGCCCAGACGTCGACCAGCCGATGCAATGCATCTTCACGCTGCTGGATGCCCTGTTCATAACGCACCGAACCGGGGGTTGTTCCTTCGGCTCCGCGGAAGCGTCCGCGCTGGTAGCGGATGACAGGCTCAACGGCTGACAGCAGCTTGGCCGCTGACATAATGCCGACAGGCACGCGTGTGCGGCGGAAAACAGCTTCGATTACTTCGCCATGGTTGTAGTTGGGGACGATAACGCCGTCTTTGACCGTGTATCCGCCGATGATGCGGTTGGCGGGAACCTTGAGGTTGAAGATGGGATCGCCGGTGGAGGAGAGCTGGTGGACCAGCTTTTTGGTGGGAGTGCCGTGGTCGAAGATGCCCTCGTCGGTCTCTTCCAGGATCACCATGCAACTGCCCTTGATGCGAGGGTCGTCGGAGACGACAGCGGCGGTGACAAAGTTGGCAAAAGCGATGTTGGTGATGAAGCGGCCGCGCTTGTCCACTTGCAGCCAGGGCTCTTCGCCTTCCTTCCACTCGGCCACGCGCATCTTGCCGCTCAACATGCTGGCGTCGACACCAACGTAGGGAATCGGCTCGGTGAGCGCGAAGGCGCCGCGCCAAGGGATTCGGTCTTCGCCCGGCTGCGGTGGAGCTGCGAGGCTCTTGTAGCGGTTGACCTGCTCCGGTGTGCCGCGTTCATGAATGGGCGAGAGAGCCAGGAAGCCGGCCAGGCTGGCCGTGGCCGCGCCTCCGTCTACCCAAGCCAGCTCAAAGGCCGCAAGCGAAAGGGCCAGGTTCTTGGGCCCGACAATGAATCCACCTTCTTCCGGCTCCATGAAGGCCGCGGTAACGCCTGCGCGGTCAAAGGCTTCCATCATGCTGTGCTTACCGGGTGTCCATTCGTGGGTATTGCGCTCCCCGGCAGCCACCAGGCGCGCCACCGTTCCCCGCGCCACGCCGCGCGCCGATTGAACCAGCATCTGCAAATCAAAACGGTCGGCAAACCGCCACTGAATCTGGCGCACCGCGTCCCCGGGGAGAGTATGCATGATTTTTGAATCAGTTACAGCAACCGTACCCATAAATTTTTCCTCAAGCAGAGGCCCTATTGTGACTGATAAGACTGGTTACAGCAAGTGACCTGTATCACTTTGGCGCATGGCCGTTGGGACCGTTGAAAACCGCGCAAGCGGCGAATCCTTTGTGGAGAAAACGCGGATGGCACGCATCCGACACGGAAACGAATCTCTCGATGTGTGACGAGCGTCACTTCCGACCGCGTAATAGAGCTTATATGACAGGTACTTGACCGGGAAACTCCAAACAACCGGCCGAGGAGCAATACTATGACTCATGGAATCAAAGCGGCTGCCGTAATCCTGATGGCCGTGCTTATTGCAGTGCCCGCCTTTGCGCAGGCGCCCGGTGATCTCTACAAAGCCAAGTGCGCCATGTGTCACGGCGCCGACGGGCTGGCTGCCACGACAATGGGCAAAAACATGAAGATCCTGTCCTTCAAGGACCCGAAGATGCTTTCGGCCTCCGATCACCAGTTCATTGTCTCTACCAAGGACGGCCTGAACAAGATGCCTGCTTACAAGGGCAAGCTGACCGATCAGCAAATCAAGGATGTGATCGCCTACATTCGCACGTTGCAGAAATAGCAGCGCGCCAGGTCAAGTTCCGCCAGAAAGGCGCACGCCGGGAGAGAGGGGCTGGAATCCTTTCTCTCCCGCGCCTGTGTTGGGTACTGGCCTGTAATCGCAAGACTTGAAAGCGTAAGGATCGATCGGAGTCGAGATGAAGATTGCTTTCTCCATTGCGCTCGCTGTTGGGGCGTTTCTGGTTTTCGCGATACCGCGCGTTGCGCAGGCGGATGTTGATTGCCTCGGCTGCCACGGAGACAACGTGGATGCCGGAACGTTTCATGCCAGCCTGCACGGCAACCTGAAGTGCGGCGATTGCCATAGCACTATCAAGGATTATCCCCATCCTGATCAGGTGACGCCGGTCAAGTGCGAGAGCTGCCACACTGGCGAGGCGGAGGGGCTGGTCGGGAGCGTGCATGCCAACCGGGCCGAGCATCCTTGCATCAGTTGCCACGGCGATGCTCACGCCATCTTTCCTAAAAGCGATCCCCGTTCGGCGGTCTACCCGCTCAATATTCCGCGCACCTGCGGCAACTGCCACGGCAACGATGCGCTGGCGAAAAAGCACGGCCTGCCCAACGTATACCCGATGTATCTGGATTCCATTCACGGGTTCGCGCTCAGCAAAGAGGGGCTGCTGGTGGCGGCCAACTGCCAAAACTGCCACGGATCGCATCACATCTTGAGCCACACCGATCCGCAGAGTCCCACCTACAAGACGAATATTCCCAAGACTTGTGGACAATGCCATGCGGGGATTACCGCCAACTATATGGGGGGGGTACATGGCAAGGCTGTTGCGTCCGGCAATCTGAATGCGCCGGTCTGTTCAGACTGCCACACGGCGCATGCGATTCTGCAGCCGACAGAAGCTACTTTCCGCATGCAGTCCACGCCTATCTGCGGCTCATGCCACAAGGACAAGCTGTCTACTTACCGGGACACCTTCCACTCTCAGTTAGGTTCGCTGGGCGGCTATGTGGAGACAGCGCGCTGCTGGGACTGCCACGGAGCGCATGATGTTTTGCCGGCATCCGATCCCCGCTCTCCGATTGCTCCGGCCAACCTGGTAGCCACCTGCGGCAAGTGCCATGCAGGCGCCAATGCCAGTTTCGTGCAGTATCAGCCACACGCCAACGCGCACAATCGCAAGCTGAATCCGGCCCTCTTCTTTATCCGCTTGTTCATGAACCTGTTGCTGGCCGGCGTACTGGCATTCTTCGCGATTCACACCATATTGTGGCTGATCCGCTCGCGATACCACCAGGTCAAGACACGTTCGGCAAAGGGAGGCAAGAATGGCTGATCTCAAACTAGATACAAGCAACGCGCCGAGCCACGCGGGGGAGCGGTATTTCATGCGCTTCACGCGCGCACAGAGATACATGCATGCCGCCCTGTTCACCACCTTTCTGGGACTGGCAGCCACCGGGCTGCCCATGCGCTTCAGCGAGAGCTTCTGGGCGAGGAGATTTGCCAGCGGGGTGGGCGGATTCGGGACCATCATCTTCTTTCATAAGTTCTTCGCTGTGGTTCTGACTGTGGCATTTCTCATCCACTTGAAAGAAGTTTTCACCCGCGGGCTGGTTCATCGAGAAAAGGGAATTTTCTGGGGAAACACCTCCATGGTGGCCAACTGGAAGGATGTGAAGGATCTCTTCGGTCACATGCGCTGGTTCATCGGATTAGGGCCCAAGCCGCAGTTTGAGCGTTATGCCTATTGGGAGAAGTTCGATTACTGGGCGGTCTTCTGGGGCATGGTAGTCATCGGCTTTTCAGGATATGCCATGTGGTTTGCTCCCTTCTTTGCGCGCTTTTTGCCTGGCTGGGCGCTGAACGCCGTGCTGGTGATTCACAGTGAGGAAGGACTGCTGGCCATTCTGTTCATTTTTTCCATCCACTTCGTCAACACCCATCTGCGCCCGGACAGCTTCCCCATGGACATGGTGATTTTTACCGGCGTGGAGAGTGAAGAAGAGTTCAAGACCAAGCGCCCGGAGGAGTATCAAAGGGTTGCAGCCCAGGGAAAGCTGGAGACAAGGCTCGCAGTCAAGCCACCGATCTGGCTGCTCAATTTTTCCAAAGCGGTTGGTTACACGGCCATTTTCATCGGTCTGCTGCTCCTGGTTCTGACGTTGAGCGCATATTTCGGATCCTGAGCACATTTCAGATGACAGGAACCGTTCGATGATCTGACTTAGGAGAAGGGTACGGGCTGAAACTCGTACCCTTCGCTGCATTAGTCTTAACAAGCTGCCGTGGCGGCATCGCTCGTCTTTGCCTTTGTGATTCCAGTCACTGCTAGTTTTACCGCCAAGGCGTCTCCTCAAAGGCGTGAACATTTCCAGAAATATCCTCGCCCAAACGCTCGCTTTATCCCTGTTTATTTTCGCCTGCGCGACTCGTGCCGAGCAAAAGCCGAAGGATAAGGACTGCCTTGCCTGCCACGGAGACGCCACCTTGACCACCGAGGTCAACGGTAAGCAGGTCAGCCTGTACGTGGATGAAAGCAAGATGAAACAATCCATACACGGCGGCATGTTCGCCTGCGTGGATTGTCACAAGGATGTGAAGGGGCTGGTTCATGAGACCACGCCCAAAAAGATCACCTGCGCCGAGTGCCATGCCGAAGCCCAGCAGGCCTACGAGCACAGTCTGCACTCCAAGGCGAAGCCCGGCGCGGCCCAGGCAGCCAACTGCCAGGACTGCCATGGGGGCGCACACGAGATTCTGGCCGCCACCGATCCTAAGTCGCCCGTCAATCATGACAACATTCCAGCCACCTGCGGCCGGTGCCACGGGCAGAAGTTTCTGATGGAGTCGAACGGGGAGAGCGGCCAGCCCTTCATCTCTTACCAGCAAAGCGTGCATGGGCTGGCCATCGAGAAGGGCTCAAAGAAGGCAGCAGTCTGCACCGATTGCCACGGCGATCACGAGATTCTCCCGGCTAACGACGCCAAATCGCCGATCTACAAATTCAATGTTCCCGCCACCTGCGGCAAGTGCCACGGCACGGTCCAGCAGACCTTTGACGAGAGCATTCACGGGCAGGCCATCGCGCGCGGCAACGGGCTGGCCCCGGTATGTACAGATTGCCACGGAATCCACTCCATCAAGGCACACATCGACCCCAACTCGTCGGTCTCCGAGCAGAACATTGCGCGCACCACCTGTGCGCGCTGCCACGAAGGTGTGCGCCTCTCTCAGGAATTCGGCTTGGCCGGAAATCGCGTGACCAGTTACCTGGATAGTTATCACGGGTTGGCTGCCGAGGGCGGCTCGGCGGTGGTGGCCAACTGCGCCAGTTGCCACGGCGTGCATAACATTCTGCCCTCGAGCGATCCCCGCTCCACCATCAATAAAGCGAATCTGGACGCCACCTGCGGCCAGTGTCACAAGGGAGTCACGCAGAAGTTCACTCTCACCAAGGTCCACATGGACGAAGGCAAATCGAAGGACATCGGCTCGATTGCCGTGCGTTGGGTGAGATGGTTCTATCTGGCTTTAATCATTCTTGTAATAGGCGCCATGTTCCTGCACAACGCGGTCATCTGGCAGAGCAAGGCCAGGACGCTCAGGGCCATGCAGAATCCCAAGATGACGCGCATGAGCGAAAACCAGCGCTGGCAACACCTGATTCTGCTTTCCAGCTTTATTATTCTGGTGCTCACCGGTTTTGCTCTCAAGTTCCCCAACTCCTGGCTGGCCGATGTGCTGGCAATGGGAGAAAAGCTACGCAGCATCACGCATCGGGTGGCGGGAGTCATCCTGATCGGCGCCGGCATCTATCACCTCTTCTACTTGGCGATGACCAAGGAAGGCCGCCGGCTGATCTGCGACTTTGCTCCGCGGCCCAAAGACGCCTTCGACGCCTTGGCGACGATGCGATATTACCTTGGCCTGGGCGGAGAAAAGCCCAGGTTCGGACGCTTCAACTATGCGGAGAAGGCTGAATACTGGGCGCTGGTGTGGGGCACGGCGCTGATGGCTGTTACCGGTGTGATGATGTGGGCCAACGTGTCGACGGGAAATCTGTTGGCGCGCTGGTGGGTAGATGTGGCCACCGCCATCCACTTCTACGAGGCGATTCTGGCCACGCTGGCGATTGTGGTGTGGCACTTCTACCAGGTCTTCCTCGATCCAGATGTCTATCCGATGAACTGGGCCTGGTGGGATGGCAAGATGCCGGCCGAGCATTATCGCCATGAACATGGGTTGGATACCGAGGCGTTGGCCGAGGCTGAGACTGGCGCGGCTGGGCATACCGGGTTGAAGTCCGATAGTCAACAGCCGAAAAAGTAAGCCGGTCAGCAAACCTGATTCAAAAATCTCATGGAGTGGTGGCGCTGCGATGGCGCCAACCGCTCCATCGGGCCAGAATCCCGAGATCTGCATTGATTATTGAAAACCATATTTAGAAATGTGCGAAACATACAGAAAACTCTGTGTTTGTTCTGGTAAGAGGTTGACGGGACGCGATTTCCGCATGATTATCTTGACAGTGCCAGAGCCGTGATGTACGTTTTAGGGGTTTGAAGAGTACTTCCCCCAAGAAACATGAGAGGTTAAAGCATATGGCTTACGTGCGGAAATTTAACGCATTGAGGTTGGTGGCGTTTTTGTTGATCTTCAGCCTAACATCCGCAGCGCAATTGGGATTCGGTAAAAAAGGCAAGAAGGGGGAGGAGGCTGCGCCGCAGAGCGCCAGCGATCAGGCGACGTTGATTCAGAACAAACTGCTCTCTCAGTTCAATCTGACGAAGACCACGGCTGACCACACGGATATAGTCACAGCCGGCGACATTGTGGTTTTGCAGAAGGATGGGCTGATGATGTGCAGTTCGGCTTCTTCCTATGCGTATTCCAATACTTACAACAATGGAGTTTTGACGGCAAATCAAAAAAACCGCGCCAAGGATGCTGCAATGACGGGAACGAAAACCGCCATTCTGGGCCATTTTGGGATGAGTAGCAACAGCCCCACCGATGCCGCCAACAACGCCTGCGCGTCGCGAAAATTTGTCGCTGGAGAGAAGTTCTGGGTTACCGGGATTGTGGCTCATAAGGACGGAATACTTATCAGCACCTTCAGCGATCCCTACGACGATGTTCGCTACTACGGGGAGATCAAGTTCTCGTTCCCGAAGGAGTCTGTGCCGCCGGTGGACGATTTTGTGAAGACAGTTTCCGAGGTCATCACGGTTCAGCCTGCGGAGAATCAGGGAGATCAAGGCAATCAGGGCAACCAGGGCGATCAAGGAGGTCAGCAGGCTCCGGCTGCTTCCGCAGACCAGGCGCCTCCGCCGGATATTGCTCCGCCGCCTCCACCGGCCGATACTCCTCCGCCGACCATCGCCCTTGGCCAGACCAAGGATCAAGTGATTGCTGGATTCGGGCAGCCGACGAGAATTGCCAAGCTGGGAGTAAAGGAAATCTTCTATTACAAGGACATGAAGGTGACCTTCACGAATGGAAAAGTCAGCAATGTTGAGTAAAGCGTTTGCGCTGCCGCCGGCTCACGTAGCCAGGTTAGTGCTGCTTGGTTCGTACAACAGGTTGGTGCTTCGTGGGTGAGGTGCCGGACCAGAACAATGAAAGGAAAAGAGGATTCCGATGACGACACAACTTCTCCGCAGGGCTATTCGCAAAAGCTCTGCAGTAATGATTCTTGCCGGACTCCTGGTATTCGGCGCTGTTGGCAAAGCAGCCGCTGGGACTAAGCCCTCATCAGCGCCTCCCAAGCCTTCCGGCGGCGGTGCCTCGCACGGGCCGAGCGGCGGTGGCGCTTCGCATGGGCCGACTGGCGGCGGTGCCTCACACGGACCAACAACTGGCGGTGCTTCACACGGTCCGACCACCGGCGGGGCTACCACGCATGGGCCAACGACTGGCGGGGCCACCACGCATGGGCCAACGACCGGCGGAGCTACCACGCATGGGCCAACCACAGGCGGAGCCACCACGCATGGGCCAACCACAGGCGGGGCTACCACGCATGGGCCAACCACCGGCGGGGCTACCACGCATGGGCCAACCACCGGCGGGGCTACCACGCATGGGCCAACGACCGGCGGGGCTACCACGCATGGGCCAACGACCGGCGGAGCTACGCATGGAGCAACCACCACCACTTCACACACCACAGGCGGCGGAAGCCACACGGCGACCGGGGGTA
This sequence comes from Occallatibacter sp., assembly GCA_050013195.1. Lineage (GTDB taxonomy): Bacteria > Acidobacteriota > Terriglobia > Terriglobales > Acidobacteriaceae > Telmatobacter. The sequence goes on from JBEKFS010000127.1 coordinate 8,188, forward strand.
TAGCGCCCAAGGGAAGCAGTACGCACGCCACAAAGAACGGCGGCGCGATAACCAGGCGGCCTGGTGGCAAGGTCAGCGACGTGCATGACCCCAAGCGCGGCATGGACGTGCATCACGGGCTGAACGGCAACCGCAGAGTCTCGGTTGAGCGTCCCGACCACAGCCGCATTGTTGGCGCGCGTGGCCGTGCGGGCTATGTGCAGCGCGGATACAGTTACCATGGCCACGATTTCGGGCGGCGTAGCTACTTCTACCACGGCCACGAGTACAGCCGCTTTTATCGCGGCTATGGCTATCGCGGGCTGCAGCTGGACGTGTATGCACCGGGCGTCTACTTTGCCCCCGGCTTTTATGGATGGGCGTATAACCCGTGGGCGGCGCCGATCAGCTTCGGCTGGGGTTGGGGAGGCGCTCCCTGGTTAGGGTTCTACGGCGGCTACTTTACGCCTTATTCGGTGTACCCCAGCGCCGCGTTCTGGCTGACGGACTACATGATTTCGCAGGACTTGCAGGCAGCCTATGCGGCCCATCAGGAGGCCGGCGAAGTGGATGGCGCTCAGTCCTCCGCGGGTGGCCCTCCGGAGCTAACGCCCGACGTGAAGCAGCAGATCGCCGATGAGGTAAAGGGCCAATTGGCGCTGGAAAACCAGGAGGCGCAGCAGAACGCGCAGCAGCAGGACACGGACCCCGGCTCCAGCGGGATCGCGCGTATGTTGGCCGACGGCCATAAGCATGTTTTCGTTGTCGGCAGCGCGTTGGATGTGACGGACACAAACCAGAACGAGTGCGCTCTGAGCGACGGCGATGTACTTGGCCTGACGAGCCCACCTCCGGCTGACGCAACAACGGCGGACCTGGTGGTACTGGCCAGCAAGGGCGGCAATGAGTGCCAGAAATCCAACACGGTGACGGTGCAGTTGACCGACCTGCAGGAGATGCAGAACCATATGCGGGAGTTGATCGACCAGGGACTCCAGGATCTGCAAAGCAAGCAGGGCAAAGGAGGAATCCCGCAGGCTCCGCCCTCTGCGCAGAGCCAACCGGCTCCGGCGCAGTATGCAGAAATAGCGCCTCCGCAGGATCCCAACGTCCAGGCTGAGGTTCAGCAGCAGACCCAGCAGGCCGATCAGGCGGAGACAGATGTGAGCAACGATGCGGCACAGGGTGGCACTACGCCGCCTCCGACTAACTAGCAGGCCAGTCTCCCGATGTCATGGGTGTCCCATCCTTGCCGCGTTTCAAGATATTGCGGCAAGGATGGGATAGTCTGCGTCAGGGGATAAGTGAACATGCTCCAGGGTGGCGCCTGGATTGAAAGATGGAAAGGAAAAGAGGATCCGATGACGATACAACTTCTTCACAGGGTTATTCGCAACGGCTCTGCAATTCTGATTCTTGCAGGACTTATGGTGTTCGGCGCCGTAGGCAAAGCAGCCGCAGGAAATAGGCCGTCCGCCCCGGCTCCGCATCAACCGCCTGGCAACAGGGCGGCCGCTCCCAGGCCGGTCCGTGCGCCTTCCGGCGGCGGTGCATCGCATGGACCGACCGGCGGAGGTGCCTCGCACGGACCAACCGGCGGAGGTGCCTCGCACGGACCAACCACCCATGGGCCGACAACCCATGGGCCGACCACGAGCTTTGCCACACATGGTCCGACCACCGGCGGAGCCACCACACACGGACCGACCACTGGCGGAGCCACCACGCATGGACCGACGACCGGTGGGGCCACCACGCACGGACCGACCACTGGCGGAGCCACCACGCATGGACCAACTACCGGTGGAGCTACCACGCACGGACCGACGACCGGCGGAGCCACAACGCACGGACCAACGACCGGCGGGGCTACCATGCAGACGCATGGGCCAACCACCGGTG
>JBEKFS010000128.1:0-12287 GCA_050013195.1 Occallatibacter sp.
TTGGGCGTGAAGGTGTACACCTCGTCGGGATAGAGATCCATCTTCAGGCTGGAGAGGAACTCGTTGGGGTCGGTCATCTCCTTTTGCCACTCGACCAACTGGCGAATCCAATTCAACCGCTCCTCGTCGCGGGCCGTGACCACGCCGCTGCCGGCCTTGTACTTCCAGTGGGCGGCGATGCCCTCCTCGGCGATGCGATGCATCTCCTCGGTGCGAATCTGCACCTCGAACTGATGGCCGCTGGGGCTCATCACCGTGGTGTGCAGCGACTGATAGCGGTTGGCGCGGGGCATGGCGATGAAGTCCTTGATGCGGCCGGGGACGGGACGCCAGAGAGTGTGGATGAGACCGAAGACGGCGTAGCAGGCGGCCACATCCTGCGTAATGACGCGGACCGCCAGCAAATCATAGACCTGATCGAAGGAGACTTTGGAGCGTTGCTGCTTTTGATAGATGGAGTAAATGCGCTTGATGCGCCACTCAACGCGGGCCGGAATGTTGTTTTCGCGCAGTTGCTCGATGAGCGTGTCTTCCACGCCGCGCAGGAACTGCTCGCCCTCAGTGCGGCGGGATTCAACGGCTGCCGCGACCTGTTCGTAGCTGACCGGGTCGGTGTAGCGGAAGGCCAGGTCTTCCAGCTCGCCGCGCACTTTGCCCATGCCCAGCCGGTGCGCGAGAGGCGCGTAGATTTCCAGGGTTTCGCGGGCGATGGACTCCCGGCGCTCCGGCCTTAAGTGCTCCAGGGTCCGCATATTGTGCAGCCGGTCAGCCAGCTTGATCAGCACTACGCGCACATCCGAGACCATGGCGAGCAGCATCTTGCGCACATTCTCTGCCTGACGGTCCTCGCGATTGGCGAACTCGATTTTGTCGATATTAGTGACGCCCTCGACGATGTGCGCCACCTGCTCGCCGAAGCCAGCCTCAATCTCTTCATTGGTGGCGGGCGTGTCTTCGACCGAATCGTGCAGCAGGCCCGCGGCGATGGAGGTCGAGTCCATCTTCATCTCCGCGAGAACCTCGGCTACCTCGAGCGGGTGGATAATGTAAGGCTCGCCCGAGGCCCGCATCTGCCCTTCATGATGGCGTACGCAGAACTCCCAGGCTTTGCGGATGAGAGTAATGTCTTCACTGGGACGGTTGGCGTGGACCTTCTTGAGCAGCGCCTCGAAGCGCCGGTCGATGGCGGCCTGATCAATTGCGTGCTGGTTGGGGACGCGCGCGACGGGCTGCGCATTCCCCTCAGGATCCGGGGGCGCGCCGGGAACCTCCGCCGGTATGGGCTGCCGGACTGTCGCCATGCTTCATTATAGGCCGCTTGCGTTCGGCGCGCATGAAAGCGAAGCGGGTTGCTGTTTATGGCGATGCAAACACGGGATTTATTCTTGTTACGATAAGAAAAGATGAACCCGATTAAGGGAGCCCATGACCAAGACCCGCACCCCACGGCCTGCTACGACCAGGAAAATGACCAAAACAGCCCAGCCCGCGCCGCCTTTTGAGCATAATCAACAGATACCCCACCTTCAAAAGCGGCAGGATGTCCAGGGTTCCAAGGGAGATACGCGCGCAGGAGCCAAGATCAACCGCCGCGCCGCTGACCGGCTGCGCGCCGGCCATCTGTGGGTTTACGCCTCCGACATTGAGTCTGTTGAACTGCCCGCAGGCGTGACACCGGCGCTGTTGCCCGTGGCCGACAGCCGCGGATTGCTGCTGGGCACGGCGCTTTACAGCCCGGCATCGCAAATTATTTTACGGCTGGTATCGCGCGAGGCCATCGACGAGACCGCTTGGCTCGCATTGCTGGAGAAGCGGCTGCGCGCGGCGATCCGACGGCGCAAGCCAATGCTCGACGAGCAGAACAACGCATGCCGGTTGTGTTTCAGCGAGGCTGATGAGTTGCCGGGCCTGGTGGCGGACAAGTACGGTGACCTGGTGATTCTGCAACTGCTGGCCAAAGGGCTGGATTCGGCCGCCGTGCGCGAGACGTGCGTGCGCGTGCTGCGCGAAGAACTGGCTCCTGTGGCTATTTTGGAGCGGCCAGATCCGAGAGTGCGCGAACTGGAGGGGTTATCCGCGCCGAATACGGCACCGCTTTGGACTGCTGATGCCGCAATCCCATCTATTAGTACCGAATTCCGGCTGAATGGCCTGGTATTCGAGTACGACGCCAACTCCGGGCAGAAGACGGGAGCCTTCCTCGATCAGCGGGCCAACTACGCTGCCACCGCCGAGTGGGCGCGGCGGTTGGGCATAGCGAATCGCGAAGGCGGAGGGCGCGCGCTGGACGTGTGCTGTTACCAGGGCGGATTTGCACTGCATCTGGCCGAGGTCTGCGCACAGGTGACGGGCATCGACGCCTCCCGCGCCTCGCTGGAAGTTGCGGAGCGAAACTTAGCGGCAAACCGCCCGCGGCTCACCGCGCAGGTGGAGTGGGTCGAGGGCGACGCATTTCAGATTCTGCGCGATTGGTCGGAGGCGGGCGAGAAATTCGATGCCATCGTGCTTGATCCGCCGGCCTTCGCCAAGAGCCTGCGGGCTGTGGAAGGCGCGCTGCGCGGCTACAAGGAACTGAATCTGCGAGCGCTCAAGATGCTGCGCCCCGGCGGTTTGCTGGTGACCTGCTCCTGCTCGCACCATGTGGGTTGGGCTGAATTGGAGGCCAGCGTAACCGCCGCTGCCGTCGATGTTCACCGGCGTGTGCGGCTGCTGGAGCGGCGGGGAGCTGCTCTCGATCATCCTGTGGTGCTTAACCTGCCGGAGACCGAGTACTTGAAGTGCCTGGTGCTGGAAGTGGAATAATCTACCGATGTCGTTTCTTGCCAAATTCCGAATACTTTGTGTTCTGAGCTGCTTGCTGCTCTTTGGGTGCCGATCTGCAGATAAGGCCCGAAAGGCCCTGGCGCAAGAGATTGCGCATGCAATACCGCTGCAATCGACTTCTGCACAGGTACTCAGTTATTTAGATGGTCGAAAGATCGTTCACTCTCCATACGAACGTGATGCAATGAAGGGTAATTCAATCAGCGCCATCGTTCGATACGATCCCTCCGAGTGGGCTGTAGTGCATACCGACTACAGCATCGTGTACCGCTTCGACGGCAATGATCGCCTAATCGTATCCGAAATACATGAGATTTACACGGGACCATAAGGCGAATCTGCTCTTATAATGCAGCTCCGCATCCGGAGCAGAAGTGCGCGCTCTGCGTGTTGGTTTGACCGCAGCGCGCGCAGGCTACCAGTGTGCCCGATTGCGGCGCCGGCGGAACGTTGACGGTCACATTCAACGGATAGCCCCATCCCGGCATCGCGATCCCCAGCATGGCCGCAATCCCCGCCGCCTGGATGGCGTTGAACTCCCGCACTCGGCCAGGCATGAAGAAGCACTCAATAAAACCCAGGAACGTGGTGATTCCCGTCCAGCAGAAGCAGCAGTAGAGAATCCCCAGGCCCGTTCTCCGCAGGTAAAAGTGGTGAACGCCAAAGGTGCCCAGAAACAGCGCCAGCAGAATGCCCACAACTTCATCGCGGCGCACCATCTGATACTGCTGGTAAAAGATTGCTTGCGCGTTGGGATACGGTTGGCTGCTCATGGCCGGTTCTCCTTGATCTCGTCTCAGGATACGCAAACGGCTACTGCGAGGTTCCACTATCCGCACAGGAAATCGCGCCAATTTCAGCATTTGTACCCGAATTACAGTGATAAAGGTGTATCTCCATGCACACCTTTATTACTTGTGCAGATAGCGGCTGGCGAAGTCGAGGAAAACGGGCCAGTTCGGTCCCGGCGTGTGGCCGCCGGAGTGTTGCCGGAAGGCCACCTCACTCGCAATCAGAGGAGTTTCGATGGGCGGTAGCGTCGTTGTTCCCAGGTCCTTCTTGCCCAACAGCCGGTAGACCGGCCCGGCGGCGGCGGCGGCCAGAAACATTCCAGTGGAGTCGGCCCAGCCATCGCCCTTCAGCGCGCCGCCACTGATGAAGACCGGGCGCGGCGCGCAGAGGTCGATCAGCTCGTGCGCATCTACGGGCAGGTCGCCGGGAGTGAGCGGCCCGGCGTACTTGAGGAAGTTGCCGGCCATCCAGTGGTACTCGCCGGATGCGGCGAGGTTCTCAAGCTGCTCGCCGAAGACGTGCCGATAGAGCTTGGCGCCGCCGGTGCCAGAGGAACTGATGAAGGCGACGGCGAAACGCGGATCGTAGGCCATGGCGACAAGAGCCGTCTTACCGAATCTCGAATGGCCCTCAAGCCCGACTTGCTTCGCATCGACGGCTTTATCGGTCTCGAAGTAGTCCAGTGCGCGGCTTGCGCCCCAGGCCCATGCGCGCAACGTGCCCCAATCGTCTGGCTTGCGCTGCTGGCCCTTGTTCATCAGGCCGATGATGCCCTCGGTCAATCCGGCGCCGTTATCGGCCTGAAAGCTGGTGGGAAAGAGCAATGCGTAGCCCCAACCGCGGGCGAGGACCTGCTGCTGCCATGTTGGTCCCTGGTTGCCGGGGCCTCCGGGCATCATCTCCGGGATACTCCTGGCGATGGCCGCCATGAATTCGCGGCTGAAGGACAATTCCATGATGACCGGAACCGGACCGGTGGCGTTGGCCGGAGTGGTCAACTCAAGGTCGATGTTGACGGTGATTTTCGGGTAGGCGGAGTTGTCCACGTGGCCCGCGAGCCGCTTGGTCACCACCGGCACGTCGCCGACCTTCTCCGGCGTGGTGCTGACCACCTCCCAGGTCACTTTGGGCGTGTTGGCGGGAACGCGGCCGAGGATTTCGCGGTCGAAGTCTTCGACGATCTCCGGACGGCGCTTGGTCCACCAGACCTTGGCCGAGGTTACGCGCTTGCCGTCTTTGAGCAGCAGCGGATCGGGCAGGTTGGGATAGACGTTGGCCTTGGACTCGTCGTAATTGGTTGGGTTGGGCGATTTGGGATCATGGCTGGCTCCGGGGCGCAGCTCCTTGATGCCCAGCAGATCCATCATGTGTTGATGGTCCTGCCTGGAAGCGGCATCGATCGTGGCGCGCATGGCCAGTTGTTCCGGCGTTGGCGCGGGACGCGGCGCGGGTTGAGCCGCGGGAGCTGCCTGGCCGGCCAGCCGCATTGCTCCAGATAAGACCAGCACTACAGCCGCCAGCCTGCAGCAAGTCATCCTCATGATCGGCAACCTCATTTTCAATATCAATCGCCCCAAGGATATCGGTCTTATAGCGGATTGGGCAAGAGGGACTGAGCCCGTATTCCTGATTCCATTCGGACATGCTTCGCATCCAACTGACATGGGCACACTAATTAACACTGCCAGCGGCAGTTTTCTCATCGGCGGCAATCTGCCGGTTCATCGTTTGGGCTATGGAACCATGCGTTTGGTGGGCGAAGGCGCATGGGGCGAACCGGCTGACGCTGCCGAAGCACGTCGCGTTCTGCGCCGCGCCGTTGAGCTGGGCGTTACGCTGATCGACACCGCCGACGCTTATGGACCGGAGATTGCAGAGCGGTTGATTGCTGAGGCACTGCATCCTTACACGTCAGGATTGGTTATCGCCACCAAAGGCGGAATCACGCGGCAGGGACCGGCGAAGAGCGAGTATGTGGGTCGCGCAGGCTATCTGATTCAATGCGTGGAGATGAGTTTGCGGCGGCTCCGGCTGGAGCGCATTGACCTCTATCAATTACATCGGATTGACCCGCGGACGCCGCTCGAAGAGAGCCTGGGCGCGCTGAAGCGGATGCAGGAGCAGGGCAAGATTCGCCACATCGGATTGAGCGAGGTCACGCCGGCGGAGATTGAGGAGGCGCGGAAGATTGTTGAGGTGACGACGGTCCAGAATCGATATAGTCTGGCTGACCGAAAGCATGAGGATACGCTGGATTATTGCGAGAAGCAGGGAATCGGTTTCCTGCCCTGGTATCCGATCAATGCGGGCAAGCTGCTGAAGGCGAACAACCCGATGTCGGCGACACTGAGCGCGATTGCGGTGCGACATTCGGCGACTGTAGCGCAGCTTTCGCTGGCTTGGCTGCTGCAGCGGTCACCGGTGATGCTGCCGATTCCGGGAACGTCGAAGGTTGCGCATCTGGAGGAGAATGTTGCGGCTGCGGGATTGAAGCTGAGCGCGGAGGATTTGAAGGAGCTGGAGAAGGCTGCAAGCTGACCTGTCATTGGTCGAGGGCCGTGAGACCTTCCGTTTTACGCTATAGATTTGAGTTTTGACTATCAAACGAGACTTATGGGGGTATAATTCGAGAGAATTTTGCGGGAAGGAAATGGAGATTTGAAATGGCAGATATTGTTGGTTATGTGTTGTTATCTTCGATCATCGTAGTCGGGGTGTTTTTGATTGGCGCCGTCTTCAATTCGTTCTATAGTATTGGACCGACCCAGATCGGGCTAGTACGCAAAAGGTTTGGTAGGAAGCTGCCCGGCGATAACCCCGTAGCCTTTCAAGGAGAGGCCGGTTATCAGGCCGATCTTCTCATGCCGGGAATACGCTTCAAGTTCAAGCTGTTCTCTGATGTGACCAAACACCCGTGGGTGCAGGTGCCGGCCGGACAGATTGGCGTTGTGATCGCACAGGTTGGCAAACCCACGCCTATCGGAGCGAAATCTGCCAGGTACAATCCGGTCTTCGGCAACTTCACAGACTTTCGAGGCTTTGTTGACAGGGGCGGAGAGAAAGGCGTTCAAAGACCTGTTCTTTCTCCCGGCACGCTGGCGCCGATTCACCCGGTGGCTTTTTTGGTGATCACCAAGCCGCAGGTCTTCGGCGTACCGGTGTCAGAGGAGTACAAGAACCTGGCAGACTACGGCAAGCTCAGCTATAAGGCCTTCGGTCTTGAAGACTGGCAGCTTGATGTTACGCGCATTGCTCCCAAGCCGGCCGGCGCAAGCGGTATTGTCACGGACATGATCGGAGTGGTGACGACATTAGACGGCGAACCCTTGCAGGCGGGCGCTATTGCGAGCAGGCTGGGCGGATTCAAAGATGTGAGTGAGTTCGAAGGGCAAGATGGGGTTACCGATTTCCAACTGATGAGTTTGATTCTGGGCAGCAAAAACGATCAGCACAACAACTATCAGGATTTTCAGAAGTTTCTGGAAGCGGGCGGGAAGATCGGCCTGCAGCATGACCCTCTGCTTTATGGCGCTTACAACCTGAATCCGTTTCTGGTTCGCGTGGAACAAGTGCCGATGCTGGTTGTGGAACAGGGCCAGGTGGCCGTAATCAAGGCGTATGTTGGATTGCCGACGCAGGATACGTCGGGCGCGGGGTTCAAGTTTGGCAGCCTGGTTCGCCCGGGGCATCAGGGCATTTGGCAAGAAGCTTTGCGAACGGGAAAGTATCCGATCAATCCGCGGATTTACGATGCGAAGCTTGTTCTGACGGCGATTCTCAAGCTGGATTGGGCAAAGGATGTGACAGGAGCTCACGGGCTTGATGCACGCCTTGAACCCATTATTGCCAAAAGCAATGAGGGCTTTGTGTTCAGCATCGACTTGCAGGTTTTGATTCACGTTCCGGATACAAAAGCTCCGCGGGTTATTTCCATGGTTGGCTCCATGGAGAATCTGGTGAACGAAGTTTTGCAGGCTGCGGTGGGCAATCTTTTTCGTGACAAGATTGGCGGCATGGAAGCGATTACGTTTATCCAGACGCGCCAGAAAGTGCAGGAACAAGCCTTCAACTACATCCAGGAAAAACTTGCGGAGTACGAGATCGAGACCAGGGGAGTTTATATCCAGGATGTTGTTTACCCGGAGCAACTGGTTACGGTTCTGACTCAGCGAGAGGTTGCGCATCAGGAGGTGGAAACATTCAAGATGCAGAGGCAGTCTCAGGACCAGCGCATCGAGACGGAAAAGGCTCGTGGCACCGCCGATATGCAGGTGGATCTTGCGAAGTCAAAGGTGGGAGTGGACATCCAGACAAACAGAACCGAGGCCAGGATGAAGGAGGCGCAGGGAGAGGCCACGTACATTGAGCAAACCGGCAATGCCAAGGGAGCCGAAGTTCGCGCGGTTGGTTTGGCCAACGCAGAGGCCTACGAGAGACAGGTGGCAGCGCTGGGCAAAGGACCTACGACTCTGGTGAACGCGATTAAGGCACTTGCGGCTGGCGAGGCCTCTTTCATGCCGAAGATATTGGTTGTTGGTGGCGGGAACAATCAAGGGGTTCTCGAAAGCCTGGGAGCGATGCTGATGGACAAGCTCGACACCGGCACTCAGGACTCTGGCTCGGCTGGCACTGCTACCAGCAAGCGCAAGTCTGACTCAAGTGCTGCTGGCCCCAAAGCGTGAGCTGCGAATGAGGTTCGTGGTATCCCCGGTCCCCAAATGCTAGGGACCGGGGGCACCCAGCTACTTGCGAAATATTACATTTCCTTGACGCCTTCGACGAAGGCTTTTAGTTTGCGCGAGCGCGAGGGGTGGCGGAGCTTGCGCAGGGCCTTGGCTTCAATCTGGCGGATGCGCTCGCGGGTTACCTGGAAGCTCTGGCCTACCTCTTCCAACGTGTGCTCGGAGCCGTCTTCGAGGCCGAAACGCATTTTGATGACGCGCTCCTCGCGCGGGGTGAGGGTGCGCAGGACCTGCGAAGTGTACTCCTTTAGGTTGACGCTGATGACCGCCTCAGAGGGCGATACGGCCTGACGGTCTTCAATGAAGTCGCCGAGGTGGGAGTCTTCCTCTTCGCCGATGGGAGTTTCGAGCGAGATGGGTTCCTGCGCGATCTTGAGGACCTTGCGGACTTTCGCGACGGGGATGTCCATGCGCTTGGCGATCTCTTCGCTCGACGGCTCGCGACCAAGCTCCTGGACCAATTGACGCGAAGTGCGGATGAGCTTGTTGATGGTCTCGATCATGTGCACCGGAATGCGGATGGTGCGGGCCTGATCGGCGATGGCGCGGGTAATGGCCTGGCGAATCCACCAGGTGGCGTAGGTGGAAAATTTGTAGCCGCGGCGATATTCGAATTTGTCGACGGCCTTCATCAGGCCGATGTTGCCCTCCTGAATCAGGTCAAGAAACTGGAGGCCGCGGTTGGTGTACTTTTTGGCGATTGAAACAACCAGACGCAGATTGGCTTCGATCAGTTCGCGCTTGGCCTGATCGGCGTCCATGTCACCCTGGATCATTTCGCGCTGGGTGCGTTTCAGTTCGACGATGAGGACGCCCGCGTCGACCTCGATTTTTTCCAGGTCGGCCTTGCAATTTTTTTGCTGGCGGCGGTACTCCTTCTTGAGTTCGTCGCTGCGGCTGGATTCGTGCTTCTGTTCCAGAGAGCGAATCTGGCGCTCCAGTGTGCGCATGGTGTCGACGGTCTTGTTGACCTTGTCGAGCAGGCGCTTGCGCTCCAGAGGCGTGTACTTAAGCTCGCGGACGATGCGCGAAACCAGTACCTTCTCGCGGGAGATCAACCAGCGGGTGTGACGCACGACGGAGGCCTTGGCTTTTGCGGAGGCAGCCTGCTTTTCTTCAAGCTGAGCAATCTTTTTCTGGTGTTTGCCCAGCGCGTCGATGCGGGCCACGGTGGCTTTGACGCGCGCCACCACCACCTCTTCGGTGAGCTCCTCGTCGTCGAAGATGACCACCTCTTTGATATTGCGCACGCCGCGCTTGAGGTCTTCGCCGAGGGCCACAACCTCGCGAATTACGATGGGGGAACGGGAGATGGCCTTGAGGACGCGCATCTGCCCACGCTCGATGCGCTTGGCGATTTCGACTTCGCCCTCGCGGGTGAGCAGGGGCACGGTGCCCATTTCACGCAGGTACATGCGTACCGGGTCGTTGGTTTTTTCCAGCGTTCCCGGCGTCAGGTCGAGCTCGACGTCTTCGCCCTCTTCCGGCTCGAAATCCTTGTCGCCGTGGAATTTGGGGCCGTCGAGCAAGTCGATGCCCTGGGTGCCGATGGTGGTGATCAGGTCGTCCAGATCATCGGGCGAAGTGGCCATCTCCTCCGGCAGCATCTCGTTCACATCGCCGTAGGTTCCAACTCTCAGCGCAAGGGAGATTCAGCACCGTTTTGCGCGCCGGTGCGCGGGTTCCAAACGGGTTCGGTCCAAGGCGCGAGAAAAAAGATTTCCTTGTGGAAATCACAAATCATCAGCGCACACGGACACAAACCTACGGGCACCCGCAAAAAGGATGCGGATTCAGGGGGTTTCTCGGAACAGGATGACAAGCGCTTCAGGTTTCACCTGGGTCGCCCGCGAGCCGCAGCTCATGGTTGGGGCAAAAGGGCGCGCATCTGCACAGAGATCAATAGATTACCACGTTTAAGCCTCTGATTCCAAGGCAAAATCGAGGTAACGTCGAGGAGCCTGCAAAGTCAACTTAGCAGCCGGGATGAGCAAATTTGCTCATTTTCCGCTCTTGCTTCTCTATTATTTGACGCGGCAAAGAACAATTTGATGCAGGATTTGCAGCATTGTTCGGGGCTTAAAAGCCTTACGGTGCTGGATTGTGCAACTGCCGCAGCGCCCGGTCCAGATCGAGTTTCTGCTGCGTTAGAAGGGCCAGCTCGGCATGGTCGCCGCGGCGCTCGGCTTCGGCGATCATCGTGCGCAGTTCGCGCTGGCGGCGCTCGATGGCCCGCTCGTGAATCTCCTGGATGGCGCTCTGCACTTCGCTCTCATCGGGCGGCTTGGTCTCGGCCAGCAGCGTCTCGGCCAGCAATGCTCGTTGCGACTCGTCCACGACGGCTTCCATGGGGTCTTTGGACTGCCGCTGGCTGAGCGCCTGCAGGGTCGTGAAGGCGCCAAGGTGCTCAAACCACGAGGGTTGCTCGCTGAGTGCATCGCAGGCGAGCCGCCGCGAGCGTTCAAAATCCGGATCTTCGATGGCCAAGGCACGGAGCAGCACCCGCTCGACTTCGGTTAGTGATATGGCTTTTGCTTCGATGTGGTCGCGGCGCTTGAGAGCGGCCTGGCGCAGTTCCTCGCGCAGGATTGCCGAGTCGATGCCCAGCTTTTGCGCGGCGTCGTGGGCGAACTGGTCGCGGGCAAGTTTCTCCGGCATGCGGCGGATATGGGGCAGCAGAAAGTTCATAGCTTTCTGCTTCTGCTCTGCGCTGGCGCCGGGGAAGGTTTGGCGCGCCCGCTCGATCAGGTAGTCGGCCTGCCGCTGTGCACCGCGCACCGCCGCGATGTAGGCCTCCACGCCGCGCTCACGGATATAGCGGTCAGGGTCTAGGCCGCCGTCGAGGGTGACAATCTTGATGTTGAAGCCTTCTTCGGTGAGCAGGGCGATGGACTTTTCCGCGGCGTTGGAGCCGGCGGCGTCCGGATCGAAGTTGACGACGACTTGCGAGGTGTGGCGCTTGAGAATGGCCACCTGCTGCTCAGTGAAGGCCGTGCCGCTGGTGGCGATCACGTTCTGAATGCCGCGCAGGAAGACCGAGATGCAGTCCATCTGGCCCTCGACCAGCAGCGCAAACTCATGCTGGCGAATCGAGGTGCGCGCTTTGTCCAGATTGAAGAGGACGAGACTCTTGGAGTAGAGCGGCGTCTCCGGCGAGTTGATATATTTTGCGCCGGCTTTGTCGCCGGTCTCCAGTGTGCGCGCCGTGAAAGCGATCACGCGGCCGCTCTCGTTGCAGATAGGAAAGACGACCCGCTTGCGGAAGCGGTCGTAGATGGGGCCTTGAGAACCATCGCCTTGTTCCTTGGCGCTGAAAAGGCCGCTGGCGCGCAGGGTTTCGTTGTCGGCCATGCCGCTCAGCCGGTCGCGCAGGGCGTTGAAGCTGTCGGGCGCATAGCCGATGCGAAATGTCTTGATGCCTTCAGGGGTCAGCCCGCGGCCGGCAAGGTACTCTCGTGCCAGAGCGCCTTCAGGGCCGCGCAACTGATCTTCGAACCAAAGAGTCGCTGTCTCGTGCAGCTCGAGCAGCTTGGCGCGCAGGCGCGCTCCAGCGGCCTCTTCCGGCGAGGAAAACTCCCGTTTGGGCAATGGAATGCCGCACTTGCCCGCGACGATGCGGACCGCCTCGGGGAAGGGGACGTTCTCGATTTTTGCGACAAAGCTGAAGACGTCGCCCGAAGCCTGGCAGCCGAAGCAGTGGTAGAACTGGCGGACCGCATGGACGGAAAACGACGGTGATTTTTCTTTATGGAAGGGGCAAAGGCCCTGGTAGTTCTGCGCGCCGGATTTGCGCAGGCGAATGTAGCCTTCGACGATCTTGACGATGTCGGCCTGCTGCTTGACGGTTTGGGCAAAGTCGGACACGGGGTCTGTATTGAGGATAAGGCCGGAGGGGGAGAGGCGCTGTTGAAGACGTGGCACAATTTCCTG
>JBEKFS010000129.1:0-9895 GCA_050013195.1 Occallatibacter sp.
TGAAAAATCATTTCCCTGGTCCTGAAACTAAATACAAAAATATCTCCAGCTGACCCAACGGGGAGTATATTGGTCCATAGCCGAAAGGCATAATGGAGATACTGGTTGGGTGGGCTCTAAACAGCGACGGTTTGCAATTTTCCTGACCGGTCGCAGGGTGCTTACCTGCTTTTTTCGAGTATGTTTGCCGATTTAGTTTGGCTCAACAACAATATCGTTGCGGTTTGTAGGCCGATGCTCCCTCCAGAACCAGGGAATTTCAGGTTCCGCAGGCCGCCGGGCTGCGTTTGCCGGCATGGAGAACCCGCGGCCCAGACCAAGCTATCTCTCACAATTCAATAGCCTTGCATCGTAGCGAGCAAGAACCCCGAGGAATGGATCGCATGAAAAAGCAGAAGGCCGCAATTGCCGTGAAAGCCAGCAAAGCTGTTCCCGTTTACAAAGACGCCAGACAGTCCTCTGCCCGACGCGTGAAAGACCTGCTCTCGCGGATGACGCTGGAAGAAAAGGCTGCACAGATGCTGTGCATCTGGCAGAAGAAACCTGAGACGCTGGTGGATGCGAGCGGAAACTTTGACTTCCAGAAGGCGAAGAAGGCCTTTCGCGATGGCCGTGGACTGGGGCAGGTCGGCCGGCCGAGCGATGCCGGCGGCGGCAAAGACGCTCGCGGCATGGCCGAGCTAACGAATGCTATCCAGAAGTTTTTCCTCGAGAACAGCCGTCTGGGCATTCCGGTAGTCTTCCACGAGGAGTGCCTGCACGGCCATGCCGCTCCGGGAGGAACCTGTTTTCCGCAGCCCATTGCCCTGGGCGCAACATTCAATCCTGAGCTTGTGGAATCGCTTTTTTCCATGACGGCTCTGGAAGCGCGCCTGCGCGGCGCGCATCATGCGCTCACACCGGTGGTGGATGTGGCGCGCGAGCATCGTTGGGGCCGAGTGGAGGAGACCTACGGTGAAGATCCTTACCTGGTTTCGCGAATGGGAATTGCGGCGGTGCGCGGCTTTCAGGGAGACGCAACTTTCAAGGATAAGCGGCATCTGCTGGCGACGTTGAAACACTTTGTGGGACATGGGCAGCCGGAATCGGGCATGAACTGCGCTCCGGCAAACGTCTCGATGCGGGTCCTGCGGGAGACCTTTCTGTATACCTTCAAAGAAGCTTTGCGCGAAGCGGGAGCCGTGACACTGATGGCGTCGTACAACGAGATTGATGGCGTACCCTCGCATGCGAACAAGTGGCTGCTGCGGGATCTGCTGCGCAAGGAGTGGGGCTTCAAGGGATTTGTTGTGTCGGATTACTTCGCCATCTGGGAGTTGGGTTACCGTCCGGACACGCACGGCCACAATGTAGCAAAGGACAAGAAGGAGTCGTGCGCGCTGGCGGTGAATGCGGGCATCAACATCGAGCTGCCCGACCCGGACTGCTACCTGCATCTGGTGGAGCTGGTGAAGAAGGGCGTGTTGAAAGAGTCGCAGCTCGACGAGCTCGTTGCGCCGATGCTCTTCTGGAAATTCGAAATGGGATTATTTGACGACCCATACGTCGATCCCGAAGCGGCGGATCGCGTGGCCGGTTGCGATGAGCATCGCGGTCTGGCGCTGAAGGCGGCGCATGAAGCGATCACCCTGCTCAAGAACGAAAACAGCATTGCGCCTCTCGATCTGAGCAAAATTCAGACCATCGCGGTGATCGGGCCCAACGCGAACCGCGGCCTGCTGGGCGGATACAGCGGCGTGCCGAAACACAATGTAACGGTGCTGGACGGCATTCGGGAAAAGGCCGGGAAGAAGGTGAAGGTCCTTTATAGCGAGGGCTGCAAGATTACCATCGGCGGCTCATGGAACCAGGATGAGGTGGTGCCGAGCGATCCGGCGGAGGACCGCAAACAGATTGCCGAAGCAGTCGAGGTGGCGCAGAAGGCCGATGTTATCGTGCTGGCAATTGGCGGAAACGAGCAGACATCGCGCGAGGCCTGGGGGCTGAACCACATGGGCGATCGCACCAGTCTGGACCTGATAGGACGGCAGGAAGAGCTGGTAAAAGCGATGCTCGCGCTGGGCAAGCCGGTCATCGTCTTCCTGTTCAACGGCAGGCCGCTCTCCATTAACTATGTTGCCGAGCACGTGCCAGTGATTTACGAATGCTGGTATCTCGGCCAGGAGACCGGGCACGCGGTTGCCGACGTGTTGTTCGGCGAAACCAACCCGGGCGGCAAGCTTCCGATTTCGGTGCCTCGTTCGGTGGGCCATCTGCCGGTGTTCTACAACTACAAGCCGTCGGCGCGGCGCGGATACTTGTTCGATGATGTCTCGCCGCTCTATGCCTTTGGGTATGGGCTGAGCTACACGAGCTTCGCAATCGAGAACCCGAGACTGAAGAAAAAGAAGATTCGGACAAAAGACTCAACGCAGGTTCTGGTGGATGTGACCAACACCGGCAAGCGCGCGGGAGCGGAAGTGGTGCAGCTTTACATTCGCGACCTTGTCAGCTCGGTAACGCGACCAGTGAAGGAGCTCAAGGGCTTCCGCAAGGTCTGGCTCAAGCCCGGCGAGCGCACCACGGTCACGCTGGACATTACGCCGGCGCTGCTTTCCTTTTACGATGTGAACATGAAGTATGTCGTGGAGCCAGGAGATTTTGAAATTATGGTCGGCACTTCTTCGCGAGATGCTGATCTGCAAAAGCTGATTCTGCATGTGACAAAGTAGGCGCTGCCGGCAACTCCGTTTGAGCGAGTGAATAGAAACGAGGCGGTTATGACGCAGAAACTCTCCTTTGGAGAAAAATTCGGATACGGCCTGGGCGACCTGGCAGCTAATTTTGTCTTTCAAGCTGTGATGGCCCTGCAATTGGACTTTTACACCAAGACCTATGGATTAACGCCGGCCCAAGCGGGCACCATGTTTCTCGTGGTCGGCCTGAGCTCTGCCGTTTTCAATCCCATTATGGGTGTGATTGCCGACCGCACCAAGACGCGCTGGGGCAGGTTCCGTCCATGGCTGTTGTGGACCTCGGTGCCATTCGGCGTCATCGGCATTCTGACCTTTACAACGCCAAACCTCAATCCTGTTGCCAAACTGATCTATGCCTGGGTCACTTACTTACTGTTGCGCCTCATCTATGCCGCAAACAACGTTCCTTATGCCTCGCTGACCGGCGTGATGACCGACGACCCGAACGAGCGTAATAGCATCACATCTTTCCGTCAGTTCTTCGCCAACTGCGCTGGATTCATAGTGGGAAGCCTGGCTGTTCCCATGGTCAAATTCCTGGGCGGTGGCAACAGTGCATTGGGCTATCAGTTGACGATGGGCATCTTCCTCGTACTCTCGGTGATCTTTTTCCTGATCGCATTCGCGGTATCGAAGGAGAGGATTCAGCCCGATGCACGGCAAGAGAGTTCCGTGCTCCGCGATCTCGGCGACCTGATTCACAACGGCCCTTGGATCGCGCTCTTCCTGGCGACTGTCTTTTATTTCACCGCGCTGCTCATTCGCGGAAATATAATGCTGCCCTACTTTGAGAACTGTGCCGGCAACAAGATGTTCTTCAGTTGGTTCAACGGCTTCGGACTGATCGCTCTACTGGTGGGTATCACTTGCTCTACTGCTCTGACCAAGCGGATGGGCAAGCGCTCTGTCTTCCGCTGGAGCATGGTGCTGACGGGCATCCTCGCCGTGACGTTGTTCTTTTTGCCCCCAACCGCGATTGTGCCGATTATCGGCCTGGAAGTTCTGCGCCAATTCGCCTTTGGCTGTTCCGGCCCAGTGCTGTGGTCGATGATGGCCGACGTGGCCGACTACGGCGAATGGAAAACGGGACGACGCGCTACGGGGACGGTGATCTCGGCGGTGGTCTTTGCGTTGTGGATTGGCGTTGCCCTGGGCGGCGCAATCGACGGCTGGTTGCTCTCCATCTTTGGCTATCAGTCCAGCGGAGTTCAGACGGACCATGCACTGCTGGGCATCCGTTTGATCGCTTCGGTCGGCAGCGGTGCGGCTTTCCTTGCCGTTGCGGTCAGCCTGCTCTTCTATGGCGTTAACAAGAAGCTGAATTTGACCATCTCCAATGAATTAGCGGAGCGCCGCAAGAACTTTGCTCCAAACAAGGCCTCGTAGACTTACAAACGATTCAGCAAAATTCAGAAAAGGAAGAATCATGCCGAGGAAAACGAGTACTAAGACGCGATTGGCAGTGTTAATGGGAGTTATGGCAGTTATGGCGGCTACAGCTCAGGCGCCTACCTCTTTGAAAGAAGCCTACCGAGGCGATTTTGTGATTGGCGCGGCAATCAACAGCGCTCAGATCACGGGCCAGGACAACAGCGGAGATGCGATCATCGTGACGCAATTCAACTCTATCTCACCGGAAAATTGTCTCAAGTGGGAGAACATTCATCCTCAGCCGGGCGTCTACGCCTTTGATATTCCAGACCAATACGTGGCCTTCGGAAAGAAGCACCATATGTTCATCGTCGGCCATAATCTGGTGTGGCATAACCAGACTCCGGCATGGGTCTTTCGCAATGAAAAAGGAGAATTAGTCGACCGTGATACCTTGCTGAAGCGGCTGCGCGATCACATACACACGGTTGTCGGCCGCTACAAAGGCCGCATTCAGAGTTGGGACGTGGTCAACGAAGCATTGAACGAAGACGGTACACTGCGCCAGTCTATGTGGCTGAAGATCATCGGCGAGGACTATATTGCAAAGGCTTTTCAGTACGCGCACGAAGCCGACCCGCAGGCACAACTGACTTACAACGACTACGCACTGGAGAATGAGGTCAAGCGCAAAGGTGCGCTCGCACTCATCGCCAGGCTGAAGGCTCAGGGAATCCCTGTAACATCCGTCGGCTTGCAGGGGCATAACAGTCTCACATGGCCCTCGATTGAGGATGAGGACACAACCATCTCTGCCTTTGCAAAGCTGGGGGTCAAGGTGGTGATCTCTGAGCTGGACATCGATGTGCTGCCCCACGCTGCGCGGCAGCAAGGCGCCGAGGCCTCTCTGAAAGTTCAACAGGATCCAAAACTAAATCCGTACACCAGCGGATTGCCGCAAACTGTGCAGCAGGAACTCGCGAAACGATATGCCGATTTATTTGGGGTCTATCTGAAGCACCGCGATGTAATCACCCGCGTGACGTTCTGGTGTGTGACAGACAGAGATTCCTGGTTGAACGACTGGCCGGTGAAGGGGCGCACCAGCTATCCGCTGCTTTTCGATCGTGCCGGTCAGCCGAAACCGGCTTTTCAGGCAGTCATTCAAGCAGCGACAAGCGTCAAGACTATCAATTAGGCTTCACTGGCTTCCTTCGTCCTGTGCAACGCATCTCATGAATTGCTTGCTGGTTTCGCGTCTCGCAGCCGGAAGATGATTCCACCAGCAAGCATGAGCAGCATGGACATGAAGAAATATCCGGCACGCGAATTGCCGGTAAGCGCCTGAAGAAGGCCAACCAGCCATGTGCCGGCGAATCCGCCCAGTGCCCCGCAGCTATTGACGAGAGCCATCACTTCGCCGGCCACGTTTTTTGGCAGCATCTCGGGCACAATCGAGAAGAAGGGTCCGTAAGGCGCGAACATGGCACCGCCGGCGACAATCAAGAATGCATACGCCAGCCAGAAGCTGTACCCCGCCGTCATGGCAGAGATGAACATCGCGACTCCGGCAATCACCAGAAACGGGCCGATGTAGCGCTTGCGGTTGAGCGTCCGATCGGAAAGATATGCAACCAGCATCATGAGAACGATAGCCGGCAGAAAAGGAACGGCGCTGAGCAAGCCAACCATCTCAATCCCGCGCGCCGATCCAGCTCCGACCATAGTGGGAAGCCACAGCACGAAGCCGTAAAGCCCGGCGCTCCAACAGAAATATTGCGCGCACAGCAGGAGCACGCCGGGCACACGCAGTGTAGCCCGGAAGTTCGCCATGAGCGGCAGCTTCGTCTGCTCCGACTCCAGCTCACTCGTCAGTTGGTCGCAGCAGTCCTTGCTCATCCATAACGCCTGCCGCGGATGGTCGCGCACCACCAGCGCCCAAATGAATGCCCACAGAATCGCTGGAATTCCTTCCACAACGAAGGTCATTTGCCAACCGACGGCCTTGATCAGAAATCCCGTCACAGCAGACATCCACAGGATTGTAACGGGATTCCCCAGCATGAGAAACGCATTTGCCCGCGAACGCTCCGTGCGCGTAAACCAGTGGGTCAGCAGAATCAGAATCGCCGGAAAGATCGCGCTCTCCGCCACGCCCAGCAGAAACCGGTCAAAAGCCAGCAGCCAGAACTCCCGAATCACGCCCGTCAATGCCGCCAGCGCGCCCCAGCTGATGAGCGAAAAAAAGATCAGCCGTGTAGCGCTTTTGCGCCGCGCGTAGGCTGCTCCCGGAATCTGAAAGAGAAAGTAGCCGAAGAAGAAGAGCGATCCCAGGAAAGCAGACCGGGAGTTGTTAATGTGAAGTGTTTCTGCCATCCCAGCGGCCGCGCCGAAGCCGTAATTCGCCCGGTCGAGATAGGCCAGGCTGTAGGTAACGAAGACCGCCGGCATGAGGAATATCCAGCGGCGGCGCAAACTACGCCGCTGCATCGCCGCATCCTGGACCTGTTCATGGGGCACACAAGCGTTATAACATCTTTGAGAGCAAGCGTTCCAATTCAGGGGGCCTCTCTGCACTGAACTTGAGAGAATCTTCCTGCGCCGAGAGGAAATCGGATGTTAGAGCCAGACAAGATTCGGAAGATCGAAAGGATCGCATGGGACCTCAGAGCCGACGTCGTGAAGATGATCGGTGTCGGCAAGGCGGGACACCTAGGTGGTTCGTGCTCGCTGGCTGAGATCGTAGCGGCCCTGTACTTCGAGAAGATGCACTTTGATCCCAAAGCGTTGGGGGATCCAAACCGGGACCGCTTTATTCTCAGCAAAGGACATTCCGTTCTCATCCAATACGCGGCTCTCATAGAGCTGGGCGTCATTCCCAGGGAAGAGTTGGGGAAGGTGAAAACCCTCGCGGGCAAACTGCAAGGCCATCCCGACATGATGACCCCTGGGATGGAGGCGGTTACGGGTTCTCTCGGACAGGGACTTTCTATCGGCGTGGGCATGGCGCTCGCCCTGCGGCTCGCGAAAAGCTCTTCGCGGGTATACGTCATCATGGGGGACGGCGAGCTTGCCGAAGGCCAGCTCTGGGAAGCTGCAATGGCCGCCTCGCGATACAAATTGGATTCCATCACCGGCATTCTGGATCGAAACCAGATCCAAGCCACGGGCCCGACGAAGGAGATCTTCGAAATTCCAGACATACCGGAGAAATGGCGAGCCTTCGGATGGAACGTGTTGAGTGTGAACGGTCACGACGTGGGCGCGATCCTCAAAGCCCTGGATGAGGCGGCCGCGAAAAAAGGAGCCCCCACCTTGATTGTGGCGGAGACGATCAAAGGAAAAGGGGTCTCATTTGCCGAGAATCTCGCGGCTTTCCACAACGCTGCCATGACCCAGGAGCAATACGACAAAGCGCTGCTTGAGATAGAAGAATCCAGGAGGACGCTGCAATGACGTCGCCGAACCTGAGAAGCGCGTATGGAGCCAGCCTTGTCCGGCTGGGCAAAAAGGACAGCCGCGTCGTGGCCCTGGAGGCGGACCTCGGAAAATCCACGCAGTCCGTCATGTTCCAGGCGGAGTTTCCGGACAGGTACTTCCAAATGGGAATCGCGGAACAGAACATGGCCTCCACCGCGGCGGGATTCGCTCTTGCCGGAATGATTCCTTTCATTCATTCCTTTGCCGTGTTCACAGCCGGGAGGGACTACGATCAGCTCCGCAATTCCATCTGCATTCCGAATCTCCCCGTCCGGATCTGCGGGTCAAGCGCAGGGCTATCCGACTTTGGTGATGGAAAAACGCATCAGGGCGTGGAAGACGCCGCCCTCATGAGAGCACTTCCGAACATGACCGTGCTTTGCCCCGCGGATTCCATCGAGGTTGAGAAGATGATGGACTGTCTCCTTGATTGGAAGGGGCCAGTGTACATCCGGATTAACAGAAACGATCTCCCCTTCGTGTATCCGCCCGAAGAGCCTTACCACATCGGCAAAGTCACCATGCTTCGTGAGGGAAACAACGCTGCGATATTCGCCTCGGGGATCATGGTATCCAAAGCTCTGGAGGCCGCGACGACTCTCGAGTCGGAGGGAATCTCGGCGAGGGTGCTCGACGTTGGCACTCTCAAGCCCCTGGACCGCGACACAGTGATCCGCTATTCGAGTGGAGTGGAGGCCATCGTTACGGCTGAGGAACATTCCGTAATCGGCGGGCTCGGTTCCGCTGTGGTGGAGGCGCTAAGGTGTGTCGCGCACGCGCCCGTAGAGTTCGTAGGCATCGCTGACAGCTTCGGCCTTTCGGCGGAGAACTATGGCGATCTTCTCGCGCATTTCGGGCTCACATCGGAGGCTATCTCCAAGGCCGTAAAAACGATTTTGAGAGGGAGGAAGAAATGATCATCGGCTTCATAGGACTGGGCATCATGGGCAAGCCCATGGCGAAAAACCTCCTCAAGGCGGGCCACAAGCTCGTCGTCTATGACATTGTCACGCCGCATGTGAGTGAGCTGGTCGAAGCCGGCGCGACGGCAGGCTCGTCTCCCAAGGACGTGGCCTCGCAGTGCGAGCTGATCATCACCATGCTTCCCAATTCGCCTCACGTGAAAGCGGCGGTGTTGGGTAAGAACGGCGTAATCGAAGGGGCTAAACCGGGCAGCATACTAATCGACATGAGTTCCATCGCGCCACTGGTGAGCCGCGAAGTTGCCGCTGAGCTGGCAGGGAAGGGAATCGAAATGCTCGACGCACCGGTCTCTGGCGGCGAGCCCAAAGCTATCGACGGAACGCTGGCCATCATGGTTGGCGGCAAGGAAGCAGTTTTCGAGAAAGTGAAGGATGTGCTGCTGAAGATGGGCGCGAGCGCGATTCTCTGCGGAGAAATCGGCGCAGGAAATGTGACCAAGCTCGCCAACCAGATCATCGTTGCGCTGAACATCGCCGCGATGTCGGAGGCCTTCGTCCTTGCGACCAAGTCTGGAGTGGATCCCGAGCGGGTCTTCAATGCCATCAAAGGAGGACTGGCGGGAAGCACCGTGCTTAACGCGAAGGGGCCGATGGTTCTTGAAGGAAACTACAAGCCCGGATTCAGAATCGAGCTACACATCAAGGACCTGCAAAACGCACTCGATACGGCGCACGAGACCGGCGTTCCGATTCCGCTCACCAGCCAGGTTATGGAGATGATGCAGGCTCTCAAGGTTGACGGGAAGCAGGCTGAAGACCACGGCGGCCTCATTCAGTTTTATGAGAAGCTCGCAGGAATCAAGGTTCGCAAAGGGGGCGTGAAGTGAGCGCGATGCGTCTTTCCGGCAAAACCTCTCTGATCACGGGCGCCGCGGGAGGCATTGGCGCGGAGATCGCGCGAAGGTTTCAAGAGGAAGGCGCTTCGGTCTTCGTGTGCGACGTGAACCGCGCGGAAGGTGAAAAGACGGCCGCATCCATAGGAGCTGTCTTCCTGCTACTCGACGTCACTTCGGAGGAAAGCTGGAAGGCTGCGCTCTCCGCAGTGCTCAAACAAACCGGACGCCTTAATATTCTCGTTAATAACGCGGGCATCAACATCAGGAAGAATGTAGAAGAAATGGACGTGGATTCCTTCGACGCCATGATGGCGGTGAACGTCAAGGGACCGTTTCTTGGAATTAAGCACGTGCTGCCGATTATGAGAGCCGCGGGCGGGGGCGTCATTCTCAACATGTCATCGATATGCGGGCTGGTCGGTCACAAATACACAAACGAGACTTATACGACGACCAAGGGCGCTCTGACCATGCTCACGAAGTCGGTGGC
>JBEKFS010000130.1:0-10639 GCA_050013195.1 Occallatibacter sp.
TTGAACCCCGCTGCCGGGAAAAAGTTGCCCCGGGCAGAGGGGAGATTGCGGCAAAGGAGCGGGTTTTACAGGCTGCGTAAAAAGGCTTGCTTTCAAGCAAAGCCCACGAAAAGCATACCGCAAGGGCTAAAGCCCAACATTTGATTGTTGCATTTACGGCACGACTGAAGTCGTGCCCTGACGCTTCGTGCTCCACCATTTGCATTTTTCCGGAAGCTGTAAAGCCACCCCATCGACGAAGTCGTGCCCTGACGCTTCTTGCTTCACCACTTGCATTTTTCCGGAAGCTGTAAAGCCACCCCATCGACGAAGTCGTGCCCTGACACTTCTTGCTCCGCCACTTGCATTTTTCCGGAAGCTGTAAAGCCACCCCATCGACGAAGTCGTGCCCTGACGCTTCGTGCTCCACCATTTGCATTTTTCCGGAAGCTGTAAAGCCAACCCATCGACGAAGTCGTGCCCTGACGCTTCTTGCTTCACCATTTGCATTTTTCCGGAAGCTGTTCAACTCATTTCCTGACCTATGGTTCTACTCCAGCGCCAGGTCCACAGCGGCGGCCAGCGTCTTTAATCCGGCGGCCACATCGGCTCCCAGGTGAACGCGCACGGCCCGGCGGCCACGCGACTCCAGCACCGCCAGATCCCCGGCAGCCTGGGCGTCGATGACCACGCCAAAGCTCAACTTCTGCCCCGGAATCGCCACATCGACAGTATGGTCCGCGGTGATCTGCAAAAAGACGCCGGTGTTGGGCCCGCCCTTGTAGTCCTGACCGGTGGAGTGCAGGAAGCGCGGGCCGAAGCCCAGGCAGGTGGCCACCCGTTTGGCGTCGCGCACCTTGTGGCGGAGACGCTGAATGGCCGCCTCGTGCTCCGGGAACATGGGCAGAAAAGCCAGCGCGGCAAAGTAGTCGTCGGGGTGAATCTGGTTGAGATGGGCGCGCAGATATCCGGCCAGTGTTTTGGCGGGGGCAGCCTTGCTGAGCGTGGCCGCGTAAGCCTCGGTGGCGTATAGCCTGATACCGTTGTCTACCAGCACCGGCTCGCGCACGGGCAGCTTGCCGGTCTGCTCGTAGGCCGCAGTCAGGGTGCGGGTTTCGATCTTGGCCGACTCCACGTCCGGCTGGTCGAAGGGGTTGATGCCCATCACCGATCCGGCTACGGAGGTGGCGACTTCCCAGGTAAAGAACTGTCCGAAGATCTCGTAGAGGCCGGCAATCTCGATGTGAACGACCGGATGGCCTGCGGCTTCCAGGGCCGAAACTTTGGCGGCGAGGCTCTTATCGGACGAACCCGCATAACGGATGTAGGCGAAGATGCGGTCGTTGCCGTAAAACTCCGGAGCGACGATGGCTTCGCGATCCACGGGCGTAATGCCCTTGCCGAGCTTGCCGGTGGATTCGGCGACGAGTTGTTCCATCCATGCGCCGAGGTCGTAGATCTCAGGCGAGGTAAAGATGGTGAGCTTGTCGCGTCCTGCTTTGGCCGCCGTGCCCAGCGTCAGGCCCAGTTCGAGGGCCAGATTCTGTGCCGGGGCCAGTTTGGCCGCTGCCACAGCCCTGGCGGCTTCAGCCAGCAATTTCTCCGTGTTCAGCCCGGCCGCCGTGGCGGCAACTACGCCGAAGTTCGACAGCGCCGAAAAGCGACCGCCGATCTCCGGGTCGCCGTAGAAAATCTTCCAAAAGCCGTCGGCCTTGGCCACCTGCTCCATCTTTGAGCCGGGGTCGGTGATAGCCAGGAAATGGCTACCGGCCTTGCCGTCGCCCACGGCCTTCTGCATCTCGGCAAAGAAATACTGCTTGAGGACGTTGGGCTCCAGCGTCGTGCCGGATTTGCTGGCCACCACCACCAGCGTCTCGGCCAGATTGACCCTGTCGCGGGCGGCCTTGACCTGCGCCGGATCAGTGGAATCGACAATGTGGAGGGCGGGAAAGTTCTCATGCTGACCAAAGGTCACGGCCAGCACCTCCGGGCAAAGGCTGGAGCCGCCCATGCCGAGCAGCAAAACAGACTTGAAGCCGCGTGCCTTCACGTCCGCGGCCAGCGCGCTGAAGGCCGCAAGGTTCTTCTGCTGGCGCTCGACAATGTCGATCCAGCCCAGCCACTTCTCTTCGCCGTGGCCGGTCCACAGGCTCGGGTCTTTCTGCCAGAAGCGGGCTACCTTGTTGTTGTTGGTCCAGTCGGCGGCGGCCCGGTCAACGGCGCCGCGAAGTTCTTGGGGAAGTGCGAATCGGATGCTCATCTCATTATTAATTGTGCATGACGGACGGGATTTAGGAAACCTCTGAACAGGTCATCTGCGGAGTAGAGATTCCCTCAGAGGATAAATCGACGGGCAGAAACCCATCGCTGCCAGCCTGTCCGGCCCTTAATGGGGATGATGCTGGTTGAAGTGATACATTGCGCCGACGGTGAATCCCTGGGGAGTAATCTTCCCGGGGGGCGAAGTGTTTTTATAGAAATCCGGCCAGAGCTCGTATTCATAGTCGACCCGCGCCGAGACGTGCCGAAAGATGTGGTATTCCACGCCACCGCCCATGCTGGTGACGGTGCGGGTATCATGCAGAGGGTTCGCCAGCGTCCCGTAGTCTATGCTGCCGAATCCCATCATGTACTTCGCGTAGGGGCGGAAATTGCGGAAGCGGGGCCAGGAATAAAACACGCCTCCTGAGGCAACATCCTCACGCAGATTTGCCGGTAGAGTCGCGGAGCGGCCGTAGTTGAGATCGAGGCCCTTGACTTCCAGGCCGATTCCGCGCAGAAGCGACGGCAAGTGGGGCAGGGTATAGTCAATCCACAGAGTGCCGCCGAGCAGGTGACCGGGGCCGAAATCGGGGTTGTTGTAGCCGGAGATGCCGGCGCCAACGGCCAAAGGAACTTCGCCTTTTGTAGCCGACGATACGGTTTGTGCAAATGTGGAGTATGCCGCGCAAACAAAGAGTGCGGCAAGGGCCAGCCTGAGGTACGGCTTCAAGATCATTCTGTGTCTCCTATTAGTTAGGTCGCAGGACACTTTCTCTGCCGAGTCATACCCTTGCGGATGAGTTTACATCTTTGACGTGATAAAGCAAGAAACAGGCCGCACACGTGTTCTCGTTTGTGGGGTTGCAGTCCTGGATTGGAACAATCGTTCCTAAACATGGAACAGTTTATAGTCATCGATTTGCAGTGGGCCAGCGGGGCGTGATGCGAATCAAATTCAATCCGCCCAAATCATCCACTCTGAACTCCGGAGAAGCCGCGGGGACGGCAGCCATGCCTCCCTTTGGCAGTTCAACTGGCTCGAAACCCGGCCCGGTGATTCTGGCTGTCCCTGCGGCTGCGAATAAGTACTGAAGACCGGGGGCCGGTTCGTCTTCCTCAGCCAGGCGGGCGCTGGCCCTGCTGCCGGCCACGTTGATGCGTTCCACACGAAAGTAGTCGCCCTCGATCAGAACGGTCCGATCAGGCAGCACACAGGGTGGAATCTTTCCGGATCGTGTCACAAGCCGGATAGCTTCCAATGCTTTTTCGATGTGCAACTCGCGCCCCCGCCCGTAGTCGTACATCCTGTAAGTAAGGTCGCAGTTCTGCTGGGTTTCCAGCAGGATCGACCCCGGCCAGATGGCGTGAACCGTTCCCGCATCCACAAAGATCATCTCTCCAGGAGCCACATTGATCATGTTCAGGCTCTGTTCCAGCGAACCGGACACGATTCCCGCCTTGACATCGTCCAGCGTGACACCCGGCTTGAGCCCGCAGGCCACTTGAGAGCCCGGCGCGGCTTCCAGCACGTACCAACATTCCGCCTTGCCACGCGGATCGCCATACTTTTGCGCCATGGCGTCATCCGGATGCACCTGAACGCTCAACTTTTCCCTGGTAAAGATGACCTTGATGAGCAACGGCGATGCACTGTGTGCGACAGCCGCACCCAACAATGCTTCGGGAGCCTCTGCAAAGAGTGTGCCTAGCGTCTGGCCGGCGTGTACGCCTGTCGCCACAACGCACTGCTCTCCGGTGAGCCAGGCCTCGCCGATAGATTCACCACTGCCGGCAACCCGGTCATACCAGGGATGAAGATCACGGCAGCCCCACACCCGCTCTGCAAACCAGGGTGCAAGGCGAAAAGGCGCCCATGCGGAAGGAGCGGACTGCGAGAAAATCTCCATGGAATATTCTTTCATTTTCAGAGGGAACAAGCCTTGCCGGACACTCCGGATGCAATCTCACTTTAGCAGAGGGCCAGCCCGGTCTGACACTGGCGGCGCTTCGGCCCGACAAGCATGGCTCCGGCGCTGATGAATGCGCCATTTATTCATATCTGGAATTCTTCTGACGGTTGCGGCGAAGTTTTTTCCCGCACTTGCCTCCGCTTTGCTACTCTTGCCCTATCATGAAACGCACATTCTTTTTGCTCCTGACCGCCCTTGTTCTTTTTGCGTCCGGTCAGCCCGCTAGCGCACAGAAGTACCTGCCTAGAACCATCCAGTTCAAGGGCGCACCTGAGTACTCCGACCAGGAGTTGCTGGCCGCCGCCGGGCTGAAAAAGGGTAAGGTCCTGGATTTTGCCGAGATGTCGGGCCACACCCAGAAGCTGATGGACACGGGCGTCTTTGAAACCGTCAGCTTCAAGTTCGACGGGGTGGACCTTATCTATACTCTCGTTCCGCACACTGAACTCTATCCTGTGCGCCTGGAGAACCTGCCGCTCGCGCCGGGCAAGGAACTGGACGCCGCGCTGCACAGTCGTATTCCGCTCTATCACGGCAAAGTGCCGGTCGAGGGCGGGCTGACGGAACAGGTGCGCCAGGCCCTCGAAGAGATGCTCGCGGCCAAAGGCATCAAGACTACCGTAGCCGCCTTGCCTTACACCGACCCCAGGCTGCATCAAGTCACAGCCATGAGCTATAACATCACCTCGCCATCCGTGCAGGTGGGCGAGATTCACATCGATGGCGTAGCGGCCCCGCTGGACTCCAAAGTCGCGGAAATACTGGCCAGACTGACCGGCTCAAATTATGACGTGGAGGGAAGCCCCGCCCAGATCGAGACCAACCTGGGCACCTATTACCGTGACATGGGCTACCTGGAAACCGAAGTCCACGCCACTGCGCAAAGCACTCCGGTGATCGAGCCGGAGACCATTCACATTCCATTTCAAGTCTCCATTTCACAGGGCGCGTTGTACAAGATTTCAGGAATTCAGCTTGCACCCGGATTGCTGGTGACGCAGGCGGATTTCGACCGGCAGGCGCACATTCATCCCGGTGATATAGCCGACGGCACACGCGTGCGTGCGAACTGGCAATTTATCGAACACCAGTATCACAACAAAGGCTATATGAAAGCAGTCGTTCATCCCGCGGCAAATTTTGATCGCGCCCAGGGAACGGTCAGTTTTACCGTCGGCGTGGAGCCGGGTCCGGTGTACAGGATGGGCAGGCTGATCATTCAGAACACCGCTGAGGATCTGCGCGCGGCGATGTGGGCTGCGTGGAAGCTGCAAGGCGGAGAGATATTCGACGAGAGTTCGCTCCTTACCTACTTTACTTCGCAAAACCAGAAAACCCCGCTGGGTCGCACCTTCGCCTCAGCCAACTGCAAATACATGCTGACCATCAATGACGAAATTCATACTGTCGATGTGACATTGCGAGTGGAGAAACGGCAGTGAGCCGTTATTCCCACTCGATGGTGCCGGGGGGCTTGCTGGTGATGTCGTAGACCACGCGGTTGATGCCGCGCACCTCGTTCACAATCCGGCTGCTGATGCGCTTGAGCACCTCGTAGGGCAGAGGGGTCCAGTCGGCGGTCATGCCATCTTCGGAATGCACGGCGCGCACCGCGGCGGTGTATGCGTAGGTGCGCTGGTCGCCCATCACGCCCACGCTCATCACCGGCAGCAGCACGGCAAAGCTTTGCCAGATCGAGTTGTAGAGTCCGGCGGCCTTGATCTCGGCGACAACGATCTCGTCGGCTTCCTGTAGAAGCGCGACACGTTCCGGAGTGACCTCGCCGAGGATGCGCACGGCGAGGCCGGGGCCGGGAAAGGGTTGCCGGCCAAGAATCTCGTCTGGCATTTTGAGGTCGCGGCCGATGCGCCGGACTTCATCCTTGAAGAGGTCGCGCAGCGGTTCAATGAGTTTGAGCTTCATCCCCAGCGGCAGCCCGCCGACGTTGTGGTGGCTCTTGATGGTCTGGCTGGGGCCTTTGACGCTGCTGGACTCGATGACGTCGGGGTAGAGCGTGCCTTGTACCAGCCACTCCACACCGCCGGTTTCTTTGGCGATGCGCGCGGCCTCGTCGTCGAAGACGGCGATGAATTCCGCGCCAATTCTTTTTCTTTTTGTCTCCGGATCGATGACCCCGGCCAGTTGCTTGAGGAAGCGCTCGCTGGCGTCCACGGCGACAATATTCAAACCGAGTTTCTCGCGCAGATTCTTCTGAACATTTTGAAATTCATTTTTGCGCAGGACGCCGTTGTTAACAAAGATACAAGTCAGCTGACTGCCGATGGCCCTGTGCACCAGCACCGCCGCCACCGACGAATCCACGCCGCCAGAAAGGCCGCAGATGACGTGGCCCTTGCCGACCTTCTCGCGGATCGCGGAAACAGTGGACTCGATGAAATGCGCCGGGGTCCAGTCGCCGCGCGCCCCGCAGATTTGGAAGAGGAAGTTCTTGATGAGCTGCGGACCCAGCGGCGTGTGATGCACCTCGGGATGGAACTGCACAGCCCAGATGCGGCGCTGAGCATTTTCGATTCCCGCCAAAGCATTGGCGGAAATAGCGATGCGACGGAAGCCCGTGGGCAGCTCGAGAGCTTCATCGCCATGGCTCATCCAGACGGCGAGGGCGGCGGGCAGGCCGGTGAACAACGGCGATGCGCCGTCCTCGACGGTCACTTCGGCGTGGCCGTACTCACGCTTGGAGCCAGAGCGCACCTTGCCGCCCAGATGGTGCACGATGAAGTGCAGCCCATAGCAGATGCCCAGCACCGGCACGCCCAGTTCAAGCAGTTTGGGGTCAGCAGCTGGCGCGTCTGCGTCATACACGGACGACGGCCCGCCGGAGAGGACGAGGCCCAGCGGCTGGAGCGCCTTGATCTCGGCGAGAGGCGCCGTACAGGGCAGCACCACGGAAAAAACATTCTGTTCGCGAATGCGCCGCGCAATCAGTTGCGTATACTGCGAACCGAAATCGAGGATGACGATGGTTTGGGTGGCCACGGTTCAAGTGTGGCAGGGTGCGGGGCGGGATGTAAAGAAATTGAATGAGTCTGGGCTCGAAGCACTGAACTTCAATCACCTGCGCCCAGAGCATTTTAGGAATTAACGTGGTCCTATTGAGAGCATTGAAATGTGGCTTTTTCTTGAGGAAAAAGCCACTTGACTGTGAGGTTTCGGTTTACAGCAATTCCTAAAATGCTATAAGCTGCCTTTTGCTCGCCTGCCGCCCACAAGGTGTTGTCAAGTTCATCATCGCCAAAGGATTCAGGAAAGCTTGCGGGAACGTACAAAGCCGGCAAAGCTGATCAGCCCGGTACCCAGCAAAAGGAAAGAACCGGGCTCGGGCGTCACAGAATTATCGGAGGCAGCATACACCGTGCCACTTTCGGCGCTGTAGCCGCCACCTGGCGTAAGCACGTCAATATAAAGCGGCCCCGAGCCTGAATAGCTGAAATTGGGCGACAAGTAGGGCGGCGCTAAGTCGGGGGCGTATGCACTCCCCCCGCCTAGAATTCCCTCTTCGATCGTGACCTGGTCCCCCGAACTGAACGTGAAGATGTTCGTTGCCGTTCCCGAGCCGTTGAGAATATTGTCCCAGAGGGTGCCACTGTTGTCTTGGACGACTATTTCATCGGAAAGGGAAACTTGAGCGCTTGCAGTATTAAAAAGACTGGCGGAGAAGACGTCCGTGAACTGAATAGTCACAGGCCCGGGACCGGTTATCGTGAGGGTATCTGTGTAATATGCCAAGGGAAATCCCCCAACATCAAACCCGGGAGCATCATACTCACCGACATGGCCAAGGGCACCTCCGGAGGCGCTGTTGGTCACTGTGCCTGATCCGCTCACGAACAGGTTGCCATAATTGGATACTTCGGTCATCGTCCCGGTAAACTCCGCACCCGGGTCAAAGATAAATGTATTACTAATTGTATTCGTGATGGGGCCTGACGCCTGCAGCCCGGTGTTTCCACAATCTGGGGATCCTGCCGGTGGGTTTAGACACCATTGATTCTGAAGTCCAATTGTCCCCGCCAGGCCCGGCTGAACAGCCACAGTAGTAAGAATTGCAACGATTGTCATGCTGGCCATAAGGCGCCACCTGGAAACCAAACACAACATCTTTGTCACCACGGAACCGCCTTTCTTCAAAATAGGGCCCTTGGAGTCTCGTTTAGATCCAGATATAAACCTAGTTTAGCATAGCTGACTTTCCCTTTACTGTCAATCGTTTTCCCAATATTTTGTACCGGTGCCCTCCAAGAAGGTTGCACTCCCGTCAACAGCCGGGTTTATCTGCTCGAAAGATGGCCGGATTCTCCAATCAATCCACTACTTATCGTGATACCGCGCCTACGGATAATAAATTCGATCGGCGGGGACGCGGTCGACAAGGCAGTGCTCCTGGGTGATGCGCCGTCTCCAGCAGGCGGCCAACAGGGAATTTAGTCTTCCGGTCTGGCTGTTAATCGCCTCTCCTCGGCGTATACTTTCGCCAAACCGCATGATTGACCCAGGACTCAAGGGAAAAGTCGTTTTGATCACCGGCGCCAATAATCCACACGGCATTGGAGCGAGTGTGGCGCGAGCCTTTGCCGCACAGGGGGCCAGGCTATTTCTGCATTATTTTCGGCAAAATGACTCTGGTGCGCCCCGCGATGGAGTGGATGAGACGGGCACGCCGGGTTTATCGTTCTACCGCTCCCAGGTGGCGAAGTCCGCCGATGAAGTGGTTGCCGAGATTCACAAGCTTGGTGCGGAGGCCCACGCATGGGAATGCGATCTCTCGGACGCGAGCACGATTCCCGAATTATTCGACCAGGCGGAGCGCTTACTCGGGCCGGTGGATGTTCTCGTAAACAACGCGGCGCATTGGGAAGCGGATACGTTTGTTCCGCCACACGCTGAACTAAGCAACAAGCTCGTCGAGTTGTGGACAGATCGCCCCGCATCCATCACCGCCGAAGCCATCGATCGAATATTCGCCGTCAATACTCGCGCTGTGGCCCTGGCTATGGCGGAGTTTGCCCGTAGGCATATCGCGCGGGGAGCACAATGGGGCCGGATTGTGAACGTAAGCACGGCGGGAGCCAAGTGCTTCCCATCCGAAGTCTCGTATGGGGCCAGCAAGTTCGCCCTCGAGAGTTATACAAGGAGCGCCGCGAGCGAACTGGGCAAGTTTGGAATCAATGTCAACGCAGTCTCGCTGGGGCCGGTGCAGACCGGCTGGATCACCCAGGAACTGGAGCGCGAGATCCTGCCGACGATCCCGCTCGGCAGAGTGGGCAAACCCGACGATGTCGCTGACGTTATCGTCTTTCTTGCGTCGGATCAGGCACGCTGGCTCACAGGACAGAAAATCTATGTGGGCGGCGGGCATGGAATGTGAGAGTTCGTTTTCTAACTCCTTTGCACATTGTCCTTATTTCACGTCGTTCTTGTAGACCACTCCCGCCTTCATCACGAACTTCACGTTCTGCAAGGTGCGCACGTCGTCGATGGGATTTTTCTCCACGGCGATGATGTCAGCCCATTTTCCGGCTTCCAGCGTGCCGGTTTTGGCGGTCCAGCCCATCAGGTCGGCGGCGTTGATGGTTGCGGTTTGCAACGCGGCCAGAGGAGCCATACCGAGTTGGTTGACGTACACGTCGCCAGAGGAGCCATACCGAGTTGGTTGACGTACACGTCCAGCTCATGGGCGTTGAGCCCGTGCGGGTAGACGGCGGCGTCGGTGCCCATGGCGATCTTGACGCCGGCATCCATGGCGCGCTTGATGTTGCCCTTGGCCACGGCACTTACCTCAACCAGCTTCTTATGCGAGTAGGGCGGCAGCTTGCCGTTGTCCACCATCCAGTCTTCCAGGTAGAGCGTGGGGACAAGATAGGTGCCGTTCTTCTTCAGCTCGGCAATACCTTCGTCGTTGATGTAGCTGCCGTGTTCGACCGAATCGACGCCGGCCATGCTGGCCCAGAGAATTCCCTGTGCTCCATGGGCGTGCGCGGCGACTCTGCGGCCCAGGCGATGGGCATCGGCCACAATGGCGCGCATCTCCTCGAGGGTGTACTGCGCGGCCTGGGGATCGTCGCCCTTGGACAAGACGCCGCCAGTGGCGCAGATCTTGATTACGTCGGCGCCATATTTGATGTTCTGCCGCACCTGGTGCTGCACGGCGGCAATGCCGTCGGCCACGCCGTCACCCAGCGCGTGGAATTTGAAGGGCAGCAGGTTGTCATCGCAGTGGCCGCCGGTGATGCCCAGCGCCGGCCCACTGACCTGCATGTGCGGCCCAATGATCTGGCCGGAGTTGATGGCGTCGCGCAGGTCCACGTCGGTGTAGCCGCCGGCAGCCACGTTGCGCACCGAGGTGATGCCGGCCAGCAGCGTGGTGCGGGCGTTCACCACCCCGTTGATGGCCTCCTTGGCGTCGGTTT
>JBEKFS010000131.1:0-9816 GCA_050013195.1 Occallatibacter sp.
AGCAGGTCCATCTGTTCGTCAACGGGCAGGAAGGGGTTCATGTTGTCTTTCAGTATAAATTGGGTGTGGCGGGGGGCAGTTGGCGCTATAATTGCCGCCATGGAACGAATAGATAGACACTTCGACAGAGTTGGAAGAAAGCAGACGCTAAACTCAGCAATTTCTTGGATTGTGAGCGCGTCATTGTGTATCGGTTTAGGAATCTGCATGATCATCAAATACTATGCGAATGGTGACCACGCTGGATTGTTCCTAGGCCTAGCGTTTAGTTTGCTGGCGATATTCAACACTCTAACGGGAACTCTGATCCTCCACGCTGTCGTCCGCCGTCTGGTGGCTGAGGCGCGGAAGGAATCTGGTACTGAGTGATTGCACTCCGACCCTGAAGAAAGATTCTCTTGTCCTACGAATATTCCCTCAGGGGCTA
The DNA here is from genome assembly GCA_050013195.1 of Occallatibacter sp. GTDB lineage: Bacteria > Acidobacteriota > Terriglobia > Terriglobales > Acidobacteriaceae > Telmatobacter. The sequence continues at coordinate 428 of JBEKFS010000131.1, forward strand.
AAGCCCGCACATTTATTTCTACATTTGCGGCACGACTGAAGTCGTGCCCTGACACTTCTTGCTCCACCCTTGACATTTTTCCGCACCCGTAAAGCCGTGCCCTGACACTTCTTGCTCCACCCTTTACATTTTTCCGCACCCGTAAAGCCGTGCCCTGACGCTTCTTGCTTCACCATTTGCATTTTCCGCGCAAGTGAAGTCGTGTCCTGATAAAGGTAGGTTTATGAAATGCGCCCTATTGTGGTGAAGTAAAAGTTCAGTGAAGAACAACAGCAGATCCTTCGACTCACCACCCCCAGGCTGTAGAGTACGCTTGGGGCCCCGTTCGCTCAGGATGACAGCCTTGCTTTGATGCGAACATTAGTGACGCCACACTGGTTATCTGCTGCGCAATTTGGAGAGGAGAATCAGAATCTCCAGGTAGAGCCAGACCAGCGTGACCATGATGCCGAAGGCGCCGTACCACTCCATATATTTGGGAGCGCCATATTGGACGCCCTGCTCGATGAAGTCGAAGTCGAGGACCAGATTGAGGGCTGCGATGGCCACAACGACAAGGCTGAATCCGATGCCGATGGGCCCGGAGCCGTTGATGGAAGTGAAGTGGATGCCAAAGAAGCCCAATAGCAATTCGATCATGTAAAAGACAAGGATGCCGCCGGTGGCCGCGATGACTCCCAGGCGAAATTTCTGCGTAACGCGGATCAACCCGGAGCGATATGCCAGCAGCAACACGAAGAGCGTGCCGAAGGTGAGGGCCACGGCCTGCATGGCGATGCCGGGAAAGCGCAGTTCCAGCATGGCCGAGAGGCCGCCGAGGACCAGGCCCTCGAGCAGCGCATAGATGGGCGCGGTCACCGGCGACCACTCCTTTTTGAAGATGGTGACCATGGCGACGATGAGACCGCCGAAGAGGCCGATGAGCATGGATGGCATGATGTCGGCGGGATCGCGCGACTGAAGGAAGGTATGCCAGGTGTAAGCGGCGGTGGCCAATGCGCAGACCAACAGGATGCCGGTCTTGTTGACCGTGCCGTTGAGCGTCATGTGGGTGGTTTCGTCGATTACGCCGCCGTACTGAGAGCCAGAAAGGTCTCGAAATGTGCCTTCGCCCAGCGCTGGGTTGGATGTCTTCATCAATGCCATTGAGTTCTCTCCTTGCGCGCAACTCCGGGCATTTGCCGGACCAGGATGTTGCAGAAAAAATTATGTTCTACTTCAATTTTAACGCGGCGGGAAGGCACGGAATATTCGCACCGTCCCTACGGGACTCCGGATGAATTAATGGTTTCATCATCCCCACGCTGAAGCGCGGGGCTAACAAACATTGCGCCTACGGCGCGGATGACGGGCTAACATACTTTGCGCCTGCTACGCACGCGACGAGCTGCTGATGTCATGAAGCGCTTCTACAAAGGCCCCTTTGAGGAGCTAACAACCATAAAGCCTCCGGATCACCTGGAGGATATTTACTCAGTGCGGGGGATTAGCGCTGAACTCATAGATGATGTAGGTGACGCCCTGCTGGAGGGATTCGCCGACCTTGCGGTAATTCGGATGCAGGCAATTGAGGTAGACGAGATCGGTGGAGGCGAGCATCACTGTGGGAATTTCGCCCCGCTGCAAGATGCCTTCGACGCCGCCACTCTGTTCATGGGTGCGCGCGGCCTGCTGAAAGTTGGGGTCGATGACTATGGCGGGTGCGTCGTTTTCGGCGGAGTTCCATGGAAGGGAAAAAATTCCATCGGTGGTGAAGATGGGCTTTTTCATGTTGACGAGGCGATTGCGCAGGGCTACGGCGTCGCGGTATTCGGATGCCGTGGCGATGGGGACCATGTCTTTTTTGCCCGGATGATGGTAGCCGATGGCTACTCCGGCGAGCTGGACGGCCGGTTGAATGCAGCCGAAGAGAAGGAGAGCGGTTACCAGCCTTCCCGGCATGGAGAATACGGCCAGTTGCAGCAGAGTGGAGCCGGCGGCGAAGGCTTCGAAAAGATAGTTGGAGGTTCCACCGATTTTTCCCATGCCGGCCAGGCCGATGAGCAGGGCGAGGGCGAAGACGGTAAAAAGCGGACTATTGAATCTCCGCACAAGTCCTTCACGCAAAGGAGAGATTTCCTCAGGGGCTAAAGCCCAGCTATTATTTTGCTGCTTTTGCGGCACGACTAAAGTCGTGCCCTGACGCTTCTTGCAACTCCGAATGAATTTTTCCGCAAGGTGTAAATTCTTGCCGTGATACAAAGCTGACTCAGTTTTGAGTTTTCCCGCAGACTGGAAAGTCGCGCCCTGATACAAAGCTGACTCAGGATGAGATTTCCCCTTTTCTGGTTTTGTTTTCCACGCGCCTACTGTGGGGCATAGCAGGACGAAGGGCGCGGCGACCCAATAAAGATTCAGGCCCACGGCGGTGAGCCCGGTGCCGAGGGCGCGCAGAATCCAGGGAAGCGAGAAGGCGAATCCTCGGACCATTTGCGGAGCGATGAGAATGCTGAAGCGGTATTCGGGCGTGCCGAGGAGAAGCGTTGCGGCGACCAGCGCGGCAAACGTCGCGACCAAGAGTGTGAGATCGCGCCAGCGTTTATTGAGAAGCAACCAGAGGCAGAGGCCGGCGAAGGCAAGGACCATTGATTGTTTAAAGGCCCAGGCGAGATAGAGCAGGAGGCCTGCCCAGGCAAAGCAAAACCTCAATTGAGGTTGGGGTCGGGGATGGGGCTGGCGCACGACGACCCAGAGGGCGATCATCACCAACGCGGCGGCGGCCATGTCGGGGCGGATGGAGAGCGCCCAATACTTGACCAGCGAAGTGCAGAGCCATAGACCCAGCGAAAGGCAGAGTGATAGCGTGCTGGCGAGGCCGCGCAGATAGAGAAGAGCACGCACCAGCCTCCATTGCGCTATGGCGCCCAAAAGCGCAAAGAGCAACGTGAGCTGGCGACCCCAGGTGAGTATGCCGGCGTCCCATGCGCCTATCAACCGAAGGACGCCTGCATACACGTAATAGAAGAGGTAGTTATAGAGCGAAAGAGAAAAGGGAAACGCGAAGGGCCACAGGTAGACGGGCCGGTGATTCATGCATCTCCAAACGGAGTCGATCATGGGCGACTCGACGGCAGTGGAGCAGAAGAGCGCGCCATAGCGCCAGACGCTGAGGATGCGAACGAGATAGACGGCGAGGTTGAGGACAAAGAAGGCCACGACCGCGGCGGTCCGGATGCGCGAGAGGTTGCAGACGGGATCGCGGGTGAGTGGCTTCATGGGCGGCCTGTTCCTATTGCGAGCCAGCAATTGCCTGGCTGGATTGAACAAAGGCTAGGTTAGCACGGCATTATGTCGCTTTGGGGCCTCTCTAACGCCTCTTTGGGCATGCGCCAGCCAACGAGCGCGATGGTGAGCGCCACGGCCTGCATGGCGAGGATGAAGGCGACGCAGGCCGGCCACTTGCCCAGCGCCCAGAAGACTCCGGGGACGACGCCGGCGGCGGTGCCTCCGATGTAGTAGCAGGTGATATAGAGTCCGGCGGCGGTGACACGCATCTCCGGCGGAGCTGCAACGCGCAGATGGCTTTGCGAGGCTGCCTGGGAGATGAATGAGCCCGTGCAAACCAGGGTGAGTCCCAGGATGACCACGGAGAGCGAGGGGGCCAGGGTGAGCAGGACACCGGTCATGGAACAGACGATGGCGCCTGCGATACCGGCGCGCAGGCCAACGTGGGTGATGATGTAGCCGGCGACGGGAGTAATGACGAGGCCGATGAGGTAAACAAAAAACAGCGAACTGAGCGCGGCGGTGGAGAGCAGGAAGGGTGGGGCGCTGAGGTGGAAGGTGATCCAGGTGAATACCGCTACCAGGGAGAAGAGTACGTTGCAGCCGACGGCATAAGTGGCGATCAGGCGGTGATTGCGAAAGAGGATTCCCGCCTGTGACCAGAGCTGAGGAAACCAGGAGAGCCGCGTTGCGGAGAGCGCGGGCAGCGTTGGACGGCGGTGTCCGTGCGGAAGCCAGGCAGCAACGGCACAGGCTCCGGCCAGTGCAACGAATCCGATGCATAGAAAACTCACACGCCAACTGAACCAATCGGCCAATACACCGGTCGTGATACGGCCCAGGAATCCTCCCAACGCAGTCCCGCTGACATAAATACTCATGACGAGGGCGATGCGGTTAGGCGGCCATTCTTCGCCGATGTAGGTGACCACCACGGCCACGATGCCGGAGACCATCATACCTTGCAGAAAGCGCCAGAAGATGAGCTGAACGAGCGAAGTGGATGTGGCAGCCAGCAAGGTGGGCAGGGCGATTCCGGTCAGGCAGGCGACAATGACACGCTTGCGGGGCAGCCGCTCAACCAGCGAACCGAAGATGGGCGCCGAAAATGCGGCGCCCAGTGTCGCGGCGGAGACAGTGAGACTGACGCCGGTTTTGGATGCATGGAAAAGGCGTGTAAGCAGGGGCAACAGCGGCTGCGTGGAATAGAGCTCCAGGAAGGCGCAGACGCCGCAGAGCGCAACAGCGGCGACAGCAAGGCGGCTGGACGACGGGCGGTCCGGTTTTGCGAGAAGCTCCATGCATCAGGATAATCGATGGCGGACAAGGCCATATCGCAGGGAGCTTACGCAAATGAACGACAACATTAAAAAACGCCGGCCATACAGTGTTCGGAGATACGCGGATGTACTACTCTGGCACCGCACTCGGACAGCACGACGGGGGAGAGCGTGACGACCGGGCATTGCGCGTAGGCCAGCACTTTGTAGACGATTCCTGCGCGGGTGATAGCGGCAAACCGTGATGCGTCGTGCGCGCCCATCACGATCATGCAGGCTCGCTGCGCTCTGCCCTGGTAAAGCAGTTCCTCGGTTGGATCGCCGAGCACTACTCTTGTTTTAACTTCAATCTTTTGCTGCAATCCGGGAGGTATCAGGGAGGGCAATTCAGCCTCGATCTGGTCGAGCGAACGGCCGGCGAGATGCTCGGCGCTCTCCTGGTGCGGGATAACATTCTGCAGGATCAGGCGGGCGTTATGCGTAGCGGCCAACTCCGCGGCAAAGTGGGCGACGACAATGCTGGACTGGTGCTTGCCGACGGAGCACAGGATGGTGCGGCCGGCAGAGTGGCGATAGGCGTCCCTGATCACCTCAGGACCAACGATGTTGACCGGCACAGTGGCGTTACGCAGAACAGCCTCTGCTACCGAGCCCACCAGCAGCTTGCCTATGGGGCCGGGAGAGTGGGCGCCCATGACGACGCGATCTATCTTCTGTTCGCGCAGGAAGGCGAGGATTTGGTCGGCGGCCAACCCTGGGCGAATCACAATTTTGCTATGAATGCCGATATTGCGAGCGCGTTGGGCCAGATGCTCAAGATGTTGTTCCTCATCGCGAGCAGTGTCGCAGTCATAGCAACGCTCAAGGACTCCGGGTGCTGCTGTGTTTAAACAACCAAACGCATGAAGAATAATCATTTCCGCACGAAATTCCGAAGCCAGGGCCAACGCAAATCCGAAGGCTTTCTCATCGGCGGGAGACTCGGAGGCAAAAAGTATGGTGGAGGGCTTGCTCCACCCTGGCTTGATGGCAAGGGCCATGCGTACCTCCTGACTGGATCGTTCTTGATTGTGCCTCTAGCTTGAATTCAAGATGGCAATCTGAAGTGCATAGAGAGAGGCTCCCCCGAAGAACACAACGCGAAAATTGCGAAGGTTCCGGCGAGGTGAACGTAGAATTGTGCGCTTACGGAGTGGAACGGAGGCTTAAGCCTCCATCTTCTTGTCTTGCTGCTCTGACTGAATGCAATTGTGGATCGTGCTGTCTTGCATATTTGACGTAGAGCTATGGAAAAGGAAGTTCAATTTTGAACAGATACAGGAAAATCTTTGTAAAAATTCTGTGAAAGCCATCAAGGATTCGCGTGACACAAGCGATTTCTCTGCTTGCATCGCAATGCTGCCCCGCCGGTATCAAATTGGTTTCACTGGAGTAACCGCCTGCAAGGCATTAGAACATTTTTACGGATGGTGTAGAGTGCAGCGTGGACCGGGAGGTCCACGCAACAGCCGGCCGGGAGGCCAGCGCTACGGGTTCGCGACCCATCGGCACTGTACAAGCAATCGAAAATCGACTCTACACCAACAGGCAAACTGCTCTAAAAAGAGCGCGTTACAAGGCGGCTCAGTAGCCGGCAGCCTTGCCGTAATGGCTGCGGTGGTCCTGTCCTGCTTCGAGTTCGCCGGTTTTGGGGTTCACGGCGATGCACTCGCCGTTGGACCAGTAGCCGTGACTGATGCTGATGTCGTAGCCCATAGCGCGGAGAGCGTCCTGGGTTGCGAGCTGGAAGCCCGGTTCGAGGTAAAGCTTGTCAGGCAGGTACTGATGGTGGAAGCGAGGCGCATCAACGGCCTGCTGGATATTGAGTCCGCCCTGGGAGGCGGAGAGAAAGATATTGGCGACGGTGGAGATGATGCGCGCGCCACCGGGCGAGCCGAGGACGTAACGCAGCTTGCCGTTTTCCAGAACGATGGTGGGAGTCATCGCGCTCAAGGGGCGCTTGCCGGAAGCGATAGCGTTGGCCGGTCCCTGAATGAGGCCGTACATGTTGGGCGTGCCAAGCTTGACGGTAAAGTCATCCATTTCGTCGTTGAGCAGAAAACCCAGAGAGCCAGCGGTGACGTGGGAGCCAAAGCCGTTGTTGAGGGTGGTGGTGACGGCGACAGCATTGCCCTGGCTATCGACCACCGAATAGTGAGTTGTGTTCTGTGATTCTGGATGCTGGCCAGCGGTTTTGGGCGCGGGAGGCAAAAAGCCTTCGGGACGGCGGAGAGTGGCGCTGGGAGTGGCCGCGTTGGAATCGAATGTGGCTCGCCAGGCAGCGGCGTATTTTTTGGAGGTCAGCTCGGCGGCGGGGATGGAGTTGTAGTCCGGGTCGCCGAGGTATTCAGCACGATCCATGTAGGCGCGCCGAAAGGCTTCGACGATCAGGTGTATCGCGGTGGGGCTGCGGTCGCCGAGCTTGGCCAGGCCGTCTCCTTCGAGAATGTTGAGGGTGCTGAGCAGCACGATTCCCCCCGATGAAGGTGGCGGGGCGCTGATGACCGTGTAGTCGTGGAAGCTGCCGACAATGGGTGTGCGCTCGACGACGTTGTATGCGGCCAGGTCTGCAAGGGTGAGCAGCGCACCGCCTTTGCTAAGATCTGCGACCAGTTCACGAGCCATCTTGCCGTGATAAAAATCCTCTGGATCGGCGGCTATGCGGCGGAGAGTGCGGGCCAGCTCGGGCTGACGGAAGGTCTCGCCCTCCTTGTAGAGTTGCCCATCGCGCTGAAAGATGCGCTTCGAGTCCGGGAAGCGAGCCAGGTCAGGATCGCTGAGTTCATGAGCTTCTTCGGCGGTGAGTTGAAAGCCCTCGGCGGCTAATCGGATGGCCGGAGCGATGACGCGCCGCAGGCCGAGCTTGCCGTACTTGCGTTCGGCATAGACCAGACCGGCCACCGAGCCGGGTGTGGCGATGGAGCGGTAGCCGAGAACACTGGAATTAGGGATGACGTTGCCGCCGGCGTCCTGGTACATGGTTTCGGTGGCCTGGAGCGGGGCCTTTTCGCGGTAGTCGATGAAAGTGGTTTTGCCGTCGTGAGTGCGCAGCAGCAGAAAGCCGCCGCCGCCCAAGTTGCCTGCCGCCGGATGCACCACGGCCAGAGCGAAGCCGGTAGCCACGGCAGCGTCCACCGCATTGCCGCCCTTGCGCAGAATCTCAAGGCCTGCGTCGGAGGCCAGGTGGTGCACGCTGACTACCATGCCGTGTTGTGCGCGCACCGGTTGCTCGGCAAGATAGGGAAGCGCGCTGATGGCGCCCTGCTGGGCGAAGGCGAGGGCGGGAATGAAGAGCGCGGCGACAAGCAAGGCTGACAGAATGGGGAGAGACGGGCGGCGAGTCATTTGGTGACAGGATAACGCGGCGGGCGGTTGATGTGGAGGTTATGCTTTCCGCGCTTCATAACAGAAGCCAAAGCACAGCTTGCGATGTCTACCTCTCTAACTTTCAAAGTGGTTGCTGTGTTACCGTTGCAGTACGGCGTCCCTGCGCCGGGCCGTTGGATGGGCCTGTGCCAAGTGCCCGCGATGGGGCTGGAAACGGGGGCAGAGTGCGAATTATACGAATGTCCCAGCAGCCAGAATTGACCTCGTCTCAACTCGCCGTAAACCCGGCTGCCAAGCCCGTCCCCAATCCCTTGTCCGCGCCCCCCTCAGAAGATTTGCCTGGCAAGCACGCGCCGCAGCGGATTCCGCGCTGGCTGGAGAGCGCAGAGTTGTTTTTGCGTGTGCTGCTGAGGATGTACATCGGCCTGGCAGTCTGCTATGTGCCGTGGTCGAGGACATTCTGGGACCAGAACCCCTTGTTTGTGCAGTTTCCCACGCTCTCGATCTACGCAGCCAACGGCGCGGTGCGCGGCCTGGTGTCAGGGCTGGGGCTTTTGAATCTGTGGATAGCGTTTCATGACGCGCTTCACCATCGGGATGGATGAGATGAACGACAGAGATCAGAGATCAGAGAACAAAGATCAGGAATCTTTACCAACGGCAGTGATTCCGGGCAACGGGGAGCCGCCGCCGCCACTGGCAGCCGCACCGCTGGCCTATGAAAACCTGAGCTTTCTGAACAGCGCAGACGGGCGGCTGATCCGGATTGTCTCTGAGTACATGGAGCCGCTGGCGCGTTTCCGGCGGGAGCAAATCCAGGACACGGTGGTATTTTTTGGCTCGGCTCGTTTTCGCGGGCGCGAGGAGGCCGATCACGCCCTGGAGCTGCTGGCGAACACCGGCTCCACGCAACCGGCGCCCAGTAATGAGCAACCGGCCAAAGCGCCGGAGATCGCCGCGGGCAAGGCTTCGGATTTGCAACGCAAGCGCGCGGTGGCGGCAGTGGAGATGGCCCGCTACTACGAGGACGCGCGGCGGCTGGCGCATCTGCTGACCGATTGGGCCATGAAAATTCCCTCACGGCGGCACCGTTTTGTGGTTACATCAGGCGGCGGGCCGGGCATCATGGAGGCGGCCAATCGGGGCGCTCATGAGGCCGGCGGCAAAACCATCGGGATGAACATCCTGCTGCCCTTCGAGCAGGCACCCAACCGGTACATCACGCCTTCGCTGAACTTTGAGTTTCACTACTTTTTCATGCGCAAGCTGTGGTTTGCCTACCTGGCCAAGGCGCTGGTGGTTTTTCCCGGCGGCTTCGGCACGCTCGACGAGATGTTCGAGATTCTTACCCTGGCGCAGACTCACAAGCTGGGCAATAAGATTACCGTGGTGATCTACGGTCCGGAGTATTGGAAGAAGGTCTTCAATCTGGACGTGCTGGTGGAGACTGGCGCAATCTCGCCCAAAGATATCGACCTG
>JBEKFS010000132.1:0-9785 GCA_050013195.1 Occallatibacter sp.
ATCAGCGCGAACCAGCCGCCCACTTTGACCGAATCCGAAAGCGCCCATGCGATTCCGCCCAGCGCGGCAATTACTATCGCCGATATTCCCAGTTGCAGACGGCGCGACCACCAGCGGGCAAACCAGCCGCCGACACCCTCCGGACCCTGCTCCACCAACCGGCGCAAGACCAGCACCGGTCTGACATTTCGCACGTCCAGCAGCGGTGGCAGACAAAACAGCAGGGTCGTCAACAATCCAGTTCCGAGCCCGGCGGCAATCGAACGCCAGGGAAATTCCAGCATTGTGTGAACCGGAAGCAGCTTGCCGAAGACCGCCGGCAGCGCGGCCATCACACCCACGCCCGCAGCAACGCCCACGAGGCCACCAGCCAGGCCCAGGCCTAATGTTTGCAGAAGGAAAATCCGCAGCAAATCGCTGGAACTGGCGCCCACAGCCTTCAGAATGGCCAGCATGTCCATGCGCTGCTCCAGGTGAGCGTGCATAGCCATTGCCACGCCAATTGCTCCCAGCACCATGGCGACCAGGCAGATGAGGCTCAAAATCGCGGTGGCGTTGTCCAGGCCACGGTTCAGGCCAGGATTGCCCTCTCGGTAGTCCATCACCTGCGAGTCGGGTAGAGCCGTCTCCACCTGCTTGCGCAACGCGACAGGATCTGCTTGCGGCGGCAGCTTCATGAGCAATTTCTGGCTGGCCCGGCTGCCCGGAGCCAGCAGACCGGTCCGCTCAAGCGCCGCCTGCGAAATCATCACCCGCGGTCCCAGTCCTGCTCCGGCGCTGAGGCGGTCCGGCTCCTGCTTCAGCACGGCGGAAATGATGAAGCTTCTACCGCCCAGCCGCAATGTCTGGCCTACATGTGCATTAAGCCTGATAAGAAACTCCTCGGCCACAACTGCCGAGTCGCCTTCGAGAGCCTGCTTCAGGCTCATCGCCGGTTCCAGCTCCGCCGTGCCATAGTACGGGTACTCGGCAGGGTCCACGGCCTTGAGCGAAACCAGCAGAGGCACCGGATCAGGTGGCGCGGAAGCCATGGAAATCATCTCCGTCACCCAGGTGGTGCGAATCCTGGCCGGTTGCGCGATGGCCGCAATCCTGTCCTTTTCCTCGGCTGTCGGCTGATGGAAGAGACGCGCGGTCAGATCACCGGCCATCAGCGACCGCGCTTCCGTGCTCAATGTCCGCTTGAAGCTCTCGCTGAAGCCGCGCACGCCAACAAGAGCCGCAACACCGACGGCTACTGAAAGCACTACAAAGCCAAACTTGCCGGGAGCAGAGCGCAGATCCCGCCAACCGATGGCCTCAGCCCGCTTCCAGCTCAACGCGCGCTTAGCCATTTTTCACCCGATTTTGAACCGCAACCTCACTCGCCCCGGTGTAGGGCAGCGTATCTTCTACGATCATTCCGTCCCGCAGCACAATTTTGCGATTGGCGCGGCTGGCTATCTCCGGATCGTGTGTCACCAGCACCAGCGTCGTTCCCGCTTTGCGATTACGCTCCAGCAAGAGATCCAGCACCATCCGCCCGTTGGTTGAGTCGAGGTTCCCCGTCGGTTCATCAGCCATCACGATAGGCGGCTCGACGACAAAAGCCCTCGCCAGCGCCACGCGCTGCTGCTCGCCGCCCGATAGCTGCACCGGGTAGTGGTCTTCGCGCTCTGTGAGGCCAACCTCGCCCAGAAGCCGCCGCGCCTGCGTGATGCCGCTGCCCTCCACATTCAACTCATATGGCAGCAGCACATTTTCCAAAGCCGTCAGCGTTTCGATCAACTGATACGACTGAAAAACGAACCCAATTTTCTCACCGCGCACCACGGCCAGCTCCGTCTCGGCCAGATCGTGAATCGGTATGCCGTCCAGCCAGATTTCGCCGGAGCTGGGCGTGTCAAGGCCCGCCAGCAAGCCCAGCAGGGTGCTCTTGCCACTGCCGCTGGCGCCCACAATGGCCACAAATTGACCGGCGGGAATGGTTAGGGTGATCCCCTTCAGAATCTCCACACGCCGTGCGCCGTTCTGAATCCATTTCTTCGCGTCCCGAACCTCAATCACTCTGCCTCCTAAAAATCTAGCCGCATTCCCTCAGGGGCTAAAGCCCCGATGTAATAGGCGCATTCACGGTACGACTAAAGTCGTGCCCTGACACTTCTTGCAACTCCGAATGAATCTTTCGCAAGCTGTAATGTCATACCATTTCAAAGCAATCAAATCGCCACGTTCGTTATTCCCTGCTCTTCGTTACACTGTATTTGTGTACGTTTGCCGCTCACTGATTGTTTCGTTCGGGTTGATTCTTCTTGCTCGTCCGCTGCCGGCTGCCGATCGGCCAATTCTGGTCTGCTACGGCGACAGTATCACCGCCGGCTACGGGCTAATGACCGGTCAGGCTTACCCCGACGCCCTGCAGCGAGATCTCAACGCCAAGGGCTACCACTATAAGGTAAACAACCAGGGCACAAGCGGCGCCACTACCAAGGACGCTGTCGCCGATCTGCACTCCATCCTGCTGCTGCACCCGGCAGTCGTCATCGTCGAGTTCGGCGGCAACGACGGCCTCCGCGGACTGCCACTGTCTGAGACGCGCCGCAACCTTGACGCGGTACTGACGGCTCTCGAAAATGCCCACATAAAAATCCTGCTAGCCGGTATCACCCTCCCACCAAACTACGGCCAGGAGTACATCCAGCAGTTCGAGCTTGTCTTCCGAGACCTGGCGCAAAAACATCATATTGCCTTTGTCCCCATGATCTACAAAGACCTGATTCATGTTCCCGACACGATACAGCCTGACGGCATTCACCCCACCGCCAAAGGCTCCGAAATCATTGCACGGACTCTGCTGCCGGCCCTGACACCTTTGCTGCGTAAAGGCCAGTGATCACGATCATCATCCCATTCCTACCACGGGCTGAAAGAGCGTTCCCGCCACTCGCCTGGCGATTCCCACTAGTTCATTCTGACCGGCAAAGACCTTCACCAGCGGCGCGTTGGAAAACTCCGGAAGGTTAGCCTGCGCGCCGTTGCGCAGACGTCCGAGGGCCAGATCATCACCGGTAACCGAAGGCATCTCCGGCAACAGGCTGCGTGGATGGACGCACAACGTCTCCAGCGCCTCGACGTTTCCGGCCAGCGGTTGCAACTCGTCCAGAGTATGCGCCTCGGCAAGCGTGAAGACTCCGGCCTGTGTGCGGCGCAGGCTGCTGAGATGTGCTCCGCAGCCCAGATCCTGGCCCAGCTCATGGGCCACAGCCCGCACGTAACCACCGGCGCTGATTGTCATTGAGAAGCTGGCTTCTGTGCCTTTGATTGCGGTGATTTCAAATGAGGATATATGGACTATGGCCGCCTTCAGTTCCACCGGTTTGCCTTCGCGGGCGAGCTTGTAGGCGGGCGTGCCGGCAATCTTCTTTGCTGAGAACGGCGGTGGTATCTGCTCCATCTCGCCGTGAAAACGGCTGGCCGCGGCGCGCACCTGAACCAGCGTCAGCGCGGGTAGACTGTCCGGCCCGGCAGGCTGGCCCTCAACATCGTAGGTGTCCGTTGCGAACCCGAAGCTGATCGTTCCTGTGTAGCGCTTTTCCGCAGAGGAGAAGTACTGCGCCAGGCGGGTGAACTTTCCCAGCAGCAGGGGCAGAACACCGGTGGCCATGGGGTCCAGCGTGCCAAGGTGGCCGATGGATCGTTCGCTGGTAATTCTGCGCAGAATTCCCACCACGTCGTGGCTGGTCATGCCCGCCGGTTTGTCGATAACGAGAAGCCCGTTCACCTCTTCACTTTAGCTGACCAGGCCTCCCGCTCACACCCCGCCAGAGTCGGGCTGCCGCAGCAGCGACAGGAACTCCAGGCGCGTTTCCTTCTGGCGGAAGCAACCCACCATAGCACTCGTCACAGTAGAGGAGTGCTGTTTCTCGATGCCCCTCATCATCATGCACAGGTGGCGAGCCTCGATAACCACGCCTACGCCCAGCGGCTGGATGGCGTTCTGGATGGCGTCGGCGATCTGCCGGGTGAGACGCTCCTGCACCTGCAGGCGTCGCGCAAAGACCTCGACAAGGCGGGGAATCTTGCTTAGCCCGATGACTTTTCCCTTGGGGATATAGGCCACATGCACCTTGCCAAAGAAGGGCAGCATGTGATGTTCGCAGAGCGAGAAGATCTCGATGTCCTTGACGATGACCATTTCATCGTAATCCTCGTCAAAGAGAGCCCCGCGCAGAATTTCTGACGGATTCTCGCCGTAGCCCTTGGTCAGGAAGGCCATCGACTTTTCCACGCGGCTGGGCGTGTCCAGCAAGCCCTGGCGGCTGGTGTCTTCGCCCAAACGGCTCAGAATTTCGCGGTACATCTCGGGAGTACTGAAGGCGCTCAAGCCTTCATCCGCCTCAACTGGCCGTTGAATTCGTTTGTTCACTGCAATCGGCTGCGCCATGGTCCACATCCTTTCGCCCTGGGGAATTGGGCTTTTTTACTTGCCATCGCACTCAAAGAAATTGTTCTCAGTCTCTTCCACGCGCACTCGATCCAGCTCGCCGGCTGGCAGCGCGTCCTTCAACAATGCGAAGACCGCTCTACAGAGATTCTCCGTCGTCGGCACACGATTCACAAACAACGGGTCAAGATTCAGGTTGGCGTGATCGAATCGCTCCACGACCCGCGCGCCTACCACCTCATCCAGCGCGGCCATGTTCACTACCATTCCGGTCACCGGGTCTACGGATCCAGCAACCACCACTTCCACCACATAATTGTGCCCATGTCCATGTGGATTGTTGCACTTGCCATAGGTGGCCTGGTTTTCTTGAACCGAGAGCGCGTCCGTATGCAGCCGATGGCTTGCAGAGATCATGTAGCGGCGGCCAAAATATGCCTTCATGACTCGCCTCGGTATTCGGCAAAAATCTCAGGCGTCTCGTAAACACGAACCCGGCTCAATCGCGCTTTGCCCGCGGATGTTATAGACGGCTCCAGACGCTTCCACGCTGCAATGGCAATGTTCTCCGTGGTCGGTATCGCGGCGGCAAATTCAGGAACCTCCAGATTCAGGTGGCGATGATCCCAGGCTGCCAGCACCTCGCGCTCCATGATCTCCTTGAGACCCTTCAGATCGACGACGTATCCGGTGACCGGATCCGGCTCGCCCGCTACCGTGACCTCCAGCGTGTAGTTGTGCCCGTGGCCGTTGCGATTTGCGCAGCGGCCGAAGACTTGCTCGTTCTTATCCGCCGTCCACGCCGGGTTCCAGTAATAGTGCGATGCGGAAAAAGTGGCTCGCCGCGTCAGATAGATCATTCTGACCCCTCATAGGAACAGATGCCTGAGCCTCGGTTAAGGCTTCATGCAGTGGGCTTCTGGCTGCCTCAAGCCGGGTACTCCCGCCCCTTCCAGCTTACGCGCTTCAGGATGCGGTGCTGGTACCAACTGCGGCAAAGCAGCGCGACAAACAGCGGCAGGCCCAGCGGAGACAATGCGCAATTCACAAGCGAAAAGCCTGATTTGGCTACGCGGCCATAGAAGCGGAAGAGGTTGCGCACCCATAGCAGTGCCAGAACCCAGCCTGCGATCAGCCATTGCGCCGAATGAGCGAAGAGGCGCGCATTCCAAAACTCCACCATCAGCAACGGCAACGCGACCAGCAGCAATATATCGATCACGCGCCAGACGGCCAGCGCCAGACAGTTACCGAAGAGCAGCGCCAGGTTTTTGGTCCAGCCCTCGATCATTGCAGCCGTAGAACGGTACATGCGCGCAGAAACCGCGTCTTCGGCATAACGAAAGCGCAGGCCAACTTTACGCCGCTTGGCCAGGAAGGCCAGTTCCACGTCTTCCAGCACCTTATCGGAGACTGCCGCGTGTCCACCGATCCGCCTGTAGGCCTCTCGCTCAACGAGCAGAAACTGGCCGTTGGCCGCGGCGATGCGTTCTGCGGGGTCGGAAACTTTGGACGGGGGATATGCTACAGCCAGTTCGCAAAAGACAAGAGGCATCAACGAACGCTGCCAAAGCCCGCTCACCATCTGCCGCGGCGAGTAGCTCAACATTCCAACTTCGTGCCGGGCAGCCTCATGCAGCGCCCGGTGCAGATTTCCCGGCTCGTGGATGGTATCCGCGTCGGTAAAGAGCAGCCAACGCCCGCGCGCCCGTTTGGCCGCAGTCCAGATGGCATTATTCTTGCCGGTCCAGACTGGTTTCGATTGGCCGGGCTCCGGCACTAAAGCTTCCAGCACGATAACTCCGGCAAAACCGCGTGCAATCTCAGCGGTTCGGTCGGTCGATTGATCGTCAACCACAATCAATTCCCAGTCGCGACCCAGCTTGAAGAGCTCCTCGGACTGGCTCACCAGCGACTGAAGGCAGGCGGCGAGGCAGTCTTCCTCGTTACGCGCCGGAACGATGACGGTCAGCTCCAGCAACTTCTTTGGCTCGGGCTGGTCGAAGACAGTTCCCCACTGCACCGGTTGCGCCACTGGAGTCTCGGAAAGCCCAAGCTGTGGTTTTAAGCCGTCCTTCTCAGCCGCTACACTCTCCCTTTTCTTACGCATCTTGCCTCACTCTTTCATTAGGGGCTCTCGCTCCGTATTATAGAGATGTGCGGCTCCCTTGGTTCCTCTCTCTGAGTTTGGTTATGCCGTTAGCGTTCGCACCCGGCTGCGACCGCGGCGCCCATCCGGCAATAACTGGAAAGGCCGCTCCTGACTTCACCATCTCCGACAGCGCGACCACCATCCACCTGGCCGGTTACCGAGGCCGCGTAGTGCTACTCAACTTCTGGGCCACCTGGTGCGCGCCGTGCATCGAGGAGATGCCCTCGCTGCTCCAACTGCACCACGACCGGCCCGATCTGGCTATCCTGGCCATCAGCATCGACGAAAACCCTGACGCTTATAGCCGCTTTATCGTCCGCCACCATATTGACCTGACCACGGTTCGCGATCCCGACCAGAAAGCCGCCCAGCTCTATCACACCGATGGCTGGCCGGAGACCTACATCATCGATCGCCAGGGCTTCATCCGCCGCAAGGTCGTCGGACCCCAGGACTGGGGCAGCCCTGAAATCCGCGCTTATCTAAAAAGCCTGTAAATTCTTGCTATCATTTCCATATGACCACGGTAGAAATTCACATTCGCTATGCCGCTCCACCTACAGAGTCGGTGACTCGTGCGCTGGCAAATACGCGCGAGGTTTACGGCATTCGACGGCTCACATTTGACCGCGCCGCATGCACGCTACGCGTGGAGTACGACGCCACCAGGCTCAATGCCGCTGCCGTGACAAAGCTGGTACGAGAGTCTGGCCTGGAAATTGATGCAGTGCAGCCCCAGATTCCTGCTCAGGAGCCCGCTGCCTGAAGGCAGCCGGGGTCCCCGGACGACAGGTCTTCGTCGCTGGGGTGAATCATTGCGCCACCGGAAAATCCCTGATATTCTGTCTATGGTTTCGCTTGAAGCCAATCGTGTGCGCCCGTAGCTCAGCTGGATAGAGCGACTGGCTACGAACCAGTAGGTCGGGAGTTCGACTCTCTCCGGGCGCACCATTTATTCCCCGAATCGTGGTTTTCCCGGGCATACATCTACTCTCCAGGGCTCTCGCATAACGGCAGAGACCGTTGGCAGGCGAGCAACACTCATCCCTTCCGCTGATGAAAAGAGCGAAGCGCTCATGCGCTTCGCTCTTTATTCTTACCTCTTCTTGATTGCTAATACAGCCGGAAGTTGATCTCGATGGAGACCATCACTGCTACCGTCTTATTGTTGTTTCTGTCGTAGGCTGGCTTGAACTTGAATAGCTTAATCGCGTCAATGGCTTTTTCGTCCAGTCCCATGCCCAACGGACGGGTTACATGCGGATTCTGCGGATTTCCCTGTGCATCTACGATCAATTCGACAATGCAAACCCCTTGGTATTTAGCCCGCCGCGCCTCGTCGGAAAACTCAGGGTCAACACTGTGAAGCACCACGGGCGCCGAGACTCCGCCGCCCACTCTGGCCAGACCGCCGCCCATGTTCCAGCCGGAACCTGGGCCGTATCCATTTCCATTTCCTGAACCGAGGCCAACGCCGGTGCCATTCCCCAGCGAGCCTAGCTTTACATTGGGCGAATTCGACTGGCCGAAATTCGGCATCCTCGCATTGTCGGGAATGACGATGCTGTTTTGCACATCAATAGTGGGATCCGGCGGCGCTTCCACCTTGGCAACTTCATCCGGAGCTTTCGCCCGTGGGGGAATCCTGCCCTTGATGGCTTCGATCTTGTCTGGGCTTCCGCCGCCCCCACCCGCCATGTTGGCGGCCTTGGGAGCATTCCAATCTTTTATGTCTAACGGCGTCACCTGCAGCTTCGGTTTTACATTATTTATGTAGGTCTTCACTCCAATTAAGAGGGCGAGCGCCACAAGACTCCCATTGAAAGTGGCGGAGATGCCCAAGGCCCAGGGATTGCGCTTGACCGCCATCCGGTCCGGCACCGGTATCGGCGTCGAGGTCAACTCCAGCGGAGGCAGCTTGCGCGGAAAAAATACGTCGCGGATGCTCTCATAGAGACCAACCCAGATGGGCTTTTCTTCTACGGGGATGCCGAAGGCGAGGTCGAGTTCGACGCCGTCCGTGGTAGCCGCGGCAGCTTGGGTTACTGCATTTTGGTCGAACAGGTCGTTGGCCATCGTTGCGTCTGTTTCTAGCGCCTCTGGGTTCCTGGTCTGCCGACCGAACAGGGGTGTTCTCGATTCCAGGTCCGTACTTCCATTATGCTTGAAACCACCGGTCTGTGTCTCAACTTGGAGGGCTTCTTCCTCCAGTCTCTCATATTCCGGCACGGTCTGGTATCCCATAATCTATAGACGGTCATGACCCGTAGTTGTTACCGATGAATTTGTATCCAGTCCTTTACACTAAATAAGAACCATATCGAATGCCCAGGGAGTGAAGATGTCCCCAGCACCGGAGTTGAAGGCGACCCTAACCTTGCCACAAACCGCCTTCCCGATGAAGGCTAACCTGCCGCAGAATGAACCGCTTCGGCTTGCCCACTGGTCCTCCCTCGGACTCTATGACAGGCTTCGTAAGGCCGCCCAGGGCCGCCCTGCCTATCTACTGCACGACGGCCCTCCCTACGCAAACGGCCCCATTCATCTGGGCCATGCGCTGAACAAGGGGCTGAAGGATTTTGTGGTCAAGTCGAAGACCATGGCCGGCTTCGACGCGCCTTACGTCCCCGGCTACGACTGTCACGGGTTGCCTATCGAGATTAAGGTGGACGAGCAGTTGGGCAGAAAGAAACTCGAGATGCCTGTGCCGGAGGTGCTGGAAGCCTGCCGCGCATATGCGCAGAAGTATATTGAACTGCAAACCTCGCAATTTGAGCGGATTGGCTGCATTGGCCGCTGGGACAAGCCTTACAAGACCATGTCCCGTGACTACGAGGCCCACACCCTGGAAGCTTTTTACGGCTTCCTGGAAAAAGGCTTTGTTTACCGCGGCCTCAAGCCGGTCTACTGGTGCATTCACGACCGCACGGCGCTGGCCGAAGCCGAGGTCGAGTATGAAATGCATACCAGTCCCTCGGTTTACGTCCGCTACGTGCTGACTTCTGAGCCTGCGGCTATCAGTGCCGCTCTCAAAGGCAAGCAGGTTTCGACCATTATCTGGACCACTACTCCCTGGACCCTGCCCGCGTCGATGGCCGTGGCCTTTCATCCTGATTTTGACTATGTGGCGCTGGCTGCGGGCGACCAGGTTTTCATTGTGGCCGCAGAGCTGGCTGCATCTGTTGTTGCGGCTTGCGAATTGGGCTCAAC
>JBEKFS010000133.1:0-24963 GCA_050013195.1 Occallatibacter sp.
CAGGCTTTAGATTCCTTTGGCAGGTTGCCGGATTCTTGTTAAACTAACTAAGTGGCCGGTGACGGCCGCTCCCTGCAATTGTGGCGCTATCGTCTAGGGGTTAGGACGTGAGATTCTCAATCTTAAAACCCGGGTTCGATTCCCGGTAGCGCTACCAGATTTTTATATCCTGTTGATTATAGAAATCTTAGCCAACCGCCCTCGCCCGTTGAACTACATTTGACGATTTGTCGTCGGAGGTTATGCAAGTTCGCCCAGAAATTCAGCATTGAGATTTCAGGGCAAGTATGCGGCAGGAACCAGAAGCTTATGCAAGCATAGATTGATTCGGGCGTGTTATTGGTGTCTATCGGCTTCGACGAATCAAATCCAACGGTGGTAAGTCGACCCGCATCGAGTCCGAACTGCGACTCAAGCATATCCTTGGCCCATGGCTACGGGAACGGCGGCGCTCAGCATAACCACCAGGCTCAATGCAAAAATCATTCTCATTGCGACTTCTCTCGTGTTTGTTTCTCCAAAGGGGAGCCGGAATACGGCTCCCCCGGGGGATTTTCATTATTTCGTAGCGATCTCCACCAACTCGACGCGGCGGTTCTTGGCTCTTCCGTCGTCGGTTTTGTTGGAGGCCAAAGGCGCCCAGGGTCCGGCGCCAAAAGCGACCAGACGCGCGGCGGCGATGCCGTGCTTGGTGACCAGAGCAGTAATGACCGCTTGCGCGCGTGCCTGCGAGAGCTTTAGGTTGCTGGCCGCGTCGCCCACCATGTCGGTGTGACCGACGATTCCGACTTTGAGCGCAGGTTTGTTGTTGAGCAGCTTGACGATCTCGTCGATGGCCGGCTCGGATTCCGGCTTGATGACAGAGCTGGCGGTGTCGAAGTTGATGCCGTAGATGGCGACGCTGCCGGTGTCGGCAATGCTGGAAGCCATGGCGGCGGCGTCCAGAGTAACCTCCTGCTGCATAGCTTGCTTTTCGATGATCTGCATGTTGTACACCGCTCCATATGCAACGACGTGAAGCGCCATCCATACCTCTTTGTCGCCTTTTGCGAATTGGACCGTAGTATAGCGATCGCCTCCGGCGCCCTCTTCAAACAATACCTTTCCGCCTACGGAACGCACCGCGTTCTGGTAATTGCGAATCACCTCCAAAGCGCTGGGCATAGCTCCCTTCGAGGGGTCTCGTTGGGAATTGTAACGGTATCCGAAGTAGTAATGGTGTCCTTCAACATCCTGTTTTTTCTCGCGACCGTTTTCCATTACACGGAAGGTAAAAGAATCAAAGCGCAACTCCTTATAATCATCGATGAAGTAATTCTGTGGGCGAGTGAGTCCGGGGTAATCCTTAGATCCGGCGACATCCGTTTGGGCGAATGCAATTGAGGTGACGGCGATGGCAGCGAGCGTCACGAGCAGAGTGCGGAAGATGAGTTTCATCATAGCTCCTTGAAAAAATGTTGTAGGTCGATTTGAGTCTGGCAGGGATAGCGAAGATCCTGCCGCTGTACACAATGGCGCAAAAAGTTATTTCGGCTTGGTGTTGGATTTGACGGTGGCGTTGCCGGTTGTTTTGCCAGTGCCAAGGTCGAGCGATCCCGATCCTTGCACGTCGATATTCGTCTCGAAGTGAGAGCTGATGCTGGTGGCGCTCCACTCGCCTTGTGCCTGCGTGGGACAGTTGGCGGGCGGCGTAAACAGCGCGGCGGAGGGTTTTTCGAAGCGCAGTTGTTTGACTTCCAGCATCAGCATGGGCTGTGCGCCGGGAAAGGTCATCATCACCTTGACGGGATAATAGCCGTTCACGGCAACCCACATACTCGCCTTGTCTTGATCGCTGGAGCTTTGCGTGAAGTACGTGGCGATGCCGTTGACGTTCTCCTGGCGCACAGTGTTCTTTTTGAAGGTGGCGAGGTCGGCAGCGGAGGGCGGGGGAGTGGCAACCGGATCGTACATGGTTGGCATATCCGGCCCGGTGTAGGTCATCCAGGAGCAGGAATTCTTGACCAGGTCGAGCGAGTAGGCCTTGTGGGCGACGAGGTCGAACCAGTGCTGCGCATGAATGGCCTTGCCCGCGTTGGGCGGCGTGGTCACATCGACGAACTCCCTGGGGCCGAAGCGGGAAACCTTGACATCAACCGCAGAGCCGGCTGACATCGCCTCCAGCGCCATGACAGTGGAAGCGGAAAGGGTGTAGGACTGGGGAACGGAGGTCTGTGACCAAAGGATGGAAGCGAGAAAGCTGACGACCAGCGCAAGAAAAATAACGCGTAAAGTTTGAGAGAACATTGCGTTCATACCTTACCTTTCTTCACTTTGGCAATTCCAGAGATCTGGGATAAGCGGGAGAGGGAAATGCAATCTTCCTCTCCCGCTGCAAAGCGGAAGCCGCCGGACTACCGATGGTGACCCGAGGAAGATGACCCCGAGCGTGAAGGCTGCGGATTCTGCGGGCGCGAGAACTGCGAACCCTGCGAGCGCGAGAACTGCGGATTCTGCGGGCGCGAGAATTGCGAACCCTGCGAGCGCGAGAACTGCGGATTCTGCGAATGCGAGAACTGCGAGCCCCGGGAGTGCGAGATCATGGGCTGCGCTCCGTTGCCGCGAGGCGGAACCGGCAAGGTTGTTGCTCCGCCTCTTTGATTTCCGGGCCCCAAATGCGATGTGGAGCCTGAGCCAGGAGACGTGGAACTGCCAGTACCCGTCCTTGGGCCAGTACAGCCACTTGGGCCGCGAACCTGTCCGGATGGACATGCTCCTCCCGGAAGACCAGGTCCGCGATTTCCGCCCGTTGTTGACCCCGAGCCGCAGACGCCATTCACGTAGCCCGCCGTGCAGGGGACAGGCTTGTTCGGCGGGCCGCCGCCCGAGCTTGCCATGGAATGCGTTGTATATGTACTTCCGCCGTAGGCGCTGCCGGTGTGCGTGGTTGAGGAGGTCCTCGACGAGCCAGTCGTAGCGTATCCATGCGTAGCCGAGGAGGTCATGTTGGTTTGGGTGTGGGAGGGCGATCCGGTTGTGGTGCTATATCCGTGTGTGGACGTAGAGGTCCCCGTCGAGCTTCCACCTCCTGACCTTGCTCCGGTAGAGCTGGTGGTTGTACCCATGCCGGTGCCAGAGGTTGAGCCACTTCCATGCGTAGTCGTGGAAGAACCCGTCGAGCCGGAAGCGCCGCCGGTGTTCGTGTTATGGACGCTCATGGCGGTTTGAGTGTGGGAGGTGGAGCCGGTGGAACCGCCAGAGTGCGTGGTCGAGCCGGTGGTGGTACCGGTCTTGGTGCCGGATGTGCCGTTCCCGGATGTCGTTGGCACTGTGCAGCCAACGCTGCCACTGGCCGCCGGTCCGGTACAGTTTGACGGTTTACCGGGTACTGTCTTGCCTGGTTGCGCGGTCGAAGTTGAGCCGGTGCTCGAGCCAGTAGACGTGCCGGTATTAGTGCCGGTAGACGTGCCGGAACTCGAGCCGGATCCAGGAGACGTAGAACTGCCAGTGCCCGTCTTTGGGCCAGTACATCCATTTGGGCCGCGAACCTGTCCGGATGGGCATGCTCCTCCGGGGAGACCGGGACTGCTATTGCCGCCAGTAGTCGCACCAGAGCCGCAAACGCCATTCACATAGCCGGTCGTGCAGGGGACAGGCTTATTCGGCGCACTACTGCCGGTGACCTGGGCGCTAGCAAGCGAGGATACGGAAATGAGAACGAAAATCAGCACCAGCAGAAGCCGGTGCGTAGAGAGCAGAAATCGCATGATAGTTCCTCCTTCTTTCTTCCGCAACGAACTGAAATCAAACCTGAATGCGCAAACAGTTGCTCCGTTCCACAATGCATAAGCGGAAATGCGCGGCAAACCGGTTCAGGATTTTGAAAATAATTTTGCCAGCCTCCGGGAAGTCGAAGGCCACCTACAGTGGCAAGAGAAAGGGAAGAAAAACCGGATCAAAGACGGAGAGGGGCTATTGGGGGGTGGACCCCAGTTTCCGGCGCCATTCGCCAGCCTGGTCAGGCTTTCCCCAGGCGGTGTAGAGCAGCACCAGCCGCTGGCCGGCTTCGGGCAGGTTAGCATCGACCGATATGGCGGGACTTTGCTTCAGAAGGCCTTGATAGCCCGAAAGCAGCAGCGGTTCGGCTTCGGCGTACCGGGATTGACCGAGCAGGCTCGCGCCCAGCAGGCTTTGCCGGTCGAAAGTATCCCAGATTTGCGTGTTTTGATTTCCCGAGCCATTCATCGCCTCACGTAGAAGGGATTCTGCTTCGGCATATCGTTGTTGCCTTAGTCGCAAACGCGCCAGCGCGGTCAGGCAAGTGCGCGTAAGAAACCCATCGGGCTGCACCTTACGATCCATAGCAAGCGCTTCACTCAGCGTCTTTTCGGTCTCTGCTGAGTCGATCTTTCCTTCGTTCACCATGAAGATTCCCTGCAAGGTTGTAGCAAATGCGGCGTCGGACGGTCCTGCTCCCTGATTTCTCCGCCATAAATCCAATACTGAATCGAGCAACGGCTTGGCTTCCCGGGACTTCCCCTCGGCGCTGTAAGTCCAAGCCAAGATCCTTTCGACCGCAATGGTCCCTGGGTTGGTTTCTCCATAGACGCGTCGAAAAGCCTCATAGCTACCGGTCGCAATTCTCTCGGCCTCGTCGAATCTTCCCATCGCTTCCAGTGCGGTTGCCAGACGGCGTTCGTAGCTGAGCGTGTAGAAATTCTCCTTGCCATTGACTCGCACGCTCGTCTCCACCAGACGGGAAAGAATGTCGGCAGCTTCCCGGTCGCGTCCCTCTTCGACATAGACGGCGGCAAGGTCGTCAATCCTCGACATGGTCGATACTTTATCCGGCCCATAGAGTTTCTTTTGCGTCTCTATCTGTTCCGTGAGGATTTTCTCGGCTTCCGCATATCTCTTTGTGTACATATAGACCCGCGCCAGAATTTGCAGAAGGTTCTGCGTATCCGGATGATTTTCGCCCAACGCGCGACGCGAAATCTGCAAGTATTCGGAGGCAATCGATTCGGAAGCAGAGTAATTCTTTTCCATGAAATAGATCTTCGCTAAATAAGCGGCCGTGAAAACAAGTTTTTGGGAATCCTCTGGGTAGAGCCGCTGCCGAACTGCCAGCGCGCGGCGCAAGAGCGATTCTCCCTCCTGCCAATGACCGGTGAACTGCGACAGCGAACCCAGATCCACCATCGTATCCAGCGTTCTGGGGGCATTCTCTCCAATAGTCTCGTTACACGCCCTGAGTACCTTCCTCAATAACTCTTCCGCTTGAGGGTATTTCGCCTCCTCGGTGTATATTTCCGCCAGATCTTCGAGGCTGTGAAGAGTATCGGGAGAGGTTTCGCCCTGAATCTTGCGCCGGATTTCGACTTCCCTCTCGATCTGGTTTTCAGCATTTTCGAAAAGCTTAAGATCGTAATAGCTCCCGCCGATGGTATGCCGGATTGACGCCTCAACCAGCGGCTGGGCCGTAAACCGTCCCTGAATTTGCTTGGCGGCCCGATCCAGCGCGGTGCGTACTTTCAGATCGGGATCGGGCTTGATATCCGGAGCGGCCTGCGAGTCGGGGCTTGCCTGCGCGAGCAGATCGTTTTGAAGAAACTCATTGATTGCTTTGGCGGTCGCTGCCTCGTTGTCGGCGCGATGGCTTTCGACTATCGCCTGGTTTCTCTCTGCGGCGGCGGACAATTCGGCGGCTACGGCGCGATCACGTTGGGCAAGCGCCGCGCGCTGCGAACTGGCTGCATTGTCTCTCTGCGCCAGAGCTTCCTTTTCAGCCTCTCGTGCATTCCTGGCCGACAACGAGGAAAAGACGATGCCCGCGACCAGCGAGAGAACGGCAATCGCGGTGGCCGCGCTTTGCACTTTGTAGCGGCCCACCAGACGAGCAGAGCGGCGCCACCAAGGCAGGCGAGCGGCGCTCACTGTGCGGCCATCCAGCCATGCGCGAATGTCATCGGCAAGTTCCCGCACAGAGGGATAGCGCTCGGCGGGGTTTTTGCGCATGGCCTGCAGGATGACGGCGTCCAGCTCACCGTGCAAATCACGGCGCCAAATCGGCGCGATGCTGCTGGGGACTCGTGGCTCCTCTTCGCAGATGGCCTGCAGCGTCTCCAGCGGATTCGATCCCGGCGTGGCGAAAGGATGGCTTCCGGTCAGCAATACATAGAGGAGCACACCTAGCGAGAAGACATCGTTGGCGGTGGTCATACGCTCACCGCGCACCTGCTCCGGACTGGCGCACTCAGGCGTCAGCATCCGCGTAGTGGGGTGCTGTTCTTCGCCGGCGGTTTGTATCAGCCTGGCGATTCCGAAATCGAGCAGCTTCGGTACGCCGTCGTTGGCCGTGACCAGGATATTCGCCGGCTTCAGATCGCGATGGATGACCAGTTGGCGGTGAGCGTACTCGACAGCCGAACAGACAAGCAGAAATATTTCGAGGCGCTGGCGGAGGCTGAGTTGTTCGCGCTCGCACCATGCGTCGAGAGGCAGGCCGTCGACATACTCCATCACCAGGTATGGAGAGCCGTCCTCCAGCATGCCGCCATCAAGAAGACGGGCAATGCAAGGGTGATTCAGTGACGCAAGAATCTGACGCTCCTCGCGGAAGTGGCGGATGTCTTGATCGGAAAGCAGACTGGCACGCATCAGCTTGACGGCCGCGCGCTGTTCATACTGCTGGTCGGCGCGGCTGGCTTCCCATACCACACCCATGCCGCCACGGCCAATCTCCCGAATGAGTTGCCAGGCTCCGATGCGGCGTCCGGCAAGCGAGCCAGAGGGTTCGTCGGCCAGATCCACAGGCGGCAACTCCGGAGAAGCGCCTTCCAGAAAATCGGGCGACTCCAGATAGGCGGTCAACAGAGAGCGCACCTCATCGAGAACTTCGTTCGAGTCCGGCTGCGCGGCGAGGAACAGGTCCCGCTCGGCTTCGGCCAGTTCGGCCACCGCCGAGAAAAGCTCCTTTGCGCGCTTCCAGTCGTTAAGGGTCACGGCTCGCGCTTTCCTTCTAACAACCGTCTTCGAATCCAGGTCTTGGCGACAATCCACTCCCGCTTAACCGTGCTCTCGGAAGCGCCGACCGCTTCGGCGGTCTCCGGAATGCTGAACCCGGTGAAATAACGCAACTCGACGATACGGCCCTGCATGGGATCGAGCTTCTCCAACTCTTCAAGCGCGGCATTCAAATCGAGGATCTCGACTTCAGGCGGATTGGTCACAGCATCGGTGTCGATCAATGTGAAACAGGTGATCCCGCCCCCTCGCTTCCGGCTCTTTCGTGCGCGCGCATGGTCGATCAGGATGGTTCGCATCAGTCGAGAGGCAACCGCGAAAAAGTGCGTGCGGTCCTTGAAGTCCACATGCTGCCCCTGGACCAGCCGCAGCCAGGCTTCATGAACCACAGCCGTACACTGCAAGGTGGAAGAGTTTCCCTCGCGGCCGCAGTGCCGCCTGGCGATGCGGCGCAATTCAGGATATGCCACCTCAACCAGCCTATCCATGGCTGCGGGCTGCCCAGCCTCGCAAGCGTGCAGCAACGCAGTGATGTTGAGCGAAGATTTTGCGTGCGACTCCAGCGCGGGCCGTTCCAAGAAGATGCACTCCTTTGATATGTCACTTATACTATTCCGATCTCGCCAACGCCACGTTTTTGTCTGATTTAGTAGACTCGGGGCTTCCGCTGGGGCCTGCTTGAGCCTGCCGAATGGCGCACTCTGGTCTGCCCGGCAAATTCTGTACCAGCGGCAATGAGACAAACTTGTATGGTTAAAGGGCCCGGAATGGTGAAGGCGAAGAAATATACGCCGGAGCAGATCGTGAATATTCTTCGACAGATTGAAGTAGGGATAGCAAACAGTAAAACGCATCCGATCGCGTGCTGTGAAGTTGGAATTACGGAACAGTTCTACTACCGTTGGCGCAAGGAATACGGAGGTCTTAAGGTGGATCAGGCCAAGCGGCTGAAGGAACTGGAGCAGGACAACGGCAAACTACAGTTATGGCTGGAGGAGACAATCGAGGCAGGTCAGCAGGTCACAATCGCGCGTGAATTTTGCACTACTTTGAACTACATCCGGGAAAAGTCCTTAGAAAAAAAGCCCTTGTTACAGGCTTTTTTCAAAACGTGAATTTGCTCGTAACCTCTTGACTGGAATCATTTTTTGCATTGAAAATAGGGAAAATCCGGGTGTGGCGAGAGACGATTCCCGGTAGCGCTACCAGATTCCTTCTTCTTCCGCTTCAATCTCCATTCTTCTTCTTTGATTTCTATGAGTGCTTTTGTGTACTCTTGCTGCCATGAACTGGCGGCGGGGATTGTTGTTGGCGATATATCCATAGCAAGCCGGTTCTGAAGCAACCTGTGGAAACAGAAACAACGGGACCGGATGGAGAGATGACAATTTCCATCAACCTATGCGACGAAGGAGGAGGCTATTATGGCTTGCCGCCACAGGCGATGATCTCCGGGTTTGCCAACCTTCCCGTGACGATGCTTACCGGATGGCACACACCATGTAGATTTACTATCTCTCCGTTGGATTCGGTCATTGAAAAAAGATTCCATAGGACTCGAATTACGGAAGTCGTGATTCTGACTATTATTTGCGTGCTTGTCGCGGTGCAATGGTTCTTGGTGGGCGGATTCCCATTGGTACGGCCCCGACATTGGTGGTGGGAACCGGGTGCTTTCATCACCCTCTGCACATTGACCGCGTTTATGCTGGAACTGATTCCAGGTGTTCGTGAATTCTCGGAACTCCCTATGTTCTTTGCTGTGCTGGCATGGTTCTGGTGGTTCGGCCTGCTGGTCTGGAAGAGCGTTCGCTCCGGGTGGCGGCTGGCCCGTAGAGGGATAGCGCATTTATGTTGAAGTTGCCTTTCTTGATATGTAAGGCGCGTCCGTCAACGCTCCGCACATTGTCTCGTCTAATGGAATGGAAGTGTGCACATTTTGGCCACTATGAGAATCCGGTTCGTTGTTTACCTCTCCCAATCGATTCTGGTCCTGACCTGTCTGCTCATAACCAACCTTGCGCAGCAGCCTGCCTCCAGCCAGCCGGCCACTGCCATGAAGGTCCAGGCACGCGAGGTCGTGCTGCCTGTCACGGTGCGTGACAAGAAGGGCGAGTTGGTCACGAGCCTCAGGATCAGCGACTTCACCCTGACCGAGGACAGCCGTCCGCAAAAGATCACTAGCTTTACCCGCGAGACCAACCTGCCCTTCAGGGTGGGCCTGCTGGTAGACACCAGCCGCGGCATGAACAGCGCGATAGACTACGAGCGCAGGGCAGCGGGCAAGTTTGTGGACACCATGCTGCCTGAAAAACCCAGCGACAGTCCCAATGCGCGGACGGACCAGATTTTTCTCATTCACTTTGACCGCGAGGTAGAGCTGCTGTATGACTTCACCACCTTGCGCGACAAGCTGCTCCACGAACTGGGCGAAATGGGGCCCAGCCGCGACGAGCAGTACGAGGCGCGGGACTCTGAGAGCAGTGGGAGCAACAATGGCGGCTATGGCGGCAGCCGGGGTCAGGGGCGCGGCAGGCGTGAAGGCGCCGAACTCTACGATGCGATTTATCTCGCCTCCAACGAGGTGATGAAGAAACAAGAGGGCCGCAAGGTGCTGGTGGTCTTCTCCGGCGGCGTGGACCGGGGCAGCCAGATGACGTTGAACGACGCCATTGACGCCGCTGACCGCGCCGGACTGGCCGTTTACACCATCTATCTCAAAGGCGAAGAGGAGCGCCCCGCAGGAGGTGGTCCTCCCGGCAGCGGCGGACCCCATGGCGGCATGGGCGGCGGCTGGAATAGAGGCATAGGCGCGGGGACGGGTGCAACGCAGCAGGAAGAAGGGCCGATTCTGTACCCGAGGAAGCCTGAGGTGGACGGCAAGAAGATCATGGAGAAAATTGCAGCGCGTACCGGAGGCCACTTCTACGAGGCCAGGAAGAAGGACAACCTGGAAGAAATCTACGGCCAGATTGCCGTGGAGCTGCGCGGCCAGTTCCTGCTGACCTACACGCCTGACCAGTCAGACAAGGATAGCGGCTTTCACAAGCTCGTCCTCAAGTCCAACAAGGAAGACCTAAGCGTGGTTACGCGGGAAGGCTATTACGCGCCGACAGAAAAATAGAGGCGATGCTGTGATATAAGGGTGGTGTATGCGGCTCGTCATCGCCATCGGCTTTATCCTCGTCATCAATGGCACTTCCATTGCCCAAAGACATAAAAATAAAGAGCCGTTTCCTACCGATATTGTGATTGGAAGAGATAGCTTCATCGACATAGGTCCGCCGTTTAACTACTACGACCTGACTTTCCTGCACTCCGAAGGAGAGAAGACGGATGTTGAGCGGATTAGCCTGACGCCGCCTGCCGATACGTGCTATCCTCGCGCTGAAATCGCAATCGCACACGTCAGTCTGAATGAATCCCTCTCGTCTGTTCTGCAAGGCACGAATCCCTGCACGGTTCCCGAGAAAGCGTTGAAGGCTGAACTAAAGCGGCGAAACAAGGGCCTGGTTTTTAGCGGAATGAATGTCTCAATTCAGGTGGAATGCAAGGGTGGTGTCCGTGTGATACGCGCGGATATATTAGATAGAGATATATTCGACGCCCATCCGAACACGCCGCAGTACACAGCCTGGTCCCGTACCCTGTTTGATAAGCTCGATCATGCCACTGGCGATCATCCGTGGGATAAGCCCATTTTCCCTGTTACTGAATCTGCCCCGGCGGTTCGTCCAACATCGCAGTCAGTGGCCTTGCAGGCGATTGCAGACGGAAAGTTCGACGGAATTTTCAGCAATTCCCCTGACCGTCCTTCGGCGCTCTACCGCATGGCTCAGAATGTGCCTCGTAAACCTTTCATTGAATTGACAAGCAGCGAGCCGATTCGTCCCACGGAATCCGTCGTTCCCGTGTATCCCCCGATAGCGAGGGCTGCTCGGGTCCAGGGGACGGTTGAATTCCACCTGACCATTGGGAGCGACGGCTCGACGAATGACATCGCAATCGATACTGGCCCCAGGATGTTGTGGCAGGCGGTGAGCGACGCAATTGCGAAATGGAAGTTCTCCACAGACGACTCCGGAAAAATTATCCACGGCTCGATTCGATTTGGATTGAACTGCGCTGAAGAATCCAAGAAGTAAGAGTGCAGCTGAATGGCTGCGCCTTTGTTGTTTAAGTCGATCGCGTCGGCGAGCAGGGGTTGTGTGCAAAACCGATTTGCTTAGCCCCCATCGCCACTTCCCAGATATAAAGTGGTCAATATTGATCACTTTATATCTCCCACTAACCCCTTTATTATCAATCGTTACAAAATAGGACAAAATTTATCTATTTTCCTCTTGTCCGGTCCATCATTCCTTGCTACGCTTCAAGTACCCCTTTCCCGCGGAACGGGTGCAGTTGAGTTCGTCGTGAGTCCTGCTCTGGCATTCCCCCCAGGCAATTGACTTGAACGGATCACAGGGTTGTTATGGCTGCGCCCGGTCCGGCTACTAAACTTTGCGGCTTTCCCCAGACGCGCCAAGGGCGCAGCCAATTGGCTGCGCCCTTGTTGTTTGAGCCAGTCATACTGACTAGCTGGTGGTGTGAGCTGGGCCTGTCTGCTTCTCCTCCAGCGCCGCCTGCGCGGCAGCAAGCCTGGCCGTCAGCAGACGGAAAGGCGAACAGGAGACATAGTTGAGGCCGATCTTGTGGCAGAACTTGACGGACTCTGGATCGCCGCCATGTTCGCCGCAGATGCCCACCTTGAGCGTTGGCCGTGTCTTGCGCCCCTTTTCCGTGGCCATCTTCACCAGTTGCCCCACGCCCGCCTGGTCCAGGGTGGCGAAGGGATCCTGCTTGAAGATGCCCGCCTTCATGTAGGCCGGGAGGAACTGGTTGATGTCGTCGCGGCTGATGCCGTAGGTGGTCTGCGTCAGGTCGTTGGTTCCGAAGCTGAAGAACTCGGCCTCTTCGGCGATCTGGTCGGCGGTCAGGGCCGCGCGGGGCAGCTCGATCATGGTGCCCACCATGTAATCGACGGTGACGCCCTTCTCCTTGAAGACGTCGGCGGCGACGCGGCGGATGATGGCGGCCTGGTTGCGCGTTTCCTCGAGGGTGGCGACGAGCGGAATCATGATCTCGGGATGCGGATCGGCACCCTTGCTCTTGACGATGCACGCGGCCTCTAGGATGGCGCGCGCCTGCATCTCGGTGATCTCCGGGAAGGCGATGCCGAGACGGCAACCGCGCAACCCGAGCATGGGATTCTGCTCGTGAAGCTCTTCGACGCGCGCCAGCAGCGTGCGCAGTTCCTTGAGCTTAGGCGAGCGGGGCTTGGTGTCTACCAGGTGTTGAATCTCGACCATCAGATCCTCGCGCTTGGGCAGGAACTCGTGCAGCGGCGGATCGATGGTGCGGATGGTGACAGGGAGCGACTCCATGGCCTTGAAGAGGCCGACAAAGTCGGCGCGCTGCATGGGCAGGAGCTTTTTGAGGGCGGCGCGGCGGTCCTTCTCGGTGTTGCAGAGGATCATGGCGCGCATGTGCTCGATGCGGTCTTCGGCAAAGAACATGTGTTCGGTGCGGCAGAGGCCGATGCCTTCCGCGCCAAACATGCGGGCATTCTTGGCGTCGCGGGGGATGTCTGCGTTGGCGCGGATGCGCAGGCGCCGGACGGGATCGACCCAGGCCATGAAGGTGACCAGATCGGGATCGTCGGGCTGAGCGTCCAGCGTCTTCAGCTTGCCGGCGATGACGCGGCCGGTTGTGCCGTCGAGCGAGATCCAGTCGCCCTGCTTGAAGGTCTTGCCCTTGACGCGCAGTTCCTTCTTGGCTTCGTCCACGGTGCAATCGCCCGCGCCAGCCACGCAACACTTGCCCATGCCGCGGGTGACAACGGCGGCGTGCGAGGTCATGCCGCCACGCGAAGTGAGAATGCCGGCGGCAACTTCCATGCCGGCGATGTCCTCAGGAGTGGTTTCACCGCGGACGAGAATGATGACCGGGTAGGCGCCGCTGGCGTGCTGTTTGACGGCCTCCTCGGCGGTGAAGACGATCTGGCCGACAGCCGCGCCCGGCGAGGCCGGCAGGCCGGTGGCCAGCACTTCGATCTTCTCGCCCTTTTCGACGAGGCGGGGAACCAGAAAGTCGTACAACTGATTCGGCTCGACACGGTGGATGGCTTCCTCCTGCGTGATGAGCTTTTCCTTCACCATGTCGATGGCCACGCGCACGGCGGCCAGGCCGGTGCGCTTGCCGTTGCGGGTCTGCAGCATGTAGAGCTTGCCATCCTGAATGGTGAACTCGAAGTCCTGCATGTCGCGATAGTGCTTTTCCATCTTGCCTGTGATGTTTTTGAGCTGCTGATAGCAGTCGGGCATGACGCGCTCTAATTCTGAAATCGGCAGCGGGGTGCGGACGCCGCTAACCACGTCTTCGCCCTGCGCGTTCATCAGGTACTCGCCGAAGAACATCTTTTCGCCGGTAGCCGGGTTGCGCGTAAAGCCTACGCCGGTGCCCGAGCTCTCGCCCAGGTTGCCGAAGACCATGGCCTGCACATTGACCGCTGTGCCCAGCCAGTCGTCAATCCGATTAATACGGCGATAGGTCTTGGCGCGCTCGTTCATCCAGCTCCTGAAGACGGCGTCGCGGGCCTGCACCAATTGGTCCAGCGGGGCCTGCGGAAACTCCTTGCCGGTCTCCTTCTTCACCAGCTTCTTGTACTCGCCGATGATCTCTTTGAGCGCTTCAGGCTTGAGCTCGTAGTCGAACTTCACCTTGACGCGCTTCTTGACGCTGTCGAAAATGTGCTCGAAGTGCTTCTTGGGAACATCCAGCACTACGTCGCCGAACATCTGAATCAAGCGGCGATAGGAATCGTATGCAAAGCGGGGATTGTTGCTGCGTTGGGCCAGCGCTTCGACGGCCTGGTCGTTGAGGCCCAGGTTGAGAATGGTGTCCATCATGCCGGGCATGGAGAACTTGGCGCCGGAGCGCACGCTGACCAGCAGAGGATTTTCGCCCGAGCCCAGCTTCTGGCCTTGCAGCTTCTCCAGCCGCTCCAGGGCGGCATACATCTCGGTGTTGACCGCGGGCGAGAGCGCGCCGCGCATGTACTCGCGACAGGCCTCGGTCTGGATGGTGAATCCGGGGGGAACCGGCAATCCGGCGTTGGTCATCTCAGCCAGGCCGGCGCCCTTGCCGCCCAGCACATCCTTCATGCTTCCGTTACCTTCGGCCTTGCCGCCGCCAAAGAAAAACACGTGTTGAGTTGAGGTCGTGCCTGCCGGTCCGGCAGACGCCTGATCCATAGCGCCCTGCGTCATGGTTTAATGCCTCCCTAACTAAATTTCCGCATAAGCGGTCTACTGGGCAGGTTGGCCGGACGGAGGCTCAGGCTCAAAAGAAGTGAGGATTTCAGGCTGAGCGCGTACGGGTCATCCGGGCTTCGGAGAGAGCTGCGCGGCATTGATTCGTCGTACTTACGAATATCGCTTCTAGTATACAGTTGCCTGTGTTGAAGGTCACATCCGATGTGCGCAGCCCTGAAGACAAGCGCCATCCAGACACTGAATTTTTATCAATTTATGGCATAAATCGCTCCTGAAAAGGGGGTTTAGGCACTTTCGTGAATGGCGTAAGACGACGGATGTCCCACCCTTGCCGCGTAATTGTTGTTGCGGTCAGGGTGGGAAGTGGGTGCTTTATGCGGCGGTCTGGCCTAATGCGGAAGACTGCTCGAGGCGCGGACGGGAAGGGTTTTTCCAGGCCGCTCGATGGAAGATAAGAATCCGCTCCAGCCCTACCAACTTGAGGACTTCGGCGACGCGCGGCGAGGGATGCATTACGCTGAAACGGTGGCCCGCCTGCCGGGCGCACGTATAAAGCGAAACTAAAGCGGAAATGCCGGCTGCGTCAATGCGCTGAATTGCGTGCATATCGAGCGTCACACTTTGCCGGCACACCAGCGGCGCAAGCCAGGCCAGCAACTCCTTCTCGCGGCCTCGAATCAGCTCAATTACTTCGGCAGGTTGGTCGTTTGAGGCCGCCGACTTGCTCGTCGGGTTCAAAATCGTCTTAGTCATCAGAAAACCTCCAGGGAGAGCCGCAGGGGAAGAAATATGCTGAAATCACAGGGGATAGAAGCATTTTTTGTTCAGTGCAGCTGTTTCGGGTGTTCCTTTGCGCTTGTCGCTGTCCGCAAATGAACGCGCTGGAAATTAATACGTAAACAGGGGTGTCGCTGGTTCCCCGCACCAGCGCTTTGCTGGGCGCCCCTAAACATCTCCGTGAAGAAATACTGAAGACGGATGGCATGACGATGCGCAGCATATGCTCGGCGTCCAGGTTGCCGAAACTCCTCTCGGCCCAGCCGGAGACGGCAAAGACCGATCCGCATATTCCCAGCGCCACCAGCACCGCCCCGACGATAAGGCCGGCCTCCAGTGTGATGTAGTGGAAGACGCGGTTCAGGCGCGGATCTTCGGGCAGCAGGCCCTCGGAGATGGCGAAGACCTTGGTGAAGACGGCAAAGGCGCATAGCTGAAAGCCGAGAAGGACTGAAACGAACGCATACAAAAGCGTATGCACGTCGAATCCGATGCCGTGGACGACCCGCGGCCCCGGCAGAAGCAATGCGCATCCGGCCAGCCCCAGCAAGATCAAAAACATTCCCGGATAGAGAAAAAGCCAGCGGGGGCTATACATGAGCATGAAGCGGAGATGCCGCCAACCGTCTCGCCATGTCCGCAGGTGCGGCGGACGGCTGCGTCCGTCGGGAGATAGCGAGGTGGGAATCTCGCTGACCTTCATCCGCAGCAGGCTCGCCTTCACCACCATCTCGCTGGCAAACTCCATCCCCGTGGAACGCAGGTCCATGCGCTGATAGCTGTCTTTGCGGAAAGCTCGGATACCACAATGAAAATCTCCGCAGGGTGAAGCGAAAAACAGCTTTCCGATGCCTGAGAGCACGGGATTTCCCAGGTAACGATGCAAAAAGGGCATCGCATGGTTTGCAATGCCGCCGCGGAAACGATTGCCCATCACCAGGTCCGATCCGGCGCGCAGTTGATCCACAAAACGAGGTATATGGGTGAAATCATAGCTATCGTCCGCGTCCGCCATCAGCACATACTCTCCGCGCGAAGCCTTGATGCCGCCCATCAGAGCGTTGCCGTATCCTTTCGCTTCGACATTGACCACCCGCGCGCCTTCCGCTCGCGCAGCTTCGACTGAGCCATCGGTTGATCCATTGTCCGCGACAATAACTTCACCCTGGATGCCCGTCACGCGAAGAGTCTCAACCGCCTTGCGCACGCATACGCCGACAGTCTCTACCTCATTCAGGCAAGGCATGACGACAGACAATTCAACCGGAATTTCCATCTTGTTCTCCTGGCTACGAGGCATTACCGCCTGTTATCAACCTCGGCGAACTTGAATGCATTCATTCAAAAGGTCTTTGGTTACCACGTCTATCGAAATGACCGGCATTTTCTTTCATCATACGGTATCTGGAATCAGGGCTCCTATTCTTGTAACAGAAGATTGATACTTGGTTTACCGGTTGTCTGTGTCCAACTCCGCGCCCAAACCCGAAGCTCACTCCACGGCCGCCGGCCTGCCCGCCTGCCTGAACAGGGAACTTGTGCGCAGACTGGTTTTGGAGGCCGGATTCACCGAGGCCGGACTAACGGCGCTTCCCTATGTACACCAAAAACGGGACGCCACGCGCTTTGAGGAGTGGGTGCGGGCTGGCCGCGCGGGCACGATGCGCTACCTGGAGCGGACGACTGAGGATGGGCGGCTTTTGCGGGCGCGGCTTCCGTTTCCCTGGGCGCGGTCCGTGGTGGTTTGCTTTGCTAATTACAACGGTCCGCAACCGCGCTCAACCGAGCCTGCCACAGAGGGAATGGGATGGATTGCTCGCTACGCCTTGTCAGGCAAAATGGATGCAGACGGCGCGCGGCGGCCAACCGACTATCACAAGGTACTGCTAAAGCGAATGAAAAAGCTGGAGTTGCGACTGCACGAGCACTACGGCGAGTTTGAGGCGCGCGCCTTTGTAGACACCGGGCCGGTGGTGGAGCGGGCGCTGGCTACGGCGGCTGGACTTGGCTGGACGGGCAAGAACACCTGCCTGATCCACTCAAAGCTGGGATCGTTTGGGTTTCTGGCGGTGCTCTTGACCTCTCTGGAGATCGAAAACTATGCAGCGCTTGTCGACTTGCAGCCCGACCGCTGCGGCACATGCCGCCGCTGCCTGGAGGCTTGCCCGACCGGCGCGCTGATTGCTCCTTATCAGATGAACGCGACTCAATGTATTTCTTATCTGACCATCGAGCATCGCGGTGCGATTGCGCCGGAGTTGATGGAAGGCATGGGACGGCAAATCTTCGGCTGCGACATCTGCCAGGACGTTTGCCCCTGGAACCGGAAGGCGACCCTGCATTTGGACCAACTGTCCGCGGACCCGGAGCTCGAGCCGCGTCCGGAGCTTGTGAACCCGTCGCTAGACTGGCTGGCTGCGATGGATGAGGCAGAGTTCGAGAAAAATTTCAACGGCTCGCCGGTACGCAGAGCGGGATTTTGGGGGCTCAGTCGCAATGTGGCTATCGCCATGGGCAACAGCAGGCTGAGCCGGTTTGTGCCGCTCCTCGAAACGTGGAGCGAGGCCGCCGACGAAGGGCTGAGGACGGCGGCGCGTTGGGCGATAGAAAAACTGCGCGGCGCTTAGCCTCCAGCGACTATTCTTAATGCAACCGACTTTCCGCAGATTTGCTTCGCGACGTCGTTTCGCTTCGTGCCGTAGTTTTGGTGCGCAGGCGATTAGACCGCGAAGAGTTTTGCTTCTGAAAGGATGTAGCCCGTGGCTGAAGACCTGAATCACGATGCGCAACCCGATGCGGCGATTGAGGCTCCACGCGCCGCCGATGCGCCGATACCGGCAAAACAGTCCAAGTGGTATCGCTGGCGCAAGGATGGCACGGCGCTGATTCACTACCTGCTGGATAGCGAGGTGCACACCTTCGCCTTCAGCGTGGCGGCTAACGCGATTCTTTCGTTTATTCCGTTCATCGTGCTGCTTTATTCGCTGGCGGATACGGTCTTCCAACACTCAAAGATGATGATGCAAGTGATCGACGACATGGTCGCTTACTTTCTGCCTTCGAATCAGGGTTTTATTGCCAATAATCTAGCCGGCGTGGCAGCTACGGCCTCGCGGCATGGTTTGCAGGTCTTTTCACTGGTTATGATTCTGGTGGCTTGCACGGGAATTTTTCTGCCTCTGGAGGTGGCATTGAACCAGGCCTGGGGCGTGACCAAGAGCCGCAACTACCTGCACAACCAGGTCATCGCCTTTGGCCTGGCAATCCTGATGGTGGTGCTGGGCATGGCAAGCATCCTGGTGAACGCGGCCGTGCGCGAGGTGCTGAGCCTGATCTTCGTTCACCAGACAAATATCAAGTTCATCGATTTTGTTCTGCACATTACTTACCAGGGCGCCTGTTCTATTCTGTTGGCCGCAACCACCGGAATTGCCTCGATCGCGTTTTTCTTTTCCATCTACTGGCTGCTGCCCAACCGTAAGGTTCCATGGAGGCATGTGCTCGGCACTTCAATTTATACCGGTGTCATCTGGCTGGTGTCGAAGTACATTTTTGAGCTCTTGTTGCCGCATATGCATCTGGACGATCTCTACGGCCGGTTCTATGTGTCGGTGGGTCTGTTGTTCTGGGCTTATACCTCAGGGCTGATTTTGTTTGCTGGGGCGCAATTCAGCGTGGCGCGCATTGGGGGCAAGGAGAAGCTGAATTAGCTTGTTGCGAATGACAAGGCTCAATGCTCGGCCAGCAGCGCCTTCAACTGCTGCTCGATGATTTTCAGATCGGTCTCGCCTTGAAACTTTGCGCGGATGATTCCATGCTTGTCGATGAGGTAGGTCAAGGGCAAGCCGAGGACTCCACCATAGAGTTCTCCCAGCTTTTCATCGCCCATGGCCACGGGATAATTCAGACGAAACTTGGTGGTAATCCTGCGTGCTGATGCGGGATTGTCATCCATGGAGATGCCGATGATCTGCAATCCATGCGAGCCGTAGTCCCGCTGCCACTGTACGAAGGTGGGCATCTCCACCAGGCAGGATGCGCACCAGGTGGCCCAGAAGTCGAGCAGCACCACCTTGCCGCGGAAGCTTGCGAGATCGATTCTGGCGCCGTTGAAATCTGTGCGTGTAAACTCCGGAGCTTTCATCCCGACGAGAGATTCGGCGGCAGAAGCGGAGCGCACACCTGAGGCGGCAAAGCAGGCCAGCAGCAATGCGGCCAGCAGCAGGCGGCGATGCACAGCCCGCGATCTAGCGTCCGCGTTCAACCGCATACCCCTTGTCTACCCAATCGGTTCCCAGGTTGTTGGCCAGATAGAGAACCTTCACGCGTGTGAATCCCATATTCTGCAATTGTTTAAA
Organism: Occallatibacter sp.; assembly: GCA_050013195.1. GTDB lineage: Bacteria > Acidobacteriota > Terriglobia > Terriglobales > Acidobacteriaceae > Telmatobacter. The sequence goes on from JBEKFS010000133.1 coordinate 19,457, forward strand.
TGCGGGCCCAACGTTAGGGCAGCGGCTCCACGGGCAACAGCCGCAATAGAGAACGATGAAGGCATTGCGCGGCAGCGGCGCAACCCTTGCCTGAAGTTGACTAAGGCCCTCGGCCTGCGAACCGGCCCCGGCATATTCAGAGCCTGCAATATGTGCCTGGGCAAAGAGCATATGCGAACCCACTTGCAGCACCAGCGGCTTGTTTGCGCCACTGGCATGCAGCAGGCGACTTAGCTCATCGGGCTGAAGCAGTTGCGCGCTTGGTATGGAAGAGGCGCTCTCCGGCGGCGGTGCGCTCCAGCCAAACTGCGGGTGAATCTGTGTGTGAGCAGCAAACAAAATTGCCAGAACGGCGATCATTCTGGCAATCCGAACAAGGATCAATCTCATCGAGGCTTCTCCGCATCCATTCTAAACCGACGCAACCATCTCTTCCTGCTCCTCAAGCACGAAGATGGAACCAGCTTGATTGCACAAAGCTGCGGAGACCATTCGCGGAATTTCAATGGCAGCCGCCGGCTTACCGAAGAGCCAGCCCTGGGCCATGTCGCAGTGCATCTCGCTCAAAATGCCGGCTTCCTCTTCGGTCTCCACTCCTTCTGCCACGGTTTCGAGACCGAGGTCTCGCGCCAGGCCAAAGACCGCGGCAACAATCGTCCAGCTCGCGCGGCATTGGGTCATGGCATGAATCAGGCTTCTGTCGATCTTCACTTCATCGAAGGGCAGGGCATGAAGATGAATGAGGCTGGAGTGGCCAGCGCCGAAATCGTCCAGCGACAGCCTGCACTGCATGGCCTTCAATTCGCCGGCTACTGCCTCAGCGCAGGAAAAATGATTCAGCAGCGCGCCCTCGGTCATCTCCACGGTCAACCGATCGAGCGGAAATCCACCACTCTGTGCCACCGCCGCAATTTGGCCGGGCAGTGTCTCATCCATCACTTGCAGCGGAGAAAGGTTGATGGACAAGCGCAGCCCGTCCGGCAGCAGGGGCGCAGCCGCAAAGGTCTTTTCCAGTAACTTTCGTGTCAGTGCGTTGATGTACCCGCACTTCTGAACGATGGGAATAAAAGCGTCCGGCGAGATAGCGCCCAGCCGTGCATGGTTCCATCGCGCCAGGGCTTCAAAACCGGCCAACCGCCCGCTGCTCAGTTCCACCAGCGGCTGGAAGAGCGGGAAGAACTCATCCCCTTCGAAGGCCCTGCGCACGTCTTGATGGTCGAGGAACATGGCGTAACTTTACGCCAGAAAACAGAGAAACGCTATGGACCGAAGTAATGTGAACAGCGGGTTTGTCCAGCTCTGGAACAATTGAGCCGTTGTAGTTTCCCAGTCTGATTCTAGATGTCCAAATTCTTGACATCCAGCGCATTGTCCTCAATAAACTTGCGGCGCTTTTCGACATCTTCGCCCATCAACGTTGCGAAGATCTCCTCGGCTTCCACGAAGTCTTCCAGCTTGACTGAGAGCAGCGTGCGCCGCTCGGGGTCCATGGTGGTCTCCCAGAGCTGTGTGCTGGTCATCTCGCCCAGGCCCTTGTAGCGTTGTACCTGGTAGTCTTTCTTGCCCTGTTCGACAATGTAGGCGAAGAGTTCGCGGGCGGTCTGCTTTTCCACCGGCTCGCGCAGCAAGCGGGCGGTGCGGCGAGCCTGCTTGGCCTCGGCCTGCGCCTCGGCTCCTTCTTCCTCATCGGCCTCGGCTTCGGCTTTAGCATCGGCGGCCACGGCCTTGGCGGCATACTCAACCAGGAACGGCGGTTCCAGAAATTCTTTGATGAGCGTGTACTTGGCCATCATCTGGCGGAACTCGGGGCTGGAGGCCAGGGTCCAGTCAATGCGCCGCTCGGCGCCCTGCGTATCCACGAACGCAAATGACCAGGTATGGTGCTCTTCATCCTCAACCAGCTTGCCCAGCGATTTAAAGCCAAACTCATCGCTGCGCTCGGCCAGTTCAGCGCGCAGCAGGGCCAGCTTGGGCGGAATATCGCTCTCGGATTTGGAGGCGAAGTCGGCTCTGTGTGTCAGCTCGGCGCGGGCCAGCAGTTCTGTTAATTTCTCGTTGCGGATGCGCTTGTCCACCTTCTCGACGAAGTCCAGGTACTCGCTCAAGGTTCCCATGAAGCGGGTCAGGGTGGCGCCCTCGATGCGGCTGGCTGCCTCGCCGTGGCGCACAACCATGCCTTCCGACGCGCGCTTGACCATCACCTTCACAAACTCCCGCTCGTCCTTGATGTACTGCTCGAAGCGGCCCTTCTTGATCTTGAACAGCGGCGGCTGGGCGATGTAGATGTTGTCGCGCTTGATCAGCTCGGTCATGTGACGGAAGAAAAACGTGAGCAGCAGCGTGCGAATGTGCGAGCCGTCCACGTCGGCGTCGGTCATGAGAATGATTTTGCCGTAGCGGATTTTGGCGGCGTCAAAGTCGTCCTTGCCGATGCCGCAGCCCAGCGCGGTGATCATGGCGCGGATCTCCTCGTGGCCCAGCATCTTGTCGTAGCGCGCCTTTTCCACGTTGAGGATTTTTCCCTTCAGCGGCAGAATGGCCTGGAAGCGGCGGTCGCGGCCCTGCTTGGCGGTGCCGCCTGCGCTTTCGCCCTCGACCAGATACAATTCGCAACGCTCCGGGTTGCGCTCGCTGCAATCGGCCAGCTTGCCGGGCAATCCGCCGCCGTCCATTGCACCTTTGCGGCGGGTCAGGTCACGAGCCTTGCGAGCGGCCTCGCGGGCACGCGCGGCTTCAATGGCCTTGTTGATGATTTTCCTGGCGATGGGCGGATTCTGCTCCAGGTATGCGCCCAGCCGCTCGTTGACAAAGGCCTGCACGGTGCCTGCGATATCGGAGTTGAGCTTGCCCTTGGTCTGGCCCTCGAACTGCGGCTGCGACAGCTTGACGCTGACCACTGCCACCAGCCCCTCGCGCACGTCGTCGCCGCTCAGGTTTTCCTTCATGTCCTTGAAGAGTCCGAGCGACTGGCCGATGGCGTTGATCGTTCGAGTGAGCGACGTCCGGAAACCGGAGAGATGCGAGCCTCCGTCTACCGTGTTGATGTTGTTGGCGAAGCTGAATACCGTCTCCGAGTAGCTGTCGTTGTATTGCAGCGCGATCTCAATCTCGACTTTGTCGCGCGTCGCCTCCATCATGATGGGCTTGTCATGCAGCACAGTCTTGCCGCGATTCAGGTGCTTGACGAATTCGGAGATGCCGCCGGCGTACTTGAATTCGGCTCGGCGCGCGTTGCCTGTCTTGGGATCGGCGGTACGCTCATCGGTGAGCGTGATCTCCAGGCCCTTGTTGAGGAATGCCATCTCGCGCAGCCGTTGCGCCAGCGTGTCGTAGTTGAACTCGGTGGCGGCAAATATCGACTTGTCAGGCAAAAAATGTATTTTGGTTCCACGACGCTTGCTGGTGCCCGCCTGGCGCAGTTCGCTGGTGGGCTCGCCGCAACCGAAGTCCATCTCCCATGTGTGGCCGTCGCGCCAGATCTCCACATTGAGCTCCTGCGAGAGCGCGTTGACGCAACTGACGCCCACGCCGTGCAAGCCGCCGGAAACCTTGTAAGTGGAGGCGTCGAACTTGCCGCCCGAATGGAGCATGGTCAGCACCACCTGCACGGCCGGCATCTGCTCGCCGTTCGAAAGCGTCATCAGGTCCACCGGGATACCGCGTCCGTCATCGACCACGGTGATGGAGTTATCCACGTGGATGACGACGTCGATCTTTTTGCAATAACCGGCCAACGCCTCGTCCACTGAGTTGTCCACCACCTCGTAGACCAGGTGGTGCAAACCCATCTCGCCGGTTGAGCCGATGTACATGGCAGGCCTCAGGCGCACCGCCTCCAGGCCTTCAAGTACTTTGATGTTTTCGCCGGTATAGTTGCCGTTGTCGTCGGAGAGCGGGGTGTTCAGGGGTTCAGTCGCCATAAGAGTCCGTTCGTAAAACGTTCGCTTTTAGCTCCACTGGAGGCGTCACGGCCGGAGGAGCTACCTGGCCGGGATTCATGGACCTAACCGATTGAAAGACAGGGGTTTTCACTTAAACTTACCAAGTCATATTTTACCATGTTGAGAGGGTCTGGATGTAGGAGAAAGCAGGGTGGAAAAGGCGTGCGAAAGGAGGAAATTCCCGGCTCTCTGAGGTACTTTAGTAACCACACCTATTACTGCCTATTTATATTTCTGAATTAGCTGGACTTAATCTGCGAAATCTCCTACGATTTTGGTGTACAGGAGATGTGCTTCCTGCCAATCCAAATCCACTAGAGGTTACCTTCAATGAAACTCGCTATTCGTATTTTCGCTCTGACCATTATTATTGCCGGAGCCGCTGCCGCTGCCACCACGCCCAAGACCGCACAGCCCATCCAGAGCCATCAGTCCGCCACCGCAACTCTGCCTACTCCTGGATGCGACCCCTACCTCTGCCCGCCCCCACCCCCTGATGGCCAATAAGCCCCCCAATGGCTTGAGGGTGTACGGAATCAGTTAGTTTTTTGTTGAGTAATAGGGCATTCGGCGCTATTCTAAGAAAGTTCTTAGAGTGGCGAGGGTCCCCTATGTCTGCACAGACCGCGATGTCCCTGATGAGCGTTGCCGAGTTTGCTCTTTGGGCCGTACTCGGCTTCCTGTTCTGGACGAAGAAACTGCAACGCCGATTTCCCGCCATGGGAGCCTACCTGGCGTTGCGTGTTGCATCGATGCCCGTACTCCTATTCTTTTTATATGGCCGATCGCAACATTGGTTTAACGGCCTCTGCTCCCCGATCTACTTTTTTGCATATTGGGCGATATTTATAGCGAGCGCGGTATTCCTATACTTCATTTGCTTGGAGGTTTTCCGCTCCACGCTTTCGGCCTTCCCTGGGCTGATGAAGTTCGGTATCGTGATCTTTCGCTGGGCGGTATTAGCCTCGGTGATCGTGAGCTTTTCTACGATTTCCTTTTCGCATCGTGGCGTTCTGCTTATTCCCAGCGTTGCCTATGGCATGATGCGCTCGGTGAGTATCGTTGAGCTATGCCTGCTGGGCTTCCTCTGCCTTGGCATGAACGCGCTGCGCCTCTCGCCTCGCGACATGGCCTTCGGAATTGCTCTGGGCCTTGGAATCATCTCCGCCAACGACTTCGTTCAATCGCTCGTGGATTCGGCCTACTCTTCATTGACCGCTCCATGGCAGTTCGTCTACGAGTCAGCGATTTTGGCTACGCTGGGGATGTGGGTGGCCTACTGCGCCCTCCCCGAGCCCGCCCGCCAGCCCCTCATGGTGCCGGCCAACTCTATCATCTTTCGCTGGAACGAGATTGCCACCGCCCTGGGCCACACCGGAACCCAGGTGGCAGTGCAACCGGCCGGCGGCTTCTCCCTGACCGAGGCGGAAAATGCCGTGGAAGAGGTGTTAACCCAGGACCTGAAGAGCCGCGCATCGGCGACGTAACAGAGTTCAGCAAACAAAAAAGGCCACGGCATCGCCGTGGCCTTTTTGCTTGCTTATCAGCCAAATTTGATTGGCGCCG